>JBEGTZ010000144.1:0-15568 GCA_041179125.1 Pseudomonadota bacterium | reverse complement strand
GCAGAATCAGCGCCTTAAACATCATGAGCGGCGGCCAGGCTTGCTCGCCCCGCGCTTTGTTGTGAATGCCTGCAAGTATCGTTTCGAAACGCGACCAATCAATTAAATCGTGGATGGCATCTAGCTCTGTAATGGCTGCGTGTTCCACTACGAGTGAATCCGCCAGGCTGTATTGTTTGAGGTTTTTCCAGGACATAATCGATTTTCACGCGCGGTGGGTGAGGGGCATTATCCTACATATATCCGTCGAATGTTTGTTTCGTGCAAAGCTCTCATTTTACTAATTCCAGCAATAATTTATTTAACCGCGCCACATAAGCCGCAGGGTCTTCTAAGTGGCCGCCTTCAGCTAGGCTTGCTTGGTCGAACAAGACTTTGGCAAGGTCTGAGAAGCGGTCTTCGTCGGCCTCTTGGTCGAGTTTAACTACCAGGGGGTGGGTGGGGTTCAGTTCGATGGTGGGTTTGCTTACGGGCACTTTTTGCCCGGCGGATTCCAGCAGGCGGCGCATTTGGCTGCCGATTTCATCTTCGCCCACCACTAAACAGACGGGGGAATCGGTGAGGCGGTGGGTGATGCGCACGTCGGTTACTTGCTCGGCTAGAATTTTTTTCATGCGCTCGGCAAGGCTTTCGAATTGTTTTTCGGCTTGTTCGTGTTGTTGTTTTTCTTCTTCAGTTTCTACCGAGCCTAAATCTAATTCCCCTTTTGTAACGTCTTGGAATGCCTTTTCTTTGTAGTCGCGCAGGTGGCCGACTAACCAATCGTCAATGCGGTCAGAGAGCAATAAAACTTCAATGCCTTTTTTGCGGAACACTTCAATATGCGGGCTGTTTTTGGCGGTGTTGTGGTTGTCTGCTACTACGTAATATATTTTTTCTTGGCCGTCTTTCATGCGTTCAATGTATTGATCAAGCGATTGGTCTTGAGCGGCGGCATGGGTAAAGGTGGTGGAAAAACGCAGTAATTTGCCGATTTTTTCGCGGTTGGCGTAATCTTCAGCTGGGCCTTCTTTAAATACTTGGCCGAAGGTGTCCCAAAAATTTTGGTAATTTTCCGGTTCGGAACTGGCCATTTTATCCAGCATGTCCAGTACGCGTTTGGTGAGGGCGGATTTCATGCTGTCGATGTTGGGATCTTTTTGTAAAATTTCCCGGGAGACGTTTAAGGATAAATCGTTGGAGTCCACTACACCTTTAATAAAACGTAAATAAAGCGGTAAAAATTGTTCTGCGTCGTCCATGATAAATGTGCGTTGCACATAAAGTTTTAAGCCACGGGCGGCGTCGCGGTTGAACATGTCAAACGGTGCTTTGGCGGGTAAATATAATAAGCTGGTGTAATCGAGTTTGCCTTCAACCCGGTTGTGGCTCCAGCTGAGTGGGGCGTTAAAATCGTGGCTGATGTGTTTGTAAAATTCGGTGTATTCGTCGTCTTTTACTTCGCTGCGTGAGCGTGTCCAGAGTGCGGTGGCGCGGTTGATGGTTTCGTCTTCTGCGGGTTTGTCTTTGGCGTCTTCACCAAAATGTTCTTTTTCCATCACAATCGGCAGGGCGATATGGTCGGAGTATTTTTTAATGATGGAGCGCAGGCGCCAGCCATCGGCAAATTCATCTTCACCGGCTTTTAAATGCAGAATAATTGTGGTGCCGCGTTCGGCTTTTTCGGCTTGTGCGATGGAGTAATCGGCTTCGCCGACGGATTCCCATAATACGGCTTCATGTGCGGGTAAATCGGCGCGGCGTGTGAGCACTTCTACTTTTTCGGCCACAATAAAAGCCGAATAAAAACCCACACCAAATTGCCCAATTAAACGGGAATCTTTTTTCTGGTCATTATTTAAATTTTCTAAAAATTGTGCGGTGCCGGATTTGGCAATGGTGCCTAGGTTGTTGATGGCTTCATCTCGGCTCATGCCGATGCCGTTATCACTGATGGTGATGGTGCGGGTGTCTTTGTTGTAGCTGATGCGAATGCGTAATTCCGGGTCGCCTTCTAATAAGCTGGGGTTATGTAGGGCTTCAAAACGCAGTTTGTCGGCAGCATCGGAGGCGTTGGAGATTAATTCGCGCAGGAATATTTCTTTGTTGGAATACAGGGAGTGGATCATTAAGTGCAGAAGTTGTTTGGCTTCTGTGGCAAAACCACGGGTCTCTTTAATAGCCTCTTGGGACATGAATTAGTCTCCTCTTTGGGTTGTGGAATGGCATGGGCGGTGTAAACAGCGGCGGGCGCAGTTGGAAAATCCAGCTGCTCTAATTGGGGTTGCGGGTGTGGGTTTTCAATGGGGGGATGCGATTAGCCTGGGATAATCCTAGGGCCTGCTTCCATTTGCCGGTTTACGCAGTTGGGCCTCTTTCCCATCCAATTGCGTAAACCGGCACCCGCGCTAGCACGCATTCAATAAAAACCGCACAACTAAAATCCGTGTTTTTACACACTTAATTTTGAGCGACAACACCGTCTGCGCGGGTCTAAAGACCCACCCTACAGTGTGTGCTGAAGAGTTGCTTAGGTTTTAGGTTTTGGGTTTAATGTTGCACGGTAATTGCAATATTTTTATCGGCGGTATTTTTTTGCGCCTTTACAATGCTTCCCCCGGTAAATTCACATTATATTTTTTTAATAAATCATAAAGTGTGGGGCGCGTTACGCCTAACAGTTTGGCGGCGGCGGATATATTATTTTCTTTTAATGCTAAGGCTTTGAGAATGGCGCTGCGTTCGGCTTGTAGGCGTACTTGGCGCAAATTAATGCTCACGCCATCGCTGGATACTAAGCCTAAATCAACGGAGCTGATATTTTTATCTTCACACATGACTACGGCGCGTTTAATGCGGTTTTCCATTTCGCGAATATTGCCGGGCCATTCGTAGGCTTCGATGGATTCGGCGGCCTCTTGGCTAAAACCGGATACGGCGGAGTTATTTTGTTCGGAATAAATGCGCAAAAAATGCCGCGCTAATAATAATTTATCGCCAAGCCGTTCGCGCAGCGGCGGGATATGAATTTCCATTTCGCAAATTCGATAATATAAATCTTCGCGAAATGTTCCGTCTTTTACCATTTGTTGTAAATTTTTATTGGTGGCGCACACCACGCGTACATCGACGGGAATATCTTCGCGGCCCCCTACGCGTTCAATGGTGCGCTCTTGTAAAAAACGCAATAATTTTGCTTGTAATGGCAGTGGCATATCGCCAATTTCATCTAAAAATAATGTGCCTTCGTTGGCGGTTTCAATTTTGCCGATGGTGCGTTTGGCGGCTCCGGTAAAGGCTCCTTTTTCGTAGCCGAACAATTCGCTTTCCATCAGGTTTTCCGGCACGGCGGCGCAGTTGATGGCCATCATGCGGCCCTCTGCGCGGGGGCTTAGGCGGTGCAGGGCGCGGGCGAGTACTTCTTTGCCGGTGCCGCTTTCGCCGGTGAGTGTGCAGGTGACATTGGAGGGGGCGAGTTTTTCGATGGTGCGGCAGATTTTTAACATGGCCGGGTCGCAGGCGATGATGCCGTCCAGCGGGGCTTGTTGTTGTTCTTTTAGGATGCGGTTTTGTTCTTCTAGGCGGTAAATATGGAAGGCGCGTTGCAGGATTAAGTCGAGGGTTTCTGCGTTTACGGGTTTTTGATAAAAATCGTAAGCGCCCATCGCAATGGCGCGCACGGCGTTTTCGTAATCGCTATTGCCGGTCATGACAATTATTTTGGCGATGGGCAGCAGGGCGGTGATTTCCCGAATGCAGCGGAAGCCTTCTTCCACGCCTTCGTCATCGGGGGGCAGGCCTAAATCCTGCAAAATAATCGGGGGTTCGTGCAGGCGGACTGCGGCGATGGCTTCTTCGCGGCATCCGGCAATGATGACTTCGTACTGGTCGAAATGCCAACGCAGCTGGCTTTGTAGGCCGATGTCGTCTTCGATGATGAGGAGTTTTTCTTTTTCGCTGGATTTATTCATTAGGCCTGAACTGTAGTGGAATCAACAACGGGGAGGGTTGATGGGGCGCTTGCACCTTACCCAATGGCGCGGCCAAGAGCAACCGGGCAAAAATTTTGGTAACTGTTTAGCCTAAAAACCTCAGTTGGATCACCCTGTAGGGGCGCGATTCATCGCGCTTTGGTTGATGATTCCGGTTGTTTCATTGGGCGCAATGAATTGTGCCCCTACGCTGGGATGACACTCGAATATAGAAAATAGGGTTACAAATTTTGAGCCTAGAAACTGAAGTTGAGCGTCCGGTGAGGGTAATTAAGGGTAACTATTTGGCTCACTCGTAGTGCGGGTTATGCCTGCGGCGCTACCCGCAGGCAAGCATACATTCAATAAAAACCGCACAAGCAAAATCCGTGTTTTTACACACATAATCCTAGAAACCTCAGTTGAACCTAGAAACCTCAGTTGGATCACCCAAGTCTGCGCAAGTCCTTGGTACGTCTAGCAAAAGTTAAAAATTTCGAACAACCAATAAGGTTGCCCTTCATTTTTAACTTTCACTATTCACATCAATGGATTGCACAGCTTTTGGGCGCTCAACTGAGGTTTCTAGGATAATTTTGAGCGACAACACCGTCCGCGCGGGTCTAAAGACCCGCCCTAGAGTGTGTGCTGTTAAGGTTTTTTAAGCGTTCTCACTTGTGTTCACCCAACGCACCAATTCCCGCCAGGGCATTTCGCTTAATTGCTTAAGCAGCGTTTGCTGTTGGGCGGTGATGTCGCCTTGGGTGTTTAGGCCGAAGTGATGGTGGTGGTAGTGGTTGCAGTAGGTGTCGGCATCGAACTGGGGTACTAGGGTTTGCCATAGGCAGGCCCAGGGGCGGATGCCGGTGCCGGGGGGGAAGTGGTAGCCGATGAGTTGGCAGGCCGCGATGAGGTTGGCCAGGCTTTCGGCGGCGGGGTCGGTTTGGGAGACGGTTCGGGCGGCTAGGCGTTTGAGGCGGTAGCGTTTGAGTGGCGGGCTGTGCCAGATGACAGGCCATAGCCGCCATACACCCCAGGCCAGCAACCCCAGTACGGCAGTGGCGCACAGGGCTAATAATAGGGCCGCAAGCCAAGAGGGTTTGCCGTTAAGGGCGAAGAGTGCGGCTTCGGCGCCGAGGCTTAAGGCGCGCGGGCTGGAGCGGCGGGCGTAGAGGGGGGAGGGTTCCAGTTCCACCCAGCCGTGGTTGTTGATAAAGGCCTCGCTGTAACAGTGGGCGGAGGCCTCGGTGAGGTGGAATAGCCCTGTGAAGGGGTTGCGCTGTTGCAGCGCCCAGCCGCAGCTTAAGCGGGCGGGAATGTTGAGGCTGCGCAGCAGCAGGGTGAGGGCGCTGGCTGCGGTTTCGCTGCGGCCTTGGTGTTGTTCGTTGAGGTAAAACAGAATGGGGTCGCGCTGATAAGACGGCACCACCGCTTCTCGGTCGGCGCTGTACTGTGTTTGCAGGTGGTGTTCCAGCCATTGCGCCTGTTGCCAAGGGCCGGGGAGGTTCGGCAGGTTGGCGGCTAGCCAGGTGTGCAGGGGTTTTTGCAGGGTGTCGGGAATTTGCAGGTAGTTGGGGTGTTGTACGCCATCCTGTTGGGCCACCCAGTGGCCATCCAGTGAAAGGCCGTGGCTGCGGACGCTATAACTAAACCCCGGCGGCGGCATTTGTGGCAGCGCAAGGCCTTGGGCGCTCAGGAGTAATGCATCGCTTGGGGCGTGCAGCCATTGCCAGCCACCCGGTACGGCCAAGGCGTGTGTGTTGGGCCGCAGCCAGTGGATGTGCAGGCTTATGCGGCTGGCATTGCCCCAGGTTAATCCGTCGGCGGGCAGTGCGATGGGTTCTTGTTGCTGGGCGGTGTTGATCCAATGGGTGCCATCAAAATGGTCAAAGCGGCTCACTTGAAGGTTCAAGCTCAAGGGGCTTTTGATGCGTGCTATGAGTGGGCCTTGGGCGGGTTGTACCGGCAGTTGGTTGAGTGCGAAACGCTCGCCAAAGGCCGGGAAGGCGCTGGGTGCGGGCGGGTTTTTGGGTTCGCTATAGGGGCTGAGCAGCCAGTGTTGTTGCAGATGGTTGGCGGTATTTTGCGGATTGCTTGCGGGCGTGCCGCTGCCCAGATGCAGCTTGGCCGTAGGTGTGAGTGCAAGCCAAGCAGCGCCTTGAATGCGCGGGCTGAGCAGGAAAAAAACACTGCTTAAAGCGAGCAATAAAACCGGCGCTAAGGCGTAACTGAGGCCATTGAGTGTGATTTTGCTTTTGGCCGGTGGTGGTTGGGCGCTCGCCAGTTGTCGCTGAGCGCCCACTGTTTGTTGGGTCTCCAGCGGTTCCGGCTCGCTTGAGTGCATGGGTGTGGATGGCATCAAACACAGCCAAAGGCCGGGCAGGTAGAGCGCGCATAACAGCGCCAATTCGGCATCTTGCCCCAGGCTTAGGGCGAGCAAAAGGCTTAGGCCTGAGGCGCTCAATTGCAGGATAAAAGCCCGCAGGCCCGGATGGCTAAACCAGGCCCAGCCCGGCACCAAGCTTAGTGCCGCAGCCAGTGCCGCCAGCGGCCCCAACCACCAAATGGCGCCTAAACTCAGCAGCAGGCTGGCAAATAGGCTCCATTGGGAGCTGAGCAGCAGGCGGGTTTGATCCCCCTCCGTATGGGCCAGCAGCCATTGGCCCAGCAGGATGCCCGCACACACAACCCCCGCCAGCAATGCCATGTTCCACGGCAGCCACAGGCTGAGTAAGGCTGCGGCACTGGGAGCAGTTAAGGCCACCGCCAGTATTTGTCGCCACAGGCTAACCGGCATAAAACAACCGCGCTAAGGCTTGTTGCGGTTCAATCACCCACTGCCAGTGGTGGGCGTTAAGCCGCTTGTGCTGATGCTTGCCCCGGCTTAGCGGGTGGTTAAAGCGCGCCTCATCAAACAGCAATTGCCAGAGTATCTGGCCGGGGAAACTCTCGGGCAGAAGCGCCTGTTGCAACAGTTGCGGCAGGATAAGCAGGTGGGCATCCGGGCGGGCGTTGTAGCGGGCGAGTAAATCCTGCGCGCGCGCCGGTGTGTTTTGCGCCTGCACCAGCGCTTCATCCAGCGGCCCAAAGCTGCCACTGTAGGCGGGAATGGTGAGTAGGCCCTGGCCGCAGGCCAAGCACACCTCATACCCCTTGGCCACCAGCGCCCGGCACAGGTTGGCCAGCAGTTTCAGTTGCACCACTTGGGTGTGGTTAATGCCTTCCCCCAGGTTGAATTCGTCCTGGCTGTCAAAACACACCAGCGCCCGGCGCACTGTGCCGGGTTCTGGCTCCGGTACAGGTAAATAGTTGATAGGCTCCAAACCCGGCAGAATCGTCAAAGCAGGTGCAGGCAGCCTGCGCGATGCGTTCCACAGGTTAAAAGGATAATACACGCTGCAATGCCAGCTGCCCTCGTGCGCGCCCGCCACCAACGGCCGTGCGCGCAGGTTTAATGTGGCGCTGCGGCCAGGAATAAACCCATCCCAGCGCAAGCCCAAAGGGCCAAAAAGTGACAACCCCCACAGCGGCAAACGGCTGCGCAGTTCTACGTGCCACAGCGCCGCCTCCCCCTGCCGCAAAGGCGTTAAACAACGGGCGTGAAGCGTCAAACTCGACAGCACCCAAAACGGCCAGGCCCAGCACAACACAAGGCTTGCAAGCCCTGCGCACAGCGGCAACCACAACAACTGCTGGCCGGTAATAATAAGCAGCAACAACAGGCCAACCACCGCCACCGCCAGATAAACCCCTGGCGGTTGATGCGCCCAAAAATCCCGGCTGAGGGGATTGGCCGCCGTTAAAACACTAGTGCCCATCCGGATCATCAGCCTGGATGTTGAGTGAGTCTTTGGTGTTGAGCGAACCCTTAACCCCGCGTCGCCCCGCTTCTTTAGGCGCTTCCCCAGGCTTCTCATTGCCCGGCTCCTTGGGCATCGCAGGCGCTGCGGTTTTTTGCGTGATGTCATCCAAAACAGACTCAAACCGCTCCCCCGCCTGACGCAGCACCAAACGGTGGCCCCAGATGGGTTTGATCAGCTCCACCACCATTGCAGGCGTTACAAAACTTTGGCCGCAAACCAGCGCCATCGCCTGGCAGGCTTTTACCAGGTCGATACTGGCCCTGGGGCTAACCCCCAAACGCAGGCGCGAATGCTCCCGCGTGGCCTGGGCCAGGCGCGCCACATACTCCAAAATCTTGTTATCCACCTTAATGCGCGATACCAACGCTTGTAGCTTAATTAGCGATTCCTCGTTCAACACCGGCATCGGTGCCTCAAGCCTGCCCTGCGCCAACAGCAGGATTTTTACCTCCTCGCCAGGGCTTGGGTAGCCCAGGTGAATCCGCATAAAAAAGCGATCCAACTGCGCCTCGGCTAAGGGATAAGTGCCGATAAACTCCACCGGGTTTTGCGTGGCAATCACCCAAAACGTCTCGGCCAAGGGACGGGTTTTGCGCTCATGCGTCACCGTGTTCTCCCCCATCGCCTCCAGCAGCGCCGCCTGGGTGCGAAGGCTTGCCCGGTTGAGTTCATCCAACAGCAAAAAACTGGTGAAAATAGGGCCGGGCAAAAAGCGCAGGCTGTCGGTTTTACTGTCGTAATGGCTGCTGCCGATCAGATCCGCAGGGGTTAAATCCGGCGTTCCCTGCACCCGTTTAAACGGCACCGTCACCAGCGCTGCCAAGCGTTTAGCCAGCGTGGTTTTGCCCACACCGGGCACATCTTCCAACAACAAATGGCCCCGGCTGAGCAAGCTTATTAACACCAAGCGCACGCTAGAAGGCGGCAAAACCACCCCCGCAGCCAAGGCTTCATGTAACTGTTGCAGGATTTTAGCGGGCGTAGCGTTAGGCTCCATGAGCGATTCTCGGGTATGCGAAGGTTTGGGTGGTGTATTGGTTAAAGAATAAACCACAGAATGAATACTGTGGGAATTAAGCTTGAAACCTCAGTTGAGCGCCCAAAAGCAGAGTAAGGCGCGAGGTTCGGATGAGGTTAAAAAGTGCCGGGCAACCTGATGAATACCCTCAAAACTCGGGCGGGCTATAAAACCCCTCAAAATAGATTTAAACCTAGAAACCTCAGTTGGATCACCCAAGCCTGCGCACCCCACGTCTAGTAAAAGTTGAAAATTTTGAACAACCAATAAGATTGCCCTGCATTTTTAGCTTTCACTATTCGCACCAATTACTTACACAGCTTTTTGGCACTCAGCTGAGGGTTCTAGGTTAAATGCGAACGCAATAAAGACCGCACAATTAAAACCTACGCAAGTGCAAAAAATATCGTTTAAGACACCACCACCACCGCCAGGCAGCGACGCACTGAAATGGCGTCCTTCTTGTGCTTAATGCAACAATTTTAAATCCTTGCGCGCATCAATATAAATTTAAAAAATATGACAGGCGTGTGAATAAAATAAGTAAAAACAATCAAGTTCATGCTCAAAATGGATTGCTTCGCTTTGAGTTTTTCATCGGTAGAATAAAAAATATTAACATGTATAAAAATTCTTGCCGCCAGCCATTTAAGAGTTTATAAAGGGGCGGGTTCTGTTTTCCGTAATCAGCTCGAACTCAGAATCACAAGCACCGAAAATAGGCATTTCATCTGAATTATTTTCTGTTTTTTGGTGTGTTTAATTTTATTCAGGGTGACTTTATCCCTGAGTGGCTTTTTAAAAGGGGTGTGAAATGAAACGACAAGGCAAAATATTAACCCGCGTATCAATGGTGGCGGCGTCATTTATAGTTGTGTCATTGTTCGGCTGCGGGAGCGGCAATAGTGATTTTCGTTTATTAAGTACTTCTTTTGTCTCGGGCGCTGCGCTTCCGGCGGATCACAGCTGTGAAGCAAAAGAATTTGGCCAGGGAGTTTCACCGGAGCTGCATTGGGACAGGGCACCCAAAGGCACCAAAAGTTATGCCATCGTTTTTAAAGACACCAGCCTTGAAGCCGCTCTGCCCAACAGGGCGTTCCACTGGGCGATTTGGGACATTCCCGCCAGTGTCTCCAATATTCCCAAAGGCTTGCCAGCTGGCGAACCCACCGGAGCCTTGGCGGGCGCAACCCACTTAAGTGCTGGCCCCGGTGGTGGCGCCGCCTATTTTGGCCCATGCCCATCCTGGGAAACCGCCTGCCCGGTTAGCCCTGCACGCTTAAATGACAGCTATTCATTTACCGTTTATGCATTTGACGTTGAAAAAGTGGAATTACCCGCAGACGACCCAAACATCAAAAACCGCGTTCGCGAATTGGAAGCGTATTTTGAAGCCATAGCACTGGATAAAGCCGTTCTAAAAACCACCTCGGATGCAGCCCCCAGCGTGGCACCGACGTTCTGTCCTGTTCCTGCGGCAACCTAAAACTTCGGTTTTTTTGATGTCCTGTAGGGGCGCAATTTATTGCGCCCCTACGTCTGCGGACATTCAAACAGCAAGTAGGTTGGGCAGTAATGCCCAACACAAAACAAAACATTCCGCTCCAGCATGCCGATATTTCAAGGCGCCGCATTGCGACCATTTTTTATCGAAGACACTGCTGCGTTGGGCATTACTGCCCAACCTACACGCTAGCGGTATTTTTACTTAAATTAATGTATGGAATAGTTACTAAACACCGGTTCAAACGGCTCAGCTGCGCACCGTTCCCTTCACATAACCCACCCTTCCGTTATCCGTAAAATTCTTATGCAGCGATGCAATATCAATCCCCAGTGCCACGCCTAAGGTTTTAGCCGCTGCGGTGTGGGTGTCGGCGCGGGGGATTCCGGCAGATGAAATATCGGCGGCACCATAGATGCCATTGGCGATGAGGGATACGCCGCCGGTGACGCCGGGGGTGATGTTTTTGCCGATCATCACCATCACCGCGTGGTTGCCAAAGTGGTCGCGGCCATTGCGGGCGGCAATTTTACCGGCACCGTTTAGGCTGCGGCCAAACACGTTCATGGTGGCGAAGGTGGCGCTGTCTTGTTGGTTGAGTGAGGCCAGTGCGTCCATCACCGCTTGAATACCCGCTACACCCTGTTTGCTGCCGCCGCGATCGGCGCCTTGGAACCATTCGTCGTAGAGGCCTGAGTCTTCGTGGTTGTCCAAACCGAAGGGGATGCGCAGGGTGACGACGGGGGTGACACGGGCGGAGACGAGTGCTGCGGCGGCCAGGGCTTGGCCTTGTACGCCGTTGTCGGTGATGGCGGCAAGCGTGGATGCCAGGTTATCCGCCAGTTTACGCACTTGGGTTTGGCTGCTGGCTTGGGCGTCCAAAAAGGCGGTTTGCGCTTGGTTGCCGCCTTCTTTTAATAAGCTGTTTAAGTCGTTGAGGGTTTGATCGCGCAGGCTGCGCAGCTTCACCAGCGGGTTGTTTTTGTTGCCGCTGAGTAATTCTTTTAATTGCAAAGGGCTGATGGCGGAGAGCGGGCGGCCTGAGAAGCTCAGTTGTTCCAAGCTGTTGCCCCCTGCGCCTACGGCCACGGGTTCGGCAAGTACAGTGCCTAAACAAGGCGCAAGATGGCGGGCGTAGATGGAGGGTAGCATTTCGTTGTTGGCGGTTTTGCCCATTAATTTGAGGGATTTGGGGTGGTCGCCGTGGACGGTGGCGGAGGTGATGTGGTGGAAAAAATTGGTGCGGGCGCGGACTGAATCACTCAGCCCCGCCCAAATTTTGGCGCCGTTGATGGTGCTGCCGCCCAGGCTAATGGGCGTGCTGGCAAATTCGGCTTGCGTGGGGTGGATAAGCTCGGGGATGTCGTAGGTGCCGGGCACGTTGCAGTTGATGGGGCAGCCTGCACTGGCGGCGCTGACCACTAAAAATTGCGCGCGGTTGGGTGTGCCAAGGGCGCAGGCCAGGTCATCGGCGCGGGCGGCCTGCGGGTTGGCGAGAAACCAGGCGGGCAGGCCGGTGGCGAGGGCGCGCAGGCCCAACAAGCCTGTGCCGAATAATCCGCTTAATAACAGGGCGCGCTTGTTTTGATCGTGTTGATCCTGGGTTGAACGGCTCATGTTAAATCCCCAAACCGGTGGATGAAGGCGCCAAGCAGGCGGCGGTGAAGGTGGAGCGCAAGGCGTTGGCAGCGTTGGCACCTGCGGCCACCGCTGCGGCGTGGTGCGCTTTGAGTATCGCCAGGGCGCGCGCGTGTTTTGGCTCTGAGGGCGGCAGCGCCATGAGGCTGCTGACCATTTCTTCCAGTGCGGCGGGCACATTGCTGCTGGAAAACACCTTGTACTGGCTGCCGTCCACCACTAAGCCTGCGGCGGCTTCGCACAACAGTTCACCGGCTGCGCGGTAAAAAATAGTCGGGTCTGAGGCGGTGACAGGTTCGGCCACGCCCCGGCTGAACGCATCGGCAGGCAAGGAGCCAGCCAGGCGGCCAATGCTGCTTTTATCTTCCAACAAAGGCAGGGCAATTTGGCATAAGTCCGGTACTTTTAGGCGGTTGGAGAGCGCCTGGCAGAGCTGTTGGCGGCGTGTGATGCTGATGGAAATACCGTTGCTGGCGGTGGTTTGTGTGCTGGCGCTGGCGGTGACGAGGGGGGATGAAAACAGGCTCACCACCAACTGTTTGTAGTTGAAATTGCTGGCCTCAAAGGCTTTGGCGATGCGGCGCATTTCAGGGTCGGTCTCGATACAGCGGGCGGAATTGGCGAAGTAACAGAGTTTTTGTGTCATCTCCAAAGCGAAGCGGTTGATCGTATCCCCAGGCACCGCGTCGTCTGTCACCTGTTTTATAAACTGGCCGAACTCCACCAGGCTGCGGCCATTGCCGCTCACATTGCCAAAACCAAAACTTGGCTGCGCGCCTGAACCGGTACCCGTTTTGGGCTTGTCGTTATCGTTGTAGCCGTTTTTAAAGAATTGCCGCATAGGGTCCAGGCTTTTATGGCAGGCGTAACACTCGCTGGTGGACACTGCATGAGCGCCATCCACCGCTGCGGTGTTAGGCGGCACCGGGATGCTCTGCTCGGCGCTGGTAAACCCCTGGCCCAAGGCAACCAGCAGGGCTTGGTTGACGGTGACGCGGTGTGAATTGCTGTCATTGGTATTCCACACCGCCATAAACGCAGGCGTGGTGAAGAAGCCAATGCGCGACGCCACCGAGGGCAGGCTGTTGCCTGAGGCGCGCAGCTTAATCAGTTCCCAAGGCTCAATACGCGTGCCGCGCACAATTTTTACCAGCTTCCAATCGCTTAAATCTTCCGGCGTGAAGTACGGCTTGGTGGCGCGCTCCCAACAGGGTGTGTCGCTCATGCCGGGGCCGTCGCCGGTGTCGCGGTCCACACTGCCGAGCAAGACGTGGAACAAGTACACATTGCCGGGGAATTGTGCTTCAAGGCTGGTATCGCCATTGCAATTGTCGGTGAATTTACGGCCTGCGGTGATGGTGCTGGGCGCCTCGTAGCCGAACACCATGTAATCCGGGCTGGCCGGGTTCAGCGTGTCGGCCAGCGCCGGGCGGCGGCCATAGTTGTAGCGCCACTTCATCACATTGCTGTTGGAGGCCGTATCGTTATTGGCCTCAATTTGCATGTACAGGCTTTTCAGCGCTGTGGTCATCATGTGTTCGTCGGTGGTTAACACATCCGCAAAAGAGCGGCCCTCTTTTACAAAATGCAGCGCCGTGCGGGCAAAACTTTCCTTCATATTTTTAAATAACATCGGGAAGGCGTTATCGCCATAAATGTTATAGGGCAAATTAAATGCACCGGGGCGGTTGCGTAATTGATTTTGAAAATCTTCCACCGAAAGCGACGATTGCTGGAAGGTATTGGCAAAATAAAACAGCATTTTTTCATCGAATTCCGGCGTGTTCATCCAGCTTTGAATTAATTCATTTAAGGCTTCTGGTGTACTGCCTTTGGCCAGCTCGGCATCCGTGGGGGCAAGCCCTGTGAGGGTATTTTTAATTTTGCGCAAAGCACTGGCTGCCGGGAGCGGCGCGTCGAATTGGCTGCTGCCGGGGCTGTTGGCATTTAAATAATTAGCGCGGATAAACGCGGTAATGGCAGCGGCACAGTTTGTATCACACTGGCCGATATTTCCTTTGGGCATATTTTTATTAATAAACGTAGCCAATAACGCATCGGTCGCAAAATTCGCAGGTTTAATTTTAAATTGCCCCTGTCCATCAAGGCCGGGAATGGCTGCGGAATCGTGGCAACCGGCGCAAAGTTGTTGGTATTGGGCTTGCCCGCTCAGAGCTAAACTGCCTGAGCTGCTAGCGCTTGAAGAACTGCTTGAGCTTGAGCTAGAACTAGAGCTGCTGGAGGATGAGGACTTGCCTGAAGATGATGAACTGCTTGATGAGGCTTTGCCCGAGCTGCTGCCCGAACTTGACGAACTGCCCGAGCTTGAAGTGCCCTCACCACTACAGGCCCCCAGCAAACTGGCGAGTAGCAGGGTTATTAGCAAAAAATGTATACGCATAAAGAACCTTTTAATAGTGCGTGTGGGTAATAGTGCGTGCTGTTTTGAGGGCCAATATGAGCCATGAACTTAAATAGGTGCCGAGTCTAACGCCTCTAGCCTCCGCCTTCCGTGATATAAACGCGCTTTACAGCTGGCAACGCGCCATAGCGGTAAACCAACCACGCCGCTGTCCGCATCGGCATCATCAACACTCACTACGCAGGGTATTTATGGAAACATCTCAGGATGCTAAAAACATCGCCGCATTAATGTGGCTTGGCAGTATTTTTTTAGGTTTTATTGCACCACTGGCGGTTTATTTTGTAAAAACCGACGATGAATATTTGCGCCTCCACAGCAAAGAAGCGCTTAACTGGGCAATAACACTTTGTGTGTTAAGCGCAATTGCCTGGGTGCTGATGTTTGTGCTGATTGGATTTTTATTGTTCCCAGTATTGCTGTTATTAAATGTTGTATTTTGTGTGCTGGGCGCCATAGCCGCATCGGATGGGAAATTTTACCGCGTACCTTTTTGTTTGCGCATCGTTAAATAAATAGCGCAGCACTTTATGCACGCAGCGTGCAGGCACCGCGCCTGCGCGGTGTTTGTTGTGTTATTGATTATGCCTCCTATACTTTCCGGTGGGGTGCCTGGCATAGTTCCGGGCCTCTCGGCAAGCCTTCTTGTCTCCTCGCACTGCATTAATCGCCTGCGCGAAACACTTAGGCATTGTTGTGGAGTTGCATATTCAATAAACAAATAAAAGGCATTTTCCATGAATAAGTATTGCGCTTTAATCCTGCTCGCCAGCGCGCAAACACTCCACGCAGAACCCGCTTATGTTTGGCAAAATGGATTAACGCTGGAATCTATCCATGCGCTTTCTGGCGGTGTTGAAAAGGGTTCAGCGCAGCTGGCTAATTTGGATGTAACCCTGGCCATTAATACCGCTGCCGCAGGCGGCTGGGAAAACGGCGAAGTGTTTGTGTATGTATTGGCGGATTACGGAAAAAACCCAGCGGAATTAACTGGCGGCGTACAGGGTATTTCCAATATAGCCGCTGATGTAAACACGGTTAAATTGTACGAATTTTGGTACCAACACGAATTCCCCGATGCGCATTTAAAAATATTAACCGGCCTGCACGATTTTAATTCTACATTTTACGCATTGGAATCCGCAGGTTTATTTACCCATCCATCCTTTGGCA
>JBEGTZ010000143.1:0-7032 GCA_041179125.1 Pseudomonadota bacterium | reverse complement strand
CGAAGAGCTTGAACTGCTCGAAGAGCTTGAACTGCTCGAAGAGCTTGAACTGCTCGAAGAGCTTGAACTGCTCGAAGAGCTTGAACTGCTCGAAGAGCTTGAAGAACTGCTCGAAGAGCTTGAAGAACTGCTCGAAGAGCTTGAACTGCTCGAAGAGCTTGAAGAACTGCTCGAAGAGCTTGCGCTAGAAGACGAACTGCTCGAAGAACTAGAACTAGAAGGCTCTCCCGCCGCCTCAGGCACCACAAAACTAAAAATATCCTGCTGCTCTTCGCCGCTGCCAATAGTGCCCTGCAACTCGGCGCTTTGGTCGCCCCAATAAACACGCGCGGTGTACTCAGAACCCCGCCCATTCGTATGGCTTAAACGCACCACATAACGGCCTGCGGCGGCCTGTTGCGGCCAAAAAATATTTTGCTGGCGATCAACACTCAATTCTTCGAAAAAACCAAGGCCCGCCAGGCAAGCAGCCTCAAAGCGTTGGGGGCTAATGCGCTGCCCGCAGGGGTCTTGCACCGCCAGCTCGATGCGGCTACCGGCATCGGCCCACACCAGGTTCACCCGCACAAAACCGCGCTGGCCGGGCAAGTTCTCTTGCGGTGTGTTGGAGGGGGTGGGATCGGGTTTCGCGGTGGTGGGGATGAGTGCGCCGCCTTCGTTATCTTTGATCACCGCCAGGCCGCGTGTGCTATAGGGCACATCGCCGTCCATACCCGATACCTGCAAGGTGAAAAATTCGCCTTTTTCACGGGTGGCATCATCCAACAGTTCCACAGTAATAACTTTTTCTTGTTCGCCCACAGCAAACGTCAAGTCTGCCGCCTGGTATACGTAATCCCGCCCCGCCAGTGCGCTGCCATCACCGGTAACGTAGGTAAGCACAGTGGTGGTACTCGCCGGTTTGTTCAGGCGCACAGTGAAGTTAACCCGGCGGGCATTTTCCGCTTGACTGGTGCTGATCACCTTGGCCGCGTTAACCAGTGGGTATACAAATAAATCCAAAGTATCCGAGGCTACACTGCCATCGGCGGTGGTGCCACTTAACCGAAAGCGCATTTGTGTGTACTGGGGAACATCCGGCACCAATACTTGAGTGTTGAGCTGTTCCGCATCCAGAATGCTAACTTCTGGCCCATCAATTTGCGTCCAAAGGGTACGCACAAAAGGCACAGTTCCTGCGGTCTGGCCTCGTAAATTCACCAGTAAATTGGCATCACTAAACACATCCGGGCCAGCCTCAATACTCAAGCCGGAAGCCGCCGTAGGCTTTTGCGGATTGGCAACCCCAAGCGTTGCGCCCGCATCGGTACGCTCCTGCTCCTCTCGCACCTCTCGTTGAAGGGGGGTTAATTGCGCTTTGCTGCCATCAACCGGGCTGCTTGATTCTTTGCCGCAGGCGCAAAGCGCGAGCGATATAAACACAGCCAAACACCAGCGGGCGATTTTTAATCCCGACATGTAAAAATCCTCATAAATATTCTTCGGTGCCGTAACACACGATTACCAGGCCAAATCCGGGCGGCGCGAAAATAGCACAAAATGCTGCGAGATGAGCGGTTATAAATTTCACTAGAGGCGTGATTCCATAGGGGTTCTAAAGCGAAAAACCGCCAACGGCATACACGCAGGCAACAACCATCAACAGCCGCACAGCGCACCACAAAATTCTATTTCTCTTTTTGTGATCACTAGCAGCCATAAAGACTTTAAACACTGGCATTCTGTGGAAGGCTTAGCCTTACGATTGGTTTGCGCCCAATGCACTTGCCTATTCGTTACAGCCATGCCCTATTAATTTCAGAGCGCCCCACTCCTGAAACCTGCCCAATTGAGATTACTTCGCCTTCGGCGTGTCCACTGGGTCCAAACTCCATTTATAAAGAGGCACCACCATGATCCGCTCACTCTCGCTGATTATTCTCTCAAGCCTGCTGCTGGCCTGTACCGGCACAGGGGAAACCACTTCCAGCTCAAGTTCTAGCTCCAGCTCTGGAAAAACCAGCTCCAGTTCCAGCTCGGGCAAAACCAGCTCTTCAAGTTCATCTTCATCAAGCTCAAGCTCTTCCAGTTCAAGCTCCAGCTCCTCCAGCTCAAGCTCGTCTAGCTCCAGCTCATCCAGCAGCGGCCAAGCCATAGCCCGTTGCAGCGATGCCCTCGCCGAGAAAAACAAAGCTACCGTCACCGCTGCATTAACCGAATTATTTATCCAAAAGAAACCCTCCACCGCCATCAGTAAATACTGGGCAGAACCCTATTTACAACACAACCCCATCGCCAAAAGCGGTGTGGCCGCGTTTTCTTCCATCATGAGTTCGTTCGTAACTTCATCCAGCTTCAAATATGAAATTCTGGGCGCGTTTGCGGAGTGCGATTTAGTCGCGGTGGTGGGTAAATACAGCCAAACCGGCGTAATTGTGGATATGTTCCGCGTGAAAGATAACAAAATTATGGAACACTGGGATTCAGATTCGAACCAAGCCGCGCCCGATTTTAATGCGCCCACATCTACATTTGGCGACCACAATGGCGCGCGCAAGCTTGAGGTTATCAATGAGCTTTATACCCTGGGGCTGTTTACCAATTCACCCGCTATTATTGATACATTTTTTGACCCCAAAGCACTTATCCATCGCGGCACATTTGGGCGCAGTGAGTTTTCCAACTATTTAACTAAAAATAAAATTCGCTACAGCAAAATCCACCATATTATTTCTGACAGCCAATTTAATACTGTATTTGTCATGGCGGAGGGCACCCTCAACGGCAAGGCCTATGCGTTTTTTGATTTTTACCGTTTAAGCACAGATTTAGTTGAAGAACACTGGGACACCCGCCGCGCCGTGCCCACCAGCACCGCCAGCGGCCTGCCTATTTTTTAATAATCTGCTTAAATAGGTTTACCAAATCCAGCGCACTAAAAACGCGCTGGATTTTTTTCGCCAAAAACAAAATACACCGGCATTCTCGCTGCTAAATTTCTATTGGAAATACGTAGAAATAGCCATTTCCAAAACAAAAACCTGCCGCGCATTGGTAGCAATTTACAACGATCGGGCAACACGCGCGGAAACCTCAGCTGGCGTACTAAACACGCCCAACAAACCCCGAAACCTCCGCCCCTGCCTGTCGCCCCAAACGCAAAAAACCCAACGAACACACCACCACCAAAAAACCCATCAAACCAAACGCCCACTGGAATTCTGAAACGCCCACCGGCACATTAAATAGCGGCGCAGAATTCAAAATTAACACACTCAAAGCCACCCCCAGCATGAGCGAAATTTGCTGCGTCATATAACCCAACGTCGTGCCGCTGGCGCGCTGTGGGTCTGGCACATCGGCAAAGGCTAAGGAATTTAACGCAGAGTATTGTAAAGAGCGGCTCAAACCCGCTAACAATAAAATTGCCGCCATTAAACCCTGAGAAAAACCCTGCGCATTTAAAACACCCAAACCACCCAAAGCCATAATCGCAAGCCCACACAACAGCCCATTCAGCAATAAAATAGAGCGAAAGCCAAAGCGTTTTAATAAAAACACACTGGCGGATTTCATACCGAAATTACCCAAAAAATACACCAGCATATAGCCGCCAGCCGCAATAGGGCTTAAGCCTAAACCCTGCTGAAAATACAGCGGCAATAAAAAAGGCGTGGCATTAATACCCGTGCGCACCAACGTGCCCACCCACAAATTACTGATGGCAAACGTAGGCACATTAAAAACCTGCATATTTAATAAAGGCTCTGCCACACGTTTAAAATGCCGCCAAGCCACAGCGGCCAACAACACACCTGCCACCACTAAAAACCCAGAAACAACCGGCGTAAACATAGCGTGCGCTAAAGAATCCAAACCATACAAAACACCCATCAACGCCAACGAGACATACATAAAACCCAACCCGTCCAATGGCCGTTTAGGTTTTTGTATTGAAGGCGGAATCCACAAACGCGCGCAAAAAAATACGGCAACACCCAAAGGTAAATTCAGATAAAAAATCCACGGCCAGGAAAAATAAGTAACCAATACGCCACCCATTAATGGCCCAATCACCGGGGCAATTAATGCCGGTTGAGCAATGGTTGCCATAGCGCGTACCAATTGATTTTTTGGCGTGGTTAATAACACCAACAAACGCCCCACCGGCACCATAAAAGCCCCGGCGGCACCTTGTAAAACGCGCGCCAAAATAAACTCCGTCAGGCTGCTGGCTAAACCACACAGCATGGAGGCCAACACAAAAACCATTAACGCCAGCAGAAAAACCCGCCGCCCACCCAAACGCTCCCCCACCCAACCGGAAAGCGGCGCAAATAAAGCCAAGGCCAGCCAATACACACTCATGCCCTGGCTTAAATCCAGCGCGCTCACGCCAAAACTTTTGGCCATAGTCGGCAGCGCATTAGCAATTACCGAGGCATCCAACAACACCATAAAAAATGCACAACCCACCAAAAAAGCAATGCGCGGCGACCAAGGCTCAAGGCTTGAATCAGGCTTGTGTGATGGGTTCGTTATATTCGGCACAGGATGGGTAGACTGATTCATAACTTCACAGAAATGGGGTTGGCCAGCAATTGACAGCACCGGCAATTTAAGCGAGCCTTGAGGCGTTGTGTGTACTACACAAACCCTTCAAACAACCCAACACGAGGAACACCCCATGTGGACTAAACCCGCTTACGAAGATATGCGCATTGGCTTTGAAGTTACCATGTACTTCTCATTCCGCTAATTGCACTGTTCTAGCCTGCGCGTTAATTTAACGTTTCGTAATGGGCGCTCTTTTTAATACGTTTTAGAGCCGCTCAAATAGTTAGCAAACTCAAGGCAGAGTGTACACAGAATAGTATTTTAGTGATGTGTACTGATCCTAGCTGCGATACCGCGTTATTAACCCGCAGGTTGCTCCACCCGCCCTTCTGTTCAGCACCCTCCCTATGAAAATCCGTGTCCTCGGCTCCGCAGCAGGCGGTGGCTTTCCCCAGTGGAACTGTAATTGCCGCAATTGTAACGGCGTAAGAAGCGGGCAAATTCAAGCCACTGCGCGCACCCAATCCTCCATTGCCGTCTCCACCGACAACCGCCATTGGGTCGTGTTTAACACCTCGCCCGACATCCGCGCCCAGCTCGACGCCTTCCCCGCCATACAACCCCAACAAGGCCTGCGCGATACCGGCATCGCAGCCATTGTGTTTATGGACAGCCAGATCGACCACACCACCGGCCTACTAATACTGCGCGAAGGCTGCCCCCACGAAGTGTACTGCACCGACTGCGTGTACGAAGACCTCACCACCGGCTTCCCTATTTTGCGCATGTTAGAAGCCTGGAACGGCGGCATAAACCGCCACCGTATTACCGCAGGCGAACCGTTTAGCATTCCCGCCATACAAGGCCTGTTGATCACCCCGATATTTTTAACCAGCAAAGCGCCGCCCTACTCCCCCCACCGCAACAACCCACAACCCGGCGACAACATCGGCGTGCTGCTCAGCAACCCAAACAACGGCAAAAGCGCCTTTTACGCACCGGGCCTCGGTGCCATCGAGCCGCATTTAATTCCATTTATGCAACAAGCCGATTGCCTCTTAGTAGACGGCACATTTTGGTGTGAAGACGAAATGGCCGTTGCAGGCGTAGGCACAAAACTCGCGCGCGACATGGGCCACCTGCCGCAATCCGGCAGCGACGGCATGATCCAGGCACTCAAACAATTCCCCCAAGCGCGCAAAATATTAATTCACATCAACAACACCAACCCCATTTTGGATGAACAATCCACCCAGCGGCAGGAACTTAACCGCCATCAAATAGAAGTAGCCTATGACGGCATGGAGATTGAGTTGTAAGCTGTTGTTTTAATTCGCTGCGAGTACTTCCATGAGCTCATCACTAGCCTGGCCAAAAGACGAATTTGAAGCCCGCCTGCGCGCCAAAGGCAAGCTGTACCACATCCATCACCCGCTCAATATCGCCATGAACACCGGCCAGTGTACGCCCGAGCAAATACGCGGCTGGGCGGCCAACCGGTTTTATTACCAACTCACCATCCCCATCAAAGACGCCGCCATCCTCGCCAACTGCCCGGACAGAGACGTGCGCCGCCTGTGGATTCAACGCATTTTGGACCACGACGGCCAAGTCAACGAACAGGGTGCCGTCAGCGAACAAGGTGCCGTCAGCGAAGGCGGCATCGAAGCCTGGCTGCGCCTAGGCGAAGCCTGCGGCCTAACACGGGCGGAAATCCTCGACCAACGCCACGTACTGCCCGGCGTGCGCTTCGCCGTGGATGCCTACTTAAACTTCGCCCGCAAAGCCTGCTGGCAAGAAGCCGTCTGCTCCTCCCTCACCGAATTATTCGCCCCGCACATTCACCAAAACCGCCTGGATAACTGGCCCCAGCATTACCCCTGGATTGAACCCACCGGCTACCAATACTTCCGCAACCGCCTAAAAGAAGCCCGCCGCGATGTAGAACACGGCCTAGCAGTTACCCTGGATTATTTTGTCACCCGCCAACAACAAGAGCGCGCACTGGAAATACTGCAATTTAAACTCGATATACTCTGGGCCATTATGGATGCCGTCACTATGGCCTATGTGCATAACACGCCGCCTTACCACAACTGTGAAAAAACCAATGACTAATCCATTACACTATATTCCCAGCGTAAATCCGCATTACCGCCTGCAATGGGAAGAAGCACAAAATTGCCACGTATTGCTCTACCCAGAAGGCATGATTAAATTTAACGGCAGCGCTGGGGAAATCCTCGCCCAAGTGGACGGCACGCGTACCATTAGCGCAATAATTAAAATATTAAATGAAAAATTCCCCAGTATTGAAGGCTTAGAAAACGACGTGCTGGAATTTTTTAACGATGCATTTGAAAAACGCTGGTTGCAGCACACAGACTTAACGCCGTAGAACCACCCAAATCCCCCTCCCTTGGAGGGGTGCCCCGAAGGGGGCCATGTGGGTTCCGTTCGCCCTGAGCTCTGAGTTCGCCGAAGAGTCGAAAGGTC
>JBEGTZ010000142.1:0-8774 GCA_041179125.1 Pseudomonadota bacterium | reverse complement strand
GCAGATTCCAAATTTTTCCATTCAAAATCAACCCATTAACCCAAAAGTACCAAACGATTCTTCCCCGCGCATTTTTGTTATGACGGATTGGATCCGTCTAACACGGGGCGGGGGGTTTCCGTCTAACACATCCATGTTTGCAGGCGCTTACCCGCAAGAAGCCATTTTTCCAGGGCTTTTGGAGTTGGGCGCTAAAACCTGCATGTGTTAGACGGAAAACTTAGGGGTTTATACGTGTGATAGATGGAAAGAACAAGCGCTGTATATTTGAACCTAAAAACCCAGTTTTGTAGGGCGGGTTACGCTTTGGGTTAACCCGCCCTACAAGGTTTTTTTGCGATGTGAATTTCTTTGTGGGTAGATGGGATGTTGGGGTTCGCAGGCTCACCGCCAGCCTACTTGCGCGGGCGGTCTGGTTTTGGGCGGGGGCTGGTGGTTTGTGGTTTGGCTGCTCGGCCTGTATGGCTTGGTTTGCTTGAGCTTGAACTTGAGCCTGCTGCCTGGCCGGGTTTGCCGGTGCGCGGTTTGGCTGAGCCGCTGGGTTTGCCGGTGCGGGCGGGTTTGGTTGTGCTTCGCGATTTGCTCGTGCCTTCTGGTTTACTTGAGGCGCTTCGGCTTTTGGCTGCGGCTTCAAATTGACTGGAACGCGGTTTTGCGGCGCTGGTGGGGGCGGTTTGTGTGCGCGGTTTGCGGGTTTTGGTGGGTTGCTCGTGGGTGTCTTGTTCCCAGGCGTCTTGCTCGGGTTTGGGTTTGGGCCTGAATTTGGGTTTGATGATTTCGACGCTCACGGGGCGGATGAGGCCGGGTTTGGCGTGGGGGTTGCTGGCTTCTTTGGCGATGAAGGCTTCGCGTTCGCTGCGGCTGCGGTGGGCGCGGGAGCTGGTGTTGATGGGTTTGCCGGGGGAGGCGCGCAGGCGTTTTTCGCGGCGTTCGCGCTGGTTAAATTCGCTTTGGGTGAGGCTTTTTTTGCTGGGCGGTTTGAGGCTGGCGGCTTCGCACAGGAGGGTGGTTTCCGCCAGGCTTAGCTCTACCCACTGCCCCATGCGTACAAAGGAGGGGATGATTATTTGCCCGTAGCGCACGCGTTTTAGGCGGCTGACGCGGCAGCCTTGGGCTTCCCACAGGCGGCGCACTTCGCGGTTTTTGCCTTCCATGAGGGTGCAGTAGTACCAGGTGTTGGTGCCTTTGCCGCCGCCGACGGTGATGTCGGTGAATTTGGCCAGGCCGTCTTCTAGTTGCACGCCGTCACGCAGGAGTTGCAGTTGGTCGTTGCTGACTTCGCCCTGTACGCGCACCAGGTATTCGCGGTCGATGCCCGATGAGGGGTGCATGAGTTTGTTGGCGAGTTCGCCGTTGTTGGTGAATAGCAGTAGGCCGGAGGTGTTGAAGTCCAGGCGGCCTACGGAGATCCAGCGGCCTGTGTTGAGCGGTGGCAGGCGGTCGTAGACGGTGGGGCGGCCTTCGGGGTCGTTGCGGCTGCAAATTTCGCCTTCGGGTTTGTTGTAGAGCAGTACGCGCAGTTCGTCTTGGGTTTCTTTGCGGTTGGGCACTTCAAAGCGGTTGCCGTCGATGACGAGTTTGTCGCCCGCTTTGACGCGGCTGCCGAGGGTGGCTACTTCGCCGTTAACGGTGACAAGGCCTGCGTCTATGACGCGTTCCATTTCGCGGCGGGAGCCGAATCCGGCGGTGGCGAGGACTTTTTGTAATTTTTCATCGTTCATATCAGGTTCTTCATGTTAGGGCTGATTCTCATCGGGCCTGGTGGGTAAGTGTTAATGGTCTAGCTTTGGGATTTCTGTGTTTTCATTTTCCTGTAGCCAATGGGGTAAATCAGCCAGTGTTTGCAAGTTAAAGTAATTCAAAAACGCATCACTGGTGCCGTATTGCATGGGCCGCCCCGGCAGTTCTTTTGGCCCTAGGCTGCATATCCACTGTCGATCCAACAGGTTTTTTATCACTTCGGCACTCACCGCAACGCCGCGCAGGGCTTCTATTTCGGCGCGGGTGATGGGTTGGCGGTAGGCGATGATGGCTAGGGTTTCCAGGATAACACGGGAGAGGCGTTTGGGCTTTTCTGGGTAGAGCGGCGCAAGGGCTGGGGCGAGGCTGGCGGGGACTTGAAAGCGCCAGCCGCTGGCGACTTGTACGAGTTCTACGCCGCGCCCTTGGTAGTGTTGTTGCAGGGTGTTTAGGATGTGGGCGAGTTGAGTTTCTGCGTCTGCACCGCTGAGCAGCCGCATCAGTTGGCCGCTGGGGACGGGTTCTAGGGCGGAAAAAATAGCGGCTTCGATAAGCTGTTGCGTTTCGTCTTCAGAGGGGTTCATGGGCGCGCACTGCAAGGGTTTGGGTTGTGTGTTCGGCCTCAACATGGCCTTCTTTTATGAGTTCTAACAGGGCTAAAAACGTTACCACCACGCCTGCGCGGCCTTCGCAGGCTTTGAGCAGTTGGATAAAAGACAACCAGTTGTGCTGTTGGCGCAGGCGCTGTAAGAGTTGGCCCATGCGCGCTTGGGTGCTGAAGCGTTCGGGCTGGATGATGTGTTGTGTGTTCACTCGGTTGCGCTCGCAGAGGGCGCTCCAAAGGCTGCCTAATTCGTGTGCCGCCACCGGCAACCACTGGGTTTGTTGGGGGATGGGCGGCAGGAATACGTACACCGGCAGTAGGTCGCGCTGCCAGTGGGGCTGGGCGTCTAGGTGCAAGGCGGCTTGTTGGAATTGTTGGTATTCCAGCAGGCGCGCTACTAGCTCGGCTCTGGGGTCGTTGTCGATGTTGTGGTCGTCTTCGGCGCCGCTGCTGCCGGGGTCTTCGGCGGATGGGGGCAGCAACAGGCGGGATTTTATTTCCACCAGGTACGCGGCCATCACCAGGTATTCCGCCGCCAGTTCCACCCGTGCGGTGTCCATCGCGTGTATGTAGGCCAGGTATTGCTGGGTGACGCTAAACACGGGGATGTCCAGAATATCCAGGTTGTGTTTGCGGATGAGGTACAGCAGCAAGTCCAGCGGGCCTTCAAATTGCTCCAGACACACGGCCAGGGCTTCGGGGGGAATGTATAAATCCTTGGGGAGTTTCTGCCAGGGCTGGCCGTTGACAATCGCCAGGGGCTTGATGGACGGCAGTAACGTCAAGGGTCAATAAACGCGCTGGTGTCGCCGCAACCCTGGCGGATGAGTTTGGGTTCGCCGCTGGTTAAATCCACCACGGAGGTGGGGTCTAGGCCACAAAAACCGCCGTCTATGATCAGCTCTACGTGGTGGTCTAGCAGTTCGCGAATGTCGTAGGGGTCGTTCAGGGGCAGTAGGTCGCCGGGCATAATCAGGGTGGAGGTCATGATCGGCTCCCCCAGTTCCGCCAGCAGCGCTTGGGTGATGGGGTGGTTGGGCACGCGCACGCCGATGGTTTTGCGTTTGGGGTGCATCAGCCTGCGCGGCACTTCGCCGGTGGCGTCCAAAATAAAGGTGTAGGGGCCGGGGGTGTGGTTTTTCAGTAGCCGGAAGGCGGCGTTGTCCACCTTGGCGTAACCGGCTAACTCGGATAAATCCTTACACACCAGGGTGAAGTTATGTTCTTTATCCAGTTGGCGAATGGCGCGGATGCGATCCAGGGCGAGTTTGTCGCCGATGTGGCAGCCTAAGGCGTAGGCGGAGTCGGTGGGATACACCACCAGGCCGCCGCGTTGGATTACCTCAACCGCTTGTTTTATCAGGCGGTTTTGCGGGTTTTCGGGGTGAATTTGCAGAAATAACGCCATAGCTCTAGCCGCCTTTTATAAATAACCGGGTTTACGATTGACCGGGCAGAAGCTGCCAGACCGGTTGGCAATAGTCGGGCAGTTTGCCAAATGTGCCCAGTTCCTGCCAGGGTTGATTGGGTATGTGGAAGTCGCTGCCGCAGGAGGCGGCGAGGTTAAACTGCTGGGCTAAGCGGGCGAGTTTGTCGGTTACGGTGCTGATTTGTTTGCCGCTGATCACTTCAATAGCCTGCCCGCCCGCCTCTTTAAACTGGCCGAGCAGCTGGCAGAGCTTGCTGCGGGTCATGTCGTATTTGTCTGGATGGGCCACCACGGCCACGCCGCCTGCGTCTTTTATCCAGCCCACCGCTTCATCCACCGAGGGCCAGAGTTGTTTCACATCGCCTATTTTGCCCGCGCCTAAATAGCGCTTAAAAGCACTCGCCACATCCTTCACCGCGCCCACTGCCACTAGGTGTTGGGCGAAGTGCGGGCGGCCTAACACGCTCTCCCCGGCTATGGCTCGGGCGCCTAAATAGGCGTTTGGAATGCCGACTTTGGCGAGTTTGTCGCCGATGCTTTGCGCCCGCTCGGTGCGGCTGATGTCCTGCCGGGTGATGCCTTCTTTTATTGATACTGAGGACAGATCAACGCCCAAGCCTACGATGTGGATTGAGCGGCCCAGCCATTGGGTGGAGAACTCAATGCCGGTGATAAACCTCATGCCACAGGCCGCAGCCGCCGCAGCCGCCTCGGCCTGCCCGGCTAAGGTATCGTGGTCGGTGAGGGCTAAGGCGCCCACCCCTTTTGCCTGCGCGCGCTCAACCAGTGCGTGGGGCGACAAAAACCCATCAGAGGCATTGCTATGTGTGTGTAAATCGTATATCAAGTGCGCCTCATTTTTGCTGTATCCCCGCCAGGGGCCTAACGTTTGGAACTATTTATGGCCGCCGCAGAACCTCAAGAGAATATGCTGGTTAATCTTCTGATCAACGTCGCTGCCCCCAGCATCATACTCAGCAAATTCAGCGGTGAGCAGACGCTCGGCCCAGTTTGGGGTTTGATTGTGGCGCTGGCCTTCCCCATTGGTTATGGGCTATGGGATTTTTTCCGCCGCCGCAAGGTGAATTTTTTCTCCGCTTTAGGTGTGTTCAGCACCTTTCTTACCGGCGGTATGACGCTGTTAAAACTGCCGCCTGAATACATCGCCATTAAAGAAGCCAGCATCCCGCTGCTGTTTGGCCTCGCCGTATTAGGCTCACTGTATACGCCCTTCCCCCTGGTGCGCACCTTTTTATACAACGACAAAATTCTACAGGTGGAGCGTGTGAATGAAGCACTGCAACGCTTTGGCACTGTTCAAGCATTTGAGCGCACTTTGGTGGTGGCCTCTTGGATGCTGGCAGGCTCCTTCTTTTTATCCGCCGTTTTGAATTATGGCCTGGCCAAATACCTGCTGGTAAGCGCGCCGGGCACCGAAGCCTACAACGCCGAACTGGGCCGCATGACCGCATTGAGCTTACCCATTATCACCGTGCCCTCCATGCTGGTACTGGTGGGCGCGCTGTGGTTTTTGCTGCACCGCATCAAGGCGCTTACCCATTTGGGAATGGACCAAATATTCAACGACGGCCAAGCCCCCACTAAAACCACCACAGAAATGTAAGCATGTACTACGCCATCATCAGCCAAGATGTACCTAACAGCCTGCCCCTTCGCCAAACCGCACGGCCTGCACATTTGGCGCGTCTTAGCGCCCTAAATGAGCAAAACCGTTTATTAATGGCAGGCCCACACCCCGCCTGCGACAGCCCCACACCGGGCGAAGCGGGGTTTAGCGGCAGCTTAGTGGTGGCGGAATTTGCCTCCTTAACCGAGGCCCAAGCCTGGGCCGACGCCGACCCGTACCTCAGCGCTGGCGTGTACGCCCAGGTGGTGGTAAAACCGTTTATCAAAGTGCTGCCCTGATAAAACAACTAATAGAAACCCATAGAACCCCATAGAAATAGCCTTCAAAAGGCCACCCTTGTGCGATGCGAAAGTGAGACTGCCCTTGTGAGACGATACCCATCCCCCCGCCGCCTTCTGTTAAACCTGCTGTGCCTGAGCACCCTGAGCCTGGGCCTTAGCGCTCAGGCCGAACCCCTGCTGATCTCCGACGTGTGTTATGTCTCCCTGCGCGCCGCGCAAACCAACGACAGCAAAGTGGTGCAATCCGGCCTTAAAACCGGCACCCCCGTCACCCTGCTAGAAGCCCCCGCCGACTCCGAATGGAGCCGAATAAAAACCGACACCGGCCAAGAAGGCTGGCTGCGGCGGCAGTATTTGCTCAGCGGCCCCACCGCACAAATGCAGTTGGATAAACTCAAAAACGACAGCGCCAACCGCCCACCACCCATAGACCCCAGCGCCGAAGTACCCGCCGCTTGCCAAGCTTACGCCGCTGAGCTTGCCAACTTAAAAGCGCTCTCCAGTGATGCGGTAAACCTGAACAAACGCTACCAAGACTTACTCACCGAACACGAAATGGCCAAAACCTCACTGGACAGCCTGCGCGCCGAGAACGAACGCCTAAAAGGCAGCACCCAGCACACCCAGTGGATTTACGGCGGCATTTTGGTGGCGGCGGGCATGTTGCTTGCGCTGCTGATCCAAACCTTCAGGCCGCGCCGCCGCTCTGAGTGGGTGTAACCTAAAAACCCCAACGGCTCCCCCCTGGAGCCGTTTTTATTTGGAGCCTCCCCCATGCCCATCGCGCTCTCGGTCAACCTGAATAAAATCGCCCTGCTGCGCAACTCCCGCAGCGGCAACTACCCGGATCCCCTCGCCTTTGGCCGCATCGCCCTGGCTGAAGGCGCCCAAGGCCTAACCCTGCACCCGCGCCCAGACCAACGCCATGTGCGGCCTCGCGACGTGTTTGAATGCCGCGACCTATTAACCGGCTACAACGCAGCCAGCAGCCACAACCCCGAGCTGAACATCGAAGGCAACCCCTTCGCCCAAGCCCAAGGCGACTACCCCGGCCTACTGGCCTTGGTTGAAGCCACACGCCCCGAGCAATGCACCCTGGTGCCCGACACCCACAGCCAACTCACCTCCGACCACGGCTTTAACCTCACCCAAGACGGCGAACGGCTAAAACCCATCCTCGCCCAACTGAAAAGTTGGGGCGTGCGGGTGAGCCTGTTTATGGACCCAGACATCGAACAAATCCGCCTAGCCGCACAGCTCGGTGCCGACCGCATCGAACTCTACACCGGCCCCTTTGCCGAGGCGCACCTGCATCAAGCCGCCAACCTCCCCAGCCTCATCGAACACTACCGCACCGCCTCAGCCGAAGCCAAAACCCTAGGCCTGGGCGTAAACGCAGGCCACGATTTAAACCTAGCCAACCTAACCAGCCTCTACTGCCTGCCCCGCTTGCAAGAAGTCTCCATCGGCCACGCCCTCACCGTGGACGCACTACAGATGGGTTTTGCCGCCGCCGTGCGGGCTTATGTAGTTTTGTGTGAGGGGTATTCTGGTAAAAATGATTAATGCGAAGTGGGCGTAGGGCGTGGGTTGGGCAGTAATGCCCAATATTCCAGCCATCCGAGAACACAAGCCCCGCTACATAAGGGCTTTAATTTGTCCTCGCCGCGAGAGGGAATGTTGGGGTTCGCAAGCTCACCGCCAACCTACGTCGGCTGGGATGAAAAATCGTTTTAATCGGTTGGGAAATTAATTTGTTAGCCTTGTAGAGCGGGTTAATAACCCGCGCAGACAGTGTTGTCGCTCACGATAATTTTTGTAAATACACGGATTTTTGTTGTGCAGTTTTTATTGGGTCGATGCCTGGCCGTTGGTATGTTGCGCAGGTTACACCGCAAGCATAACCCGCCCTACATTTAATTAATCCGCAATTAAGAACCCATCTGACTTTGTAAATAATTAGCCAGTGTTATTTCTTTTATCAAATTAAGCTGTGTTTCCAGCCAGTCCACATGCTCTTCTTCCGCCTCTAAAATATGTTGCAATAATTCGCGGGTGGCGAAGTCTTTGACTGATTCACAGTAGACAATTGCTTCGCGCAAATCCGGTATGGCTTTGTTTTCTAGGGCTAGGTCGCAGCGTATTATTTCTTCGGTGTTTTCCCCAATCATTAGGCGGCCTAAGTCTTGTAAGTTGGGCAGGCCTTCGAGAAATAAAATGCGTTCGATAAGTTTATCGGCGTGTTTCATTTCATCAATAGATTCATGATATTCATGATCAGCCAGGGCTTTAAAACCCCAGTTTTTGTACATGCGTGCGTGCAAAAAATATTGGTTAATCGCCACTAATTCATTGGCCAAAATAATATTTAGATGTTCGATAACTTTAAGGTCGCCTTGCATAGGAAGTCTCCAGACAAATAAAGGGGTGCCATATTAGGCAGCGGTGAGCCAGCTGGGGTTTTTAGGGGGATGGAACCGATAAAATCAGGCTGGTTTCTGCGCTGCATCATAGGCCGCAGCCGTGCGCATGGCAAAAATATTTGTTTGTAGTGAGGATGGCGAGGGGCTAGCCGGTGCGGCCAGTTTTTTAGGATTAAGCCGCAGAGTAAAACAGGCTGTTATCCCGTGCGCTCAGTTCTTGGTTCAGCAGGTCGCGGGTATGGCATCCGCATTTGCCGCATTGGGTCATTACATCCAATTCCTGACGCAACGCGCGCAATGAGGTGGCGCCTTCATTAATAGCGCGGCGAATTTGGCTATCCGTGACACCTTTGCAAAGACATACGTACATAGATTAAAAACCTCAGTTGAACCTGTGCGCTGCCCTCGGCTAGGTTGAGGGCTAAGTGAAGTCGCTCACTTAGCCACTAAGTTAATCTAAATGCGAACAATTAGCAATTGTCTTTGTGTGTGGTGCTTCACAACCTGCCCGGTTGCATACGCAGCCTTGTTAAACCTAAAAACCTCAGTTGGATCACCCAAGTCTGCGCAATCCCTTGGTATGCCTAGCAAAAGTTAAAAATTTGAACAACCAATAAGGTTGCCCTGCATTTTTAACTTTCACTATTCA
>JBEGTZ010000141.1:0-17199 GCA_041179125.1 Pseudomonadota bacterium | reverse complement strand
TGGAACCACCTGATCCCATCCCGAACTCAGAAGTGAAACGATGCATCGCCGATGGTAGTGTGGGGTTTCCCCATGTGAGAGTAGGTCATCGTCAGGCATCTTTTCTAAAAGCCCGCTAGTCATACGATTAGCGGGCTTTTTCTTGTCCTTTTTACACCTTACGAATCTTATTGGTGTTTTTTTGACAGCTTTTAAGTTTAAGGTCTTGTCTCAAAATATCTTTTCCCTATCACCCTGTTGAAATTTATGAGTTTGTTATTTGCTCAAAAATATAATAAAAGCCAGTGAAAAAGTTTCTAGGTTGTACAGTGAATTTTTGATTGTTGTATTCTGGCTTCTTTTTTAAAGTCGTTTGCTGAAAACTCTCCCGTTTTCTTTGCTCTATAAAATAATGGAAAAAATAATGCCCAATTCTTTTGTACACCTGCGTTTACATACTGAATTTTCTCTGATTGATAGTATTGTCAGGGTGAAGCCATTGGTTAAGAAAGTGGCAGCCCTGGGAATGCCCGCGTGTGGAATTTCTGATGTGGGCAATTTTTTTGGGCTTATTAAGTTTTATAAGGCTGCTCACTCCGCCGGGATTAAGCCGATTGTTGCATGTGATTTTTGGTTGCCTTCGGAATTGGATGAATCGGGGCGATCGCTTCTTACTTTGTTGGCAATGGATTTAACCGGTTATAAAAATATCATTCAGTTGATTTCAAAAGGTTATCTACATGGGCAGGTAATTGGTGGAACTTTAATTCAAATGGATTGGATTAAAGAGCATTCTGAGGGTGTGTTGGCACTTTCGGGGGGGCGTATGGGGGAAATTGGGCAGGCGATATTATCTGGACGGAGTGATCTTGCCCTTGAAAAAATGCAGGCAATGCAGATGATGTTTCCCGATCGTTTTTATATCGAATTAACGCGTACTCAACGCGTTGGTGAGGAGCGTTATATTCACCAGGTAGTACCGCTGGCCGATCAGTTGGGTTTGCCTTTAGTGGCTACTAATGATGTGCGATTTCTCGAGTCGTCACAATTTGAAATTCATGAAGCGCGGGTATGTATTACCGAAGGTTGTACGTTAACAGACCCGCGTCGTGAACGGATATTTACCGATGCGCAGTACCTTAAAACACCTGATGAAATGGCCCAGCTATTTAGTGACTTGCCTGACGCTATTACCAATTCGGTTGAAATAGCTAAGCGTTGTAATTTAAGTATTCAGTTGGGTAAATATTTTTTGCCCGAGTATCCAATTCCCGCAGGAATGACTGAAAATGAATTTTTTGCAGATATCAGTAAAAAAGGATTGGAGAATCGTTTAGCTAGGCTGTTTGATGCATCGTCGGATGGTTTTATGCAGCGGCGTAAAATATATGATGAACGAATTAATTTTGAATTAGAAATTATTACGCAAATGGGGTTTGCGGGTTATTTTTTGATAGTAATGGATTTTATTGGTTGGGCAAAGCGCCATGATATTCCAGTGGGGCCGGGGCGCGGTTCGGGTGCTGGATCTTTGGTGGCCTATGCGTTAGATATCACCGATTTAGACCCATTGCAATACGATTTATTATTCGAGCGCTTTTTAAATCCAGAGCGTGTTTCCATGCCGGATTTTGACATCGATTTTTGTATGGATAATCGCGATGCGGTTATTGGTTATGTGGCGGATAATTATGGTCGCGATGCAGTTTCGCAAATAATTACGTTCGGTACTATGGCGGCTAAAGCTGTGGTGCGCGATGTGGCTCGGGTGCAAGGTAAGTCTTATGGCTTGGCGGATAAGCTCTCCAAAATGATTCCGCCTGACCCTGGTATGACTCTGAGCGTGGCATTTGAACAAGAGGAAATTTTACGGGATTTTTTGGCTAATGATTCAGATGGCCAAGAAATATGGGATATGGCACTGCAATTGGAGGGATTAACGCGCAATGTGGGTAAACACGCAGGTGGTGTAGTAATTGCACCGACAAAATTAACAGATTTTGCCCCGTTGTATTGCGACGAAAGTGGCGCTGGTTTGGTGACACAATATGATAAAGGTGATGTTGAAGAGGCTGGATTAGTAAAATTCGATTTTCTTGGTTTGCGTACGCTGACGATTATTGATTGGGCGAAAAAAATGATCGATAAGCGGCGGTTGCAAGAAGGGCTTGCGCCGTTGGATATTAGTTTGCTGCCTTTGGATGACGCTGCCACTTATAATTTATTAAAAAAAGCAGAAACCACCGCTGTATTTCAATTGGAATCGCGGGGCATGAAGGATTTAATCAAGCGTTTACAGCCGGATAATATTGAAGACTTAATTGCCTTGGTGGCGTTGTTTAGGCCTGGGCCTTTGCAGTCTGGCATGGTGGATGATTTTATTAATCGAAAACATGGCCGCGCAAAGGTTGCCTACCCGGATGCAAAATATCAGCATGAATCACTAAAGCCTATTCTTGAACCGACTTATGGTGTGATTGTTTATCAAGAACAAGTCATGCAAATTGCACAGGTTTTGGCGGGGTATACATTAGGTGGTGCGGATTTATTACGCCGTGCGATGGGTAAAAAGAAACCTGAAGAAATGGCAAAGCAGCGTGAGGTATTTCAGGACGGCGCTAAAAACCAGGGTATAGACCCTGAGCTTGCTATCCGTATTTTTGATTTGGTGGAGAAATTTGCCGGTTATGGATTTAATAAATCTCACTCGGCAGCCTATGCACTTGTTTCGTATCAAACGGCTTGGTTAAAAGCGCATTATCCCTCGCAATTTATGGCGGCTACTATTTCTTCTGATATGGATAAAACAGACAAGGTGGTCACGTTTATTGAGGAGGTGCGTGCTATGGGAATTGCACTGCTTCCACCGGATGTTAACAGCGGAGAGTTTCATTTTACCGTTAATGATCAGAACAATATTATTTACGGCCTTGGTGCGATTAAGGGTTTAGGTGAAGGGCCGGTTGAAAATATTATTGCGGCGCGACAGGCTGGGCCTTTTATGGATTTATTTGATTTTTGTGTGCGGGTAGATGCGCGCAAAGTGAATAAACGTGCGTTGGAGGCCTTGGTACGCAGTGGTGCTTTTGATTCTATTGGGCCAAAAATTGATGTGGATTTTGACCGCGCTATTTTATGGGCGGCATTAGCGGAGGCTGTTAAAACGGCAGAGCAGCACCATGCGAATAAAAATGCAGGGATGACGGATTTATTTGGCCAGGTTGAGTTGAGTTCAGCCTGCCAGGCGGACCCTTACCGAGATTTCCGCCAGCATAAACGCTGGAGTATTAAAGAGAGACTCAACGGTGAGCGGGATACGTTGGGGCTTTATTTGACTGGCCACCCGATTGACGAGTACGAACAGGAGTTGAGCCATTTAGTGTCCAGCCGTTTGTCCCATTTGAAGGCGGAAAAAAGTAAACAAACAGTGGCGGGTTTGGTAGTGGCGTTTCGGGTGATGAAAACCAAAAAAGGCGACACTATGGGGTTTGTTACTTTGGATGACCGCACTGGACGCCTCGAGGTGGCTGTGTTTTCTGATATTTACACGGCCAACCGGGATAAATTAGTTAAAGACGCGCTTTTGGTGATTGAAGGGCAGGTAAGCCATGACGATTTTAGCGGTGGTTTAAAAATGCGTGCGGATGCAGTGTGGCCTATGGCCGAGGCGCGAGAAACCAAGGTGACAGGTTTGCGTTTGGTGCTGCGCCCTACAACATTCGGTACCCATTTGGGCGATGAGTTAAAACAGTGTTTGCAACAGCATCGGCCTGGTGGTTGCCGTGTTTTGATTGAATATCAACTGCCCCGTGTGCAAGGGGAGGTGCGTTTAGGGGAGGCTTGGTGCGTGCGGCCCACGGATGATTTGTTGGTTCAGTTGCGCGCTTTGTATGGTTCAGATGCTGTGACGTTGCTTTATGGCAATAAGATTGAGGGACAGTTGGTGCATTGATCCGTCGGTTCAAAGTGATTTTGGGTATGACCAATTGATATGGAAAATACTCACAATAAAATCTAGCGGGTTTCTTAGGCAAATAAGGGGTCGGTGTGCGCGATCCAATATAGGCTTGCGCCTAACGTCTAGATTCCCATTCATGTACAATCCCCGCCGTTTTGTCCCTAAAAGAGCCTAAGCCACTATGGAAATTAACCCCCTATTAAACGCCCTCAGTGATATGCAAGCCCGCGCCGATTCGCTTCGGGGGTATCTTTGAATATGCTGAGCGCAAAGAGCGTTTAACTGAGGTTGAGCTGGAGCTGGCTGAACCTAATGTGTGGAATAACCCGGAGCGCGCCCAGGCGCTCGGTAAAGAGCGGGCCGGTTTGGAGTTGGTGGTGAAAACCATCGACAACCTAGATCAAGGCGTGAACGATTGCCGGGATTTAATTGACATGGCCGTGGAGGAAAACGACGAGGCGAGCCTTGATGATATTCAAAAGGAAATTAACCAGCTGGAAGCCCAGTTGGCGAAATTAGAATTCCGCCGCATGTTTAGCAAAGAGATGGATCCCTGTAACGCTTATTTAGATATTCAAGCCGGTTCCGGCGGCACCGAGGCGCAGGATTGGGCCGATATGATGCTGCGTATGTTTTTGCGCTGGGGTGAAGCCAAAGGCTTTAAAACCACCCTGGAAGAATGCTCCGATGGCGATGTGGCGGGTATTAAAAGTGCCACCATTCGTTTTGAAGGCGAATACGCCTTTGGTTGGCTGCGCACCGAAACCGGCGTGCATCGCTTGGTGCGTAAATCGCCGTTTGACTCCGGCAACCGTCGCCATACTTCATTTGCTTCGGTTTTTGTCTCGCCAGAAATTTCCGACGAAATTAAAATTGATATAAACCCCGCCGATTTAAAAGTGGATACCTACCGCGCCAGTGGCGCAGGCGGCCAGCACGTTAACAAAACTGATTCTGCCATTCGTATTACCCACGTTCCCAGCGGCGTTGTGGTGAGCTGCCAAAGCGAGCGCTCGCAACATTCCAACCGGGATAATGCGATGAAAATGCTGCGCGCTAAAATGTACGAGCAGGAAATGCTCAAACGCAATGCAGAAAAACAAGCGATGGAAGACAGTAAAGCGGACATCGGCTGGGGCAGCCAAATCCGCTCTTATGTGTTGGATGATTCGCGCATTAAAGATTTACGCACCGGAGTGCAAACCAGTAACTGCCAGGCCGTTTTAGATGGCGACCTGGATGATTTTATCGAAGCCAGTTTAAAAGCTGGATTGTAATTAAATACGAGCCGTACCATGACCGAATTACCTCAAGACGAAAATAAATTAATTGCCGAGCGCCGCAGTAAACTTGCGCACATTCGCACTAACGGCAACGCATTTCCCAATCAATTCCGCCGCAGCCATGATGCGCAAACGCTGCAAGATTCCCACGGGGAATTCAGTAAAGAAGCACTGGAAACGCTGGATTTTAAAGTGTCCGTCAGCGGGCGCATTTTGGCCAAACGCGGGCCATTTTTTGTATTGCAAGACGCATCAGGCCGGATTCAATTGTATGCGGATAAAGACGCGCAAAACGTGATGAAAGAGCGTTGGCACAATTGGGATATTGGCGATATCGTCGGTGTTAAAGGTGCGCTGCATAAATCCGGCAAAGGGGATTTATATGTGAATTGCGAAGAATACCATTTGCTCACCAAAGCCCTGCGCCCACTGCCGGATAAATACCACGGCCTGGCTGACCAAGAATTGCGTTACCGCCAACGTTATGTGGATTTAGTGGTTAACCCAGAAATTCGCGATGTATTTAAACTGCGCACAAAAATAATTGATTTTATCCGCAGTTATTTAAATGGCCGGGATTTTATGGAAGTGGAAACCCCGATGCTGCAAGTAATTCCCGGCGGCGCCACCGCTAAGCCATTTATCACGCACCACAACGCGCTGGATATTCAAATGTATCTGCGCATTGCGCCCGAGTTGTATTTAAAGCGTTTAGTGGTAGGCGGTTTTGAGCGGGTGTATGAAATTAACCGCAATTTCAGGAATGAAGGTTTAAGCACCCGGCACAACCCAGAATTTACCATGCTGGAGTTTTATCAAGCCTATGCGGATTACCAAGATTTAATGAATTTAACCGAAGACATGCTGCGCGAGTTGTGCCTGGCGGTTTTAGGCAGCACTGAAGTAATTGCCACTAAACACACCAAAGAAGGCGAAGAGCCTGTGCAGGTTGTTTACGATTTTGCTCAAGCCTTCACGCGTATTTCCGTATTTAATTCTATTTTGCATTACAACCCAGAATTAACCGCCGAGAATATCAATACGCTGGATGCGGCCATTAAAGTGGCAGAAGATTTAAAAATCCCTGTGAAAAAAAGCTGGGGTTTAGGCAAAGTGCAAATTGAAATTTTTGAAAAAACCGTTGAACACCGTTTAGAACAGCCTACGTTTATCACCGAATACCCAGCCGAAGTGTCTCCACTGGCGCGCCGCAATGACACCAATCCGTTTGTCACCGATCGTTTTGAATTTTTTGTCGGTGGGCGGGAAATTGCCAATGGCTTTTCAGAATTAAACGACGCCGAAGACCAAGCCGAGCGTTTTCACAGCCAGGTGGCGGAAAAGGATTCCGGTGATGATGAAGCCATGCATTTCGACGCCGATTACATTCGCGCCTTGGAATATGGCCTGCCACCCACCGCAGGTGAAGGCATTGGCATCGACCGTTTAGTGATGATGCTGACGGACTCGCCGTCGATTCGTGACGTGTTGCTCTTCCCCCACATGCGGCCTGAGGCCTAGGCCCCCGTGGCGGAACCTATCGCCCTTACGGCCAGTTGGCTAAAACTTCTGCAGGGTGAATTTAAAGCGCCTTATATGCAGGCATTAAAGGCGTTTTTGCAGCAAGAAAAACATCAAGGCCAGGTGGTGTACCCACCGGGGCCTTTGATGTTTAACGCTTTGAACAGCACACCGTTTGAAGCGGTGAAAGTGGTGATCCTAGGCCAAGACCCGTACCACGGCCCAGGCCAGGCCCACGGTTTATCCTTCTCGGTGCCCGATGGTGTAAAACCGCCGCCTTCTTTAGCCAATATGTTTAAAGAAATTCACACTGACTTGGGTTTACCCATCGCTAAAAATGGCAATTTAAGCGGCTGGGCTGAGCAAGGCGTGTTATTGCTCAATGCCACGTTAAGTGTGCGAGCAGGCCAGGCGGGTTCCCACCAAGGCCAGGGGTGGGAGCAATTCACCGATAAAATTATCGACCTGCTCAACCGCGAACGCCAGGATTTAGTTTTTATGCTGTGGGGTTCCTACGCCCAACAAAAAGGCAAATTAATTGATGCACAAAAACACTGTGTGTTAAAAGCCCCACACCCCTCGCCCCTGTCCAGCCACCGGGGTTTTTTTGGTTGTAAGCATTTTTCCAAAACCAATGCGTGGCTTCTTCAAAAGGGTTTAAGCCCCATTAATTGGGCTGTTTAATGAGCGCTGCCAAAAAAATAGCCATAGCCGGCGGCGGTTTAATGGGGCGTTTATTGGCCTGGCGGTTAAGTCTTTTAGGGCATGAGATTAGCCTGATGGACGCAGGTTCGCTCACGCACCCCAGCAACGCCGCCCACACCGCCGCCGCTATGATCAGTCCGCTATCGGAAGTGGTGGTGAGCGAACGGCTCATTTACGACATGGGCATGGAGTCTTTAAAAATTTGGCCGCTGTGGCTGGCCGAATTAAATCGACAACAAACCCCATGCGTCACTTACGGCGATCAAGGCAGCCTGGTTATTGCACACCCGCAGGACGAAGCCGAACTCTGGCAATTCCACCAGGATTTAACCCATCATTTAGGCACTGAACACGGCGCCCGCTGGCTGAGCCGCGAGGAACTCAGCATATTGGAGCCTGGCTTATCATCTAATTTCGCCCGTGGTTTATTGCTGCCGTTTGAAGCCCACCTCGACAACCGTCAGCTGCTCAGCAACCTGCTGAGCGAATTAAAACGCTTGAATGTAACGCTTTACGAGCACTGCCCAGTAAGCCTCAGCCAGCCGCCACCCCACCTGGGTGAATTTGATTTATGGCTGGATTGCCGAGGCCTAGGGGCAAAAGAAGACACCCACTATTTTACCGAGCAGCCAGAATCCCCCCTGCGCGGCGTGCGCGGCGAAGTGTTGTGGGTACACACCGAAGAGGTGGTACTACACCGCCCCGTCCGCCTCATGCACCCGCGCTACAAGCTCTACATAGTGCCCAAACCCGGCGGGCGTTTTATCATCGGCGCCACGGAGCTGGAAAGCGAAGACCGCTCCCCCATGAGTTTGCACTCCATGATGGAATTGGGCAGCGCCCTCTACACACTCAACCCCGCCTTCGCTGAGGCGCGCATTTTAGAATTGGATGCCAATTTAAGGCCCAGTTTTATGGATAACTTGCCGCACATTAATACACGCCAATTACAAAATGGCTGCCCGGTGGTGAGCGTGAACGGGCTGTATCGGCACGGTTATTTATTAGCGCCCTGTTTGGTGGAGCGGGTTTTGGGGATGGTGGTGGCGGGTAAACATAACCCAGGTTTTAATGCCCAATAACGCCTCAATATTATCCCAATGGGCGCAGCGGCCCGTTATTCAGCCGGTTAACTGGTCAAGCGCTAAACGCGCCAATTGCCGCATTTGGGTAAAGCGGGATGATTTAATTCATCCGCAGGTGAGCGGCAATAAATTATTTAAATTATTCCATTATGTGCGCCAGGCTTCAGCGCTTAAATCGGCGGGTTTAATCAGTTTTGGTGGGGCCTACTCCAACCATTTATATGCACTGGCCCGCGTTGCTTCAACCATTAATTTGCCTTGCGTCGGCATTATTCGCGGCGAAGAAAACACCCTGCAAAACCCTACACTGGCAGAATTAACACACTGCGGTATGCAGTTGGAATGTGTTGGCCGCGCGGAATATCGGCAAAAAATGGACGCGCAATTTAGCGCACAATTACAAGAAAAATACCCAGGTTTTTACGTGATCCCCGAAGGCGGGGCCGGAGTTTTAGGCGCCCGTGGCTTTGCCGATTACGCGGAGGCGGTGTCGGCACAATTAATAAATGAAAATTTAAATATCCACAGCGTGTGGCTACCTGCTGGTACTGGTACCAGTGTTGCAGGTTTAGCGGCGCATTGGCCCAACATTCAAGCGGTGTGTGCTTTAGCCTTGAGCGAACCGCAGCCGTACATACAAGCGGTTGCCGCATGGACACACGAGTTGCAAAAAACTGCCACTCATTTAAACGCCCATCCTGTAGTCTGGCACGGTTTTAATATCCCGTTCGGCAAGTTACCGCAGGCTATAATGGAGTGTTGTTGGGCGTTTTGGTGCGAAACGGGCCTGTTGTTTGACCCCATTTACGGCAGCAAAGTACTTTTTGCTTTGCAACGCGCCTTTGAACAGGGGCTGCGCGATCAAAATATTCTGATTTTACATACCGGCGGCATACAAGGGTGGCGTGGTTTTTTTACAGGCAAACACAGTATTCCCAATGAATTTGAACACGCGGTTGCGCATTATTTAACACAAACCCAACCGTTTATACTCAATGACATCGATTTAAAATCAGTAGCCGAAATTAGACACCCTTAGGAAACCACTATGAATCATTTCCACAGCGTAGGATTAGTAGGGCGCCCCGGTAGCGAAGCTGCGCTTTATTCCTTGCGTGTGTTGATTAATTTTCTGCATACGCGGCAAATTCAAACCTACATGGATTTTGAAACGGCGGATGGTGTTTTGCCCAGTTCGGTACAACATGTCAACCGCGCGCAATTAGCGCAATTATGCGACTTAATTATTGTGGTGGGCGGCGATGGCAGCGTGTTAAGCACAGGCCGCTCCATGCGCGGCACCGGTGTTCCCCTGCTGGGTATCAACCGGGGCCGCCTAGGATTTTTAACCGATATAGCACCCGATGAAATAGAGAAACGCGTGGGTGCGGTTTTGGATGGCGAATATTTTGATGAAGAGCGGTTTTTATTGGAATGCCGCCTGGTGCGCCAAGGAACCATTATTGCCACTGGCACCGCGCTAAATGACATGGTTTTACACCCCGGCCAATTTATTCGCATGATTGAATTTGAGCTGTATATCGGCAATCAATTTGTTTATCGCCAACGCTCCGACGGGCTAATTATCTCCACACCTACAGGCTCTACCGCCTATGCATTAAGTGGCGGCGGGCCAATTATGCACCCCTCTTTAGATGCTATGGTGTTGGTACCTTTAAACCCGCACACCCTCAGCAGCCGCCCCATTGTGGTTGCAGGTAATAGCCAGATAAAAATTGTAATTGGTGATCAACGGGCGGTGGAACCGCAATTAACCTGCGATGGGCAAACACACATCACCACGCAAGAAGGCGATGAAATTATTGTGCATAAAAAAAGCGACACCCTGCGCTTAATCCACCCGATGGATTACGATTTTTACGGTGTTTGCCGTAGTAAATTAGGTTGGGCTGTGGATACACAAGGGAAAATTGAATAGGTAATGACTGTGAGCGATGTAAAAAAAATAGGCTACGACATCATCGGTGATGTACACGGTTGTGCATTTACACTGGTTAAATTATTAGAAAAATTAGGCTATCGCGATTTTAATGGGGTTTATCAACACCCCATGCGCAAAGTGTTATTTGTAGGCGATATTTTGGATCGCGGGCCACATATCCGCGAAGCCATTACCCTCGTTAAAGCGATGGTGGATGCGGGCGTTGCCGAATGTGTTATGGGCAACCACGAATATAACGCTTTGGGCTACCACCTTTGGCTGCCGAATCAACAGCGTTATTTACGCGACCACACACCGCGCAACCACCGCTTATTAAGCGCCACATTAGAGCAATATAAAAAACATCCCCATGAATGGGAGCAAGTATTAGCGTGGATACAAGAGCGGCCTTTATTTTTAAATTTACCGCAATGCCGCGTGGTTCACGCGTGTTGGGATAGTGATTTAATTTATACCTACGAATGTAATTACGGCGGCAGCCATGTAAGCCGAGATTTTTTAATTGAATCTGGGGAGGAATCCAGTTTTGCTTATTTATTCATGGACCGCCTAACCCGAGGCACCGATATCACATTGCCACCGGGCATTGAAGTGGTGGGCCGCGACGGCTTTAGCCGCAAACAATTCCGCACTAAATTTTGGTCCAGTGAACCACAAACCTACGCCGATGTAGTATTCCAGCCGGATCCTCTGCCCACTTATTTAATGAATACACCGCTGAGTAAAGCCGAAAAAAAATGCCTTTTACATTACAGCGAACAAGAGCTTCCGGTATTTGTTGGCCATTATTGGCTGACCGGAATCCCCGCTCCTTTAACGCCTAATGTGGCCTGCCTAGATTACAGCGCCGTAAAATATGGCCGCTTAGTGGCCTATCGGTTTGATGGTGAAGCCGTATTATCGCCGGATAAATTTGTTTCGGTGGTGGTGGATATGAAGAGTGATGTGGGGCATTAATTTAACGCGCTTTGCACGAAATACTCTTAAGGGCGCGATTCATCGCGCCCTTAAGATTTATGCGCCCCAAGATTTTGCACCCAGAGATTCATCACAACTTGGTAGGCGGCTTGATGAGGCGCAACGAGTGCGCCCGGAAAACCCAGGAAAACCCCAGTTAATAACCCGTTGAACTGTAGTCAATGCAGTAAATACGGTCTTGCGCGCGCAGCACTTCAGATTTAATACGGCCATCCGGCCACAACAGGTAACTGCGGCAGCCGGGCATGAGGTGGTCTACTTGAAATTGCGCTGAATTCGGGCTGAACTGCACGCAGGTGGAGGGGCTGGCGAATAATTTCAGGGCGCCCCGGTTGGATTCATACGCTTGGTGTACATGGCCCCAGCTCATGCCTTTTACATTGGGGAAGCGGTCTAACAGGCTGAACAAAGCGCTGGCGTTTTTCACAACGTATTGGTCGATCCAGGCGGAGCCTACGGGTACGGGCTGGTGGTGTAATAACACGAGCGTGTTGCGCTCTGGGCGCAGCGTGAGGGCGCGCTCTAAACGTGCCAGTTCGCCGGGTGACAGCTCACCGCCCTCTTCAAAGGGAATGCGCGAGTTGAGCAACAAAAACTGCCATTGCCCCATGCTGAAATCTTCTGTCCACACCTGCTGGTGGGGAAATTGCGCCATGTTTTTGGGGTTGTCGTGGTTGCCGGGCAACCAGGCTAAGGGCACATTGGGGATATATTCCCCAACTCGGTCGAGAAAACGCTGGTAAGAGGCCGGGGTACCGTCGTTGGAGATGTCCCCGGTGGCGATGATGAGATCGTAGCGAATGCCGCTGTCACGAACGCGGGTTAACACGTCCAGAAGGCTCTCTTCGGTATTTAGACCAATGAGTGTCTCGCTGGACAGCGCGCCGAGGTGAGGATCGGTCAGCTGTAATAATCGCAAGGGCTTGGTGTTCAATCTAACGACTCTCTCCATCGTTGCCTGCCTAGATACGGGGTCTAGTTGTTGTAAGTGTGCAGGTAAATAGCCGCTTCGCTAATGGACTGCTCACATGTTTGTGAATTTGATCACAATATCTTCAGGGCAAATACCCTGTTTGCGACAATGTTCTAACCATTCACCTAAAAACCGATTTAAGGCTAGCTTTTCATCGGGTTGGTACATCTTGGGGTTTGGGTATTCGTACTGTGCGTGCCAATGCTGGTGCCTGTCCCAGCCTACTACTTCGGCCATTTCAACATCGTGGTACATACGAATGCGCCAAGTACCCTGGCTAAACACCTCGCCACCGGTTTGCTGTTGGCGAACTTCCAGGGTTGAGGTGTAAGGGGCAGATTCAAGCATACGAATATTGATTTTGTGTTGCTGATTGCTACCGAGGAAATAAGACCAAACATTTTGCCCATCCCGGTAGCCCGGCAACAGGTGTAAAAAGCGGTGGAAGTTGAGTTCACACTGGGCGTGGTGATCCTTAAGGTTCACCGGGTTGAAGCGATGGCCTAAGGCCCAGTGTGTTACCGCTGTCATCAGGGGCTTCCTGTTCTCAGGTTGGGGCGGTTGAGCTGCAACCATAACAGAGCAATTAGGGTTGCGGCGTTGTTCATTCTACTGTTGAGCATAGCAGCGAAGACTTGCTCCGCTGGATGCACACTAAAAAGAATATCCTCATGCTCCTCTTCCAAGCCGTGAACCCCGCCCGCTGTGGTTAAATCCACCAGCGCACAAAATAGGTGGATTTTTTCGTTGCTGGCACCGGGGGTGGAGTAATAGTTGGTGATGGGGATGAGTGTGGCCTGGGTGATGCCCGCTTCTTCTTCAATTTCCCGCTGCATGAGGTCTTCGATGCACTCATCCGGCTCGGTCATGCCGGCCACCACTTCCAAACACCAAGGCCCGTGTTCCGAGGCCATAGTGCCTGCGCGGAATTGTTCGATCAGGCCGATGAGGTCGTTTTTTGGGTCGTAGAGCACGGCGGCGGCGGCATCCCGTTTGAGCAGCATTTCCCGTTCGAACTCACTGCTCCAGCCGCCGTTAAAGCGGCGGTGGCGGTAGCGCTGTTTGTTGAGGGTGAAAAAGCCGTTAAAAATAGGCTCTTCGCTGACCAGTTCCACATCGCTTTGGGTAAATTGGGCTTTAAACGTCATATCAAACTCGTGTGTAAATTTCAGAGCCTTGGGCGCGGAATTCATCGGCTTTGGCTTTCATTTCGGCTTCTACATCTAACAGGCGAATGGTTTCTTCGCTGCCAACATTTTGGCCGAGGCTTGCGGCGTAGTCGCGCACGTCTTGGGTGATTTTCATGGAGCAAAACTTAGGCCCACACATGGAGCAAAAATGCGCAACTTTGGCGGAGTCCTTCGGCAGGGTTTCATCGTGGTAGGAGCGCGCTGTGTCTGGGTCTAACCCCAGGTTAAATTGGTCTTCCCAGCGGAATTCAAAGCGCGCTTTGGATAGGGCGTTATCGCGCAGTTGAGCGCCGGGATGGCCTTTGGCGAGGTCGGCGGCGTGGGCGGCGATTTTGTAGGTGATGATGCCTTCTTTTACGTCGTCTTTATTCGGCAAACCCAGGTGTTCTTTGGGGGTTACATAACAGAGCATGGCACAGCCAAACCAGCCGATCATGGCCGCGCCTATGCCGGAGGTGATGTGGTCGTAGCCCGGCGCAATATCGGTGGTCAAAGGGCCGAGGGTGTAGAACGGCGCTTCTTTGCAGACTTCTAATTGTTTATCCATGTTTTCTTTGATCATGTGCATGGGTACGTGGCCGGGGCCTTCGATCATGGTTTGCACATCGTGCTGCCAGGCGATTTGGGTCAGCTCGCCTAAGGTTTCCAGCTCGCCAAATTGTGCCGCGTCGTTGGCGTCGGCAATGGAGCCGGGGCGCAAACCGTCGCCCAGCGAGAAGGACACGTCGTAGGCCTTCATGATCTGGCAGATGTCGTCAAAGTGGGTGTAGAGGAAGTTTTCTTTGTGGTGGGCGAGACACCATTTGGCCATGATGGAGCCGCCCCGGCTGACGATGCCGGTGGTGCGCTTGGCGGTGAGGGGCACGTAGCGCAGCAGCACACCGGCGTGAATGGTGAAGTAATCCACCCCTTGTTCGGCCTGCTCGATGAGGGTGTCACGGAAAATTTCCCAGGTGAGGTCTTCCGCCACGCCGCCGACTTTTTCCAGGGCTTGGTAGATGGGCACAGTGCCGATGGGAACCGGTGAATTGCGGATAATCCACTCACGGGTTTCGTGAATGTTCTTGCCGGTGGACAAGTCCATGATGGTGTCGGCACCCCAGCGGATGCCCCAGGTGAGTTTGGCTACTTCTTCTTCAATGGAAGACGTTACCGCCGAATTGCCGATATTGCCGTTAATCTTCACCAAAAAATTGCGGCCAATGATCATCGGCTCCAGCTCAACGTGGTTGATGTTCGCGGGGATAATGGCGCGGCCTAAGGCCACTTCCTGGCGTACAAATTCGGGGGTAATTTCTTTGGGGATGTTAGCGCCGAAGCTCATGCCCGCGTGTTGTTGCGATAACACGCCCTGCTCTTTAGCCTGTTGTAGGCTCATGTTTTCGCGGATGGCGATGTATTCCATCTCTGGCGTGATGATGCCTTTTTTGGCGTAGTGCATTTGGCTCACATTCATGCCGCTTTTGGCTTGGCGCGGTGCGCGCAGGTGTTCAAAACGCAGTTGTTGCAAGGCGGCATCGTCCAAGCGCTGGCGGGTAAACGCAGAGCTGGAACCGGCCAGAATTTCAGTATCGGCGCGGTCTAAAATCCACTGGCTGCGAATATCCGGCAGGCCCCGGCGCAGCTCGATGGTGATGCTCGGGTCGCTGTAGGGGCCGGAGGTGTCGTACACCCGCACCGGCGGGTTTTGCTCGCCGCCCATGTCCGTAGGGGTATCAAACAGGCTGATCTCCCGCATAGGCACCCGGATGTCCGGGCGGCTGCCGGTGACATAAATTTTTTGCGAACGCGGAAAAGGCTTCACAGAACCTTCATCGACTTTGGCGTTTTGGCTTACAAACTGAGTGTCTGGGGTGTAGGACATGGGGCTTACCAATAGGAGTAAAAATGATGGATCGGCCCGTTTGATGGGGCCAGTTGTAAACGGGCGCTTTGAGCTAAAGCACCTGCAATAAAAGTTTTGGCGGCCGCAATGGCTTGGCGCAGGTTTAAACCCTGGGCTAACCCCGCCGCAATGGCACTGGCTAAAGTACAACCGCCGCCGTGGCTGTGTATTGTTTTGATGCGCGCAGCGGTGAAACGGTAACAGCCTAAATCATCCACCAACACATCACAGGCCAGAGTTTGTTCGTGCGGCAAGGGGGATTCCAAGTGCCCGCCTTTTAACAGCACCGCACGGGCGCCGAGTTGTTTTAGCGCGGCGGCTTGTTGTTCAACGGTGTTTAAATCACAGGCTTCGCTTTCGCCTAACAACCTGGCGGCTTCGGGGATGTTGGGTGTAAACAGGTGGGCCAAGGGAATTAAACGTTCTTTATAGACCGCAGCGGTTGCTTCACCACTTAAATCACCGCCGCTGGAGGCTTTTAACACCGGGTCGATAATGATTGGTGTGGCGGGGAATTCCTGCTGGAAGCGGCCTAAAGCATCGGCCACCGCATTGGCCATAGCCGCGTTGCCCAACATGCCAAGTTTAATCGCCGCAATCGGCGCACCTTCCAACACCGCCTGCCACTGGGAATAAAAATGCTCAGGCGAGAGCACATTGGCCTGGTAAAACCGCTGGCTGTTCTGCGCCGTCACGGCGGTAATCACACTCGCACCGAACACCCCAAACACGCCAAAAGTTTTTAAATCCGCCTGAATACCCGCACCGCCGGAGCAATCGCTGCCCGCGATGGTGACGACTAATTTGCTGGGAGGAGAATAGGACATCGGCTTACCAAAAGATGAATTCTGAAGCGCGACGCAAAAACAGGAGGGCAGGAAAACCTGTACAGATGCGCCTCGTTCCCTACGCCGGTATTACCCGGATCAGGTTTGCGGGTTTTTCTCAGCTTACCCTATAAAAAATAGGTTTTAGCACCCCGACAAGACTGCGCCAGTCTAGTGAGTTAGCCCTCCAAGGTAAAGCCAAGTGCTGGCGATGAAGGCAGAGCTGTGAACCGCATCCAAAGGGTGAGTGGCTGGTAGTATTTCCAAATGAACTGGGTAAAACCTATACTGTGGTTTTGCCCAAACACGCCCCCACATGAAGTTATCCGCCGAACAACTACAAGCCAAAGGCTTCTACCGCGCCCCAAATGCCCAGGCGGTGGGGCGCAGTGCGCCTGCGCCGGGGCGTACCTTTGATGCGGTGGCTAAATCGCAAAGTGAATTTGAAGTGCTGGAACCCGCCGCCGCCCAAAGCAAAAACCGCAGCTACAGCCCGCCAGTTAGTCCCGTGCGTACCGGCGCTGGGTTATTCCAAGCCGTGGCGAATATGGCCTCATCGGTGCCTGTGGTTGATATTTATGTTTGATGTTTTATTTTGGATTTGAAAATCACACGGCTTAACTTAGAAACCTCAGTTGAGCGCCCAAAATCTGGGTAAGCCACGGGTAGCGGATAGTGAAAGTTAAAAATGAAGGACAACCTATTGGTTGTTCGAAGTTTTTAACTTTTGCTAGATGGGCCAAGGGGTTGCGCAGGCATGGGTGATTCAACTGAGGTTTCTAGGTTTAATCCCCACCACCCCCATCCCCACCACCACAGTCCCCCCGATAACCCCAAAAAACCAACCCCCCA
>JBEGTZ010000140.1:0-10919 GCA_041179125.1 Pseudomonadota bacterium | reverse complement strand
CATTTTCGCACGGACGACTGCATGGATGCAGGAGGTAGGGCGACGCAGGATGCCAAAGCCGAGGAAGGGAGTTTATGCGGTATAAATGACCGACTGAGTACGAAAATAACGAAGCGAGCGCTCGAAAAGTGGATTTCCGGAGGCGCCCTTAAAAACTCAGTTGAATTCGACACGCACTGAACTCTGGGTTCTAGTATTAGCTCGCTACGAAGTATTGAGCTAATAAACAAGCATGCGCCCAACCCAAACATCTTTTAACACGGGGGGCGTTTGCGGAGTGGCTAAATTAGTTAAACTTTGAATAGCCGCAGGCAAAAAAGGCATTTTATTGGCATCGGCATCAAATTTAACAAATGCAATTAGCTGTTGCTTTAGTTTTTCCAAATGGAAAACCACCTCCTGCATTAATATAAAAGCTTCTTCTACTTCCCGATAAGCATAGTCCAATTTTTCTTCCAATACCTGATCCAACCAGCGCATATAGGCTTCGTTAATAATGCCGGATTGCACCAGAGAAACCGCAATATGAATAATGCTATTTTGTATTGAAATCACACGAGGATTTTTGTTGAGATAACCAATCTGAGCCGCTAATTCGTTGATTATTTTGATGCTTTTTTGCAAATAGTCATGCCGCCCTTTTACCGCCATTACAAAGACTGGCATTAAATGAGGCGGTACGCCACAGGATTTGTTTTCAGGTAATTTTTTTAGTAAAAGAATAATCGCTGCACCAGCCGAACCAAATCGGCTATGGCTATTCATTTGAATAATAGGAATTAAATCACGAATGGAGCGGTTAAAGGGTTTAAAATATTTTCGGTACACCGCGAATAAACTATCTAATAAATTTAACGATTGCCCCAATTGCCCGAGTTTGTCGCCCAGCAGCCCCCGAGGATACCCGGTGCCATCAAGGTTTTCATGGTGCTCTACTACCGCCCTTATTACCTCCGCAGGCAACTGAGGCACGCCCTGAAGAATTTTCGCACCGATAATGGGGTGCGCTTGCATTTGGCGCCACTCCTCCGGGTCAAAAACACCTTGTTTGTTGAGCACCGCAGGGCTGATATGTAGCATGCCCAAATCGTGGCACAGGCCGCTCATAAATACAGTGCAGCACTCATCGCGAGTGCCCTTTGATTTTTCGCGCGCCAGGGTACCGAACCAGGCGACAAATAAAGCTTGCTCAAATACGGTGGGCAATTGAATAGATAACACCGTTAATTTCTGGCGCAATACGGCGAAACGGCAAAAAGCATCACAGCAGGCATTAAGCAATAAATCCGGCAGCAGCCCCTTAAGTTGCTTAAGAAAAGGATCCGCATCAAGATATTCAGCTAAACGCTGCGCTAGGCTGGCAGCGTTTAGCTCATTCTCGATAACAACCGAATTCTCAAGTGGGCGCAGCAATTTAAACCGCAACACTTTCTCAGCCAAGCGATTATCAATAGCGCCGCCTTTGGCAATTAAAACCTGGCCCTGCGTGTTGCAGATATCTTCACTGGCAACGACACGAGTTACGTCGTTCACTAATGCCAAATGCTGAGAATACGCATGTGCGCCAACATCCGCTGGGTCTAACTCCGAGGCCATAGACTATTGAACCTACCATCCACTTTATGCACTTGAGTATAGGCAGATTAAATCCGAGCGCCAATTTACAAAAAATGCACCACAAAATACAGGCTACGCTTAGGTGCTTGACGATAAATTAACATTAACGCGGCTTGCGCATACCGTTTGCGGGGGTAGGTGCCGCAGGCACCGGAACCATATTTTTAAAGGTATCGCTTGCCGTAATACCCTCAAGAATTTCAATATTAATACCGTCAGAAATCCCGACTTTTACCGCGCGCCGCTCGAAAATTTGAGGAGCCGTCATAACCTCTACAAAAGTATTACCATTTTCAGTAATTAAATTGCCTTCGTTAATGGCAAGCACCTGGGCGCGCTGAACCAAGACAATATCGGCATTAGCAGAATAACCGGCGCGTAAAAAACTGCCTTCAGATAAAGTAATGGCAGCGCGGATTTCAAATTTAACTGTGCCTTGCTCAGTTACACCCTTTGGTGAAATATACTCTAAATTGGCGCGGTATTTTTCCGCTCCTAATGCACCTACATTTAATACCAGCTCCATTCCTTCTTTAATTTTACCCACCTCTGATTCATCTACTTTTCCCTCGAAAATCAAATCACGCATATTGGCGATACTGGCAATAGTGGTGCCGTCTTTAAAGTCGTTGTATTCCATAATAAATGCGCCCTCTTTTACAGGGACATTCAACACCATACCTTCCACGGTGGCTTTAACGAGGTTAGAAATTTTACCGGTTTTTTTCGAGGCGCCTTCTTTAATTAAAGCCACGTTATTTTCCGCAGCGGCTACGGCTTCTTTTTGCAAATCCAATGATAACCGGTATTTGGTAAATTCAGATTCTGGAATTAACTTCTGCATAAAGAGGTTTTTTTGTCTGTCGTACTCTTTTTGTGCATTATCCAAATTTAAATGGGCGCGATCCAACTGGGATTCAGCTGAACTTAACACCTGCAAATTAGGAATAATTTCAATTTTAGCGATTAGATCACCCTTTTTAATTAACTGCCCCGCTTGCACAAAAAGCTCTTGCACCACACCGGAAACTTGAGATTTGATCTCAATTTCTTTACGCGGGATAATTTGCCCTGTGGCTACGGTTTTTTTAACAATATCCTGCTTTGTTGCCTGCACAGTTTCAAATATCTGTGGTTTTTGTTTGTTTTTGTTGTACAAAAATACGGCCACACCAACAAACACACACACTATGGCAAGCCCCAATAAAATCGCAAAGAATTTTTTCATAATAATCTCTGTTTAACCTATCCTATTAACAATTTAAAAATGGGTTATCCGCGCTGAATGCGCTTTTTATTCATCTTGCAGAGCAACGATTGGGTTTACTCCCGCAGCTTTTGATGCAGGTAATAAGGCCGCAAACAAGGCGGCCACTACTAAAATGGCCATAGCAATAAATGCAGTACTTAGATTTATTTCAGGGTTGGAAAACATACCCCCATTGCCATCCCCCAAAAGTTTAGTGATTGATTCCAGTAAAAATACCGCCACCGCCAAGCCCCAATAACCTGCAAACAATGTAATTACCAAAGCTTCTTGAATCACCATAGCCACAATAGAGGCTGAAGTTGCGCCAATGGCTTTGCGCACACCTATTTCTTTGGTGCGCTCTTTCACTACGATCAACATAATATTGCCCACGCCAATGGCACCGGCAAACAAAGTACCGATGGCAACAGCCCAACTAAATGCTGTTATCCCGGCAAATAAATCCATAAATTTATTGAATTCTTTTTGCACATTAAATGAACCTACCACACCCATATCATCCGGATGTACTCGGTTGCGCTCCATAATAATTTTTTTCACTTTTTCTTCCAGTGCCACCGCATCAAAACCAGGTTTGGGTGTTAGCTCAATATGGCCAATCCAACCCAATTGGTTGAAGGTATAACGCAAAGTACTGTTGGGGATTAATACTGTTTCCGCAGCTTCTTGTGCATTGTCGCCCGTTTTAGGGCCTTTAAATACACCCACAACTAAAAAATATATACCGCGAATTTCAATACTTTGGCCGATGGGGTTTTCATCCGGGTTAAATAAAGTTTCTTGCACCCGCGTGCCGATAACAGCCACTTTGCGTTTTTCATCTATGTCCATTGCATTAATATAACGGCCTAACTGTGTGCTATAAGCTTTTAATTTAGCATTGGCAGGTTGCGTACCCTTAGTGGGAAATGCACCGAATTTTTCGCCGCGCACAACATATTGTGCCCCTTGCCAATGGCCTAAATCATTATTGCCCGTTAATACATCAAGCTCTGGGCAGCCTTGGCGGATAGCGGCTAAATCTTCATCTTTTAATGCCAGTTTGCGGCCTTTTTGCATTCCCGCATAGGGGATTTGCGTCGGGGTGCCGCTCCACATATATACCGTGTTGGACTGCCCGCCAAACATGCCCACCACACCATTTTTTAATCCATTACCCGCCCCCAACAAAACCACCAACATAAAAATACCCCAAAACACGCCAAATGCAGTCAGCGAGGTGCGCAGCTTGTGTTTTTTAAGCGTGAGGTAAATTTCCTGCCATTTATCCCAATCAATCATTTGGCCGCCCTCATCGCTTCAATAGGGGAAATTTTAGCGGCACGCCAAGCGGGTAAAAACCCAGCGAATGCACCTATAGCGACCAATAAAACGATTGCTTTAATAGCAACTGAAAAATCAACCTCTGGGCGGGAAAAAAATTGTAATTTAATATTAAATGTAGTCAGCACATAGGAGACCGTCTCTAATATTGCCACACCAATCACCAACCCTAAATAACCGGAAATTGCAGTAACCAAAATAGACTCCAATAACAATGTGCCCACTATTTGCCTGGGGGTTGCCCCCAATGCTTTACGCACACCAATTTCTACCGTGCGCTCTTTTACTGTAATAAGCATAATATTGCTAATACCAACAATACCGGCCATTAATGTGCCAATACCTACAAACCAAATAAATGCATCAATGGCTGCAAACATTTGCGAGAACTCTTGTGTTTGCCTGGCTAAATTCCAAGAAAATATCGCTTTTTTATCATCTGGGGCAACCTTGTGCCGCTCTTTTAATAAATTCACCACTTGTGTTTCCAACGCAAAACCATCCACACCGGGTTTGGGTGATAACGCTATTAGCGATATTTGATCACCCCTGCCAAAGGTTTTTTGGAATCCACTTAAAGGAACGTATACCCGTTCAGACATACGCCCTTCCCAACCGTTGTCATAAAACACACCGACCACTTTATAGGTTACGCCATTCACATTTATTATTTTCCCTAAGGGATCTTCATTTTTTGCGAATAATTTTTCGTATACACGGGTGCCGATTACGGCCACTTTGCGCTCGTCGCGCTGATCCAATTCATTCAGCCTGCGGCCCTGTTGGTAATCCTGGTAAGCTTTAATTTTAAAATAATCATCGGCAACCCCCATTACACCAAAACTTCCGGTTTTATTTTGATAGGTAATCACCACATCCGCTTGACGCGCTGACCCCAAAGGATTTTCCGCTGATAAAAATTGCACATCGGGAATTTTTTGTTTTATGGCGGCTATATCTTGTTCCGTTAATTGAATGCTGCGGCCTGGAGATAAGCCTTTGTAAGGCAGAGACGTTTGGCGTGGGTTAATCCAAATAGAATCACGCAAATCACTACTGAACATAAATTCCATTCCATTTTGCATCCCCTTGCCTGCGCCCAATAGCAGAATCAACATTAAAATCCCCCAAAACACACCAAAGGCGGTCAGCAGCGTGCGCAACTTATTTTGTTGGAGGGTGTGGGCGATTTCCTGCAAGCCATCAAAACTAAGCATCACAAGGCGCCTGAAGGGTATCCGCTAGAATTAAACCATCTTTTAATTGGATTAAACGCTTGGTTTGCCGTGCTATATCCGCTTCGTGCGTAACAATCACTACGGTTTTTCCTTCTTTGTGCATTTCTTTAAATAAATTCATAATTTCATGGGTGGTAACACTATCTAACGCACCGGTTGGTTCGTCAGCTAAAATTAATTTAGGGTTGCCCGCCAAGGCGCGTGCAATAGCCACCCGCTGTTTTTGCCCGCCGGATAACTCATTGGGCATACTCAGGCCCCTATCCCCTAGGCCAACCTGCTCCAATAAAGCAAGGGCTTGTTTATTGCGCTGTTTGCGGCCTACTTTTTGGTAATACAGGGGTAAGGCTATATTTTCCATCGCATTTTTGAACGGCAACAAATTAAATGATTGAAATACAAAACCAATTAAATGGTTGCGTAAATATGCGGCTTTATTTTCGGTTAAGCCGTCTATATCTAAGCCATTTAACTTATAACGGCCTTCGTCGTGGGTATCTAAAATTCCTAAAATATTTAACAGCGTAGACTTTCCAGAGCCTGAGGCGCCCATCACTGAAACCAATTCCCCTTCGCCAATAAACAGGTTAATGCCTTTTAAAACATGCAGGCGACGTTCGCCGTCACCGTAGTATTTGTGAATATTTTGTAGTTCAATCATTGGGGGCCTTAACTGTTGAGGTGGAGCCTGCGGCAAGCTTAGGGGATCTAATGACAAATCCCAACCCTTATGGTTCCAACCGCGCAAAAAATCTATATCAAAATATTTTGATATAGATTAGAAGTGCTGCTAGACTTCCCACTTATGAACCTACCCGCCCGCGAACTGCCCCCCCCCTGCGACCTCCCCAGCCTGTGCAAGGCCGTGGGCGACAACCTACGTTTAGATATTCTGCGCGTGCTCGCACGGGATTCTTTGGGCGTGTTGGAGCTGAGCGAGGTGTTCGCCGTTAAACAATCGTTGATGAGCCATCACCTGAAAATACTCAGCCAGGTGGGGCTGATTCAATCGCGCAGGGAGGGCAATTCTATTTTTTATCGCAGAGCCTGGTTAAGCCCCTCCGATCACTGGTTGGCGTTTAAACAAGGCCTTTTTGCCTGTGTAGAATTAATACCCGTGCCTGCGGATTTTAAACAGCGGCTTGCCGGTATTCATGGCGAGCGCGCCAAAACCTGCGCGGAATTCTTTAAAAATAATGCCGATAAATTTCGCGCCCAGCAGGATTTAATTGCCAACATTAATGTATATGCCGCTACCGTAGCTGCATTTTTGGTCAATGCACCGGGTTTTAACTGTGCCTTGGAAGTGGGGCCTGGGGAGGGGGAATTTTTAAGTGCGTTACAGCAGAATTTCCATCGGGTGATTGCCCTAGATAATTGCCCAGAAATGCTAGCCAAAGCACAAACATTTACCCAAGCCCAAGGTTTAAATAATATTCATTTTTTAAGTGGCAGTACTGATTTATTAATACCTCAAAAAACCCAAGTAGATTGCACCGTTATTAATATGGTGCTACACCATTTAGCGTCACCGGCTCAAATGTTCCAGGATATTAACCAATTATTAGTACCCGGTGGTTTGTTAATTGTGAGTGAATTATGCAGCCACGAGCAGAGTTGGACACGGCATGCCTGTGGCGATTTATGGCAAGGCTTTGAAGTGGACGATTTAATGGGCTGGGCCAACAGTGCAGGCTTAACCGCAGGGCAAAGCAGTTATTTAGCACTGCGCAATGGGTTCCAAATTCAAATACACCAATTTTTTAAACCTAAAAATATATGATTTTTAATACACTGAATATAAGCTGCATTAATGTGCATATATTCATATCCCCGCCCACCAATATGGAACCATAATTTATGTCTGAATATGCTGTTTTTACCTCTGAATCCGTATCTGAAGGCCACCCAGATAAATTAGCCGATCAAATATCCGATGCTGTATTAGATGCCATTTTAAAAGATGACCCCAATGCCCGTGTTGCCGTGGAAACCCTTGTAAAAACTGGCATGGCAATAGTAGCCGGAGAGGTGCGCACTAGCACTTATGTCGATTTAGAAGATTTAATTCGCCAAGTTATTTTAGACATAGGCTATAACTCCAGCGATGTAGGTTTTGATGGCGCCAGTTGTGCGGTATTAAATGCCATCGGCAAACAATCTGCGGATATCGCAATGGGTGTTGATGAGGGCGACAATAAAGATTTAGGTGCAGGCGACCAGGGTTTAATGTTTGGTTATGCCACCAATGAAACCGCCGTATTAATGCCTGCACCGATTTTTTATGCCCACCGCTTAGTGGAAAAACAAGCGCAATTACGCAAAAATGGCACGCTGCCTTGGTTGCGCCCGGATGCCAAAAGCCAGGTTACTTTAAGCTATGAACAGGGCCGCCCTGTAGCCATCGACGCTGTTGTTTTATCCACCCAGCACAGCCCTAATGTGACACAAAGTGAGATACACGAGGCGGTGCGCGAATTAATTATTAACCAGGTATTGCCACAAGAATGGTTACATGCAGGCACGCAATATCACATTAACCCTACCGGCCAATTTATTATTGGCGGCCCGGTGGGCGACTGCGGTTTAACCGGGCGCAAAATTATTGTGGACACTTATGGCGGCATGGCTCGCCACGGTGGTGGTGCATTCTCCGGTAAAGACCCATCAAAAGTAGACCGCTCTGCCGCTTATGCAGGCCGTTATGTGGCTAAAAATATTGTTGCTGCGGGCCTTGCAGATAAGTGTGAAATTCAAGTGAGTTACGCAATTGGTGTGGCCGAACCTACGTCTATTTCAGTGAATACTTTTGGCACGGGCAAATTGCCCGATAGTGAAATTGTAAAATTAGTACGTGAACATTTTGACCTGCGCCCACAAGGTTTAATTACCATGCTGGATTTAAAACGGCCTATATACCAACAAACGGCTGCCTATGGGCATTTTGGCCGTGAACTGGAAAATTTCACCTGGGAAAAAACCGATAAAGCAGCTGCCCTGCAAAAAGCACTGTAGTTTTTATCCTTTTAAAATTAAATACTCACTTTATTTTTAGGAATTTTTATGAATTTTACCGACTACAAAGTTGCCGACATGTCCCTGGCCGATTGGGGCCGCAAAGAAATCGAAATAGCCGAAGGCGAAATGCCCGCATTAATGGCGCTGCGCCGCAAATATAAAAACAGTAAACCGCTGGCCGATGCAAAAATTATCGGCTGTATTCACATGACCATTCAAACCGCTGTGTTAATTGAAACACTGGTAGATTTGGGTGCCGAAGTGCGTTGGTCTTCGTGCAATATATTTTCCACCCAGGATCACGCAGCGGCGGCAATTGCCGCTGTGGGCATTCCTGTATTTGCATGGAAAGGCGAAACTGAAGAAGAATTTTGGTGGTGTATAGAACAAACCATTAATAAAGATGGTAAACCCTGGGATGCCAATATGATTTTGGATGATGGCGGTGATGTCACCGGCATTGTCCATGAAAAATACCCGCAAATGCTGGATTTAATCCACGGCATATCAGAAGAAACCACTACCGGTGTACACCGTTTAGTGGAAATGATGAAAAAAGGCACCTTAAAAGTTCCCGCAATTAATGTGAACGATGCCGTTACCAAAAGCAAAAACGATAATAAATATGGCTGCCGCCACAGTTTGAATGATGCCATTAAACGCGCTACCGACCATTTATTAGCGGGCAAAAAAGCTTTGGTAATTGGTTATGGCGATGTAGGTAAAGGTTCAGCGGCATCGCTGCGCCAAGAAGGTATGATTGTAAAAATCACCGAAATTGACCCTATTTGCGCCATGCAAGCCTGTATGGATGGTTTTGAAGTGGTTTCCCCTTATCAAAATGGCATTAACACTGGTGAATTGGCAAATATTAATAAAGAATTATTAGCCACCACCGATTTAGTGGTTACGACTACAGGCAATGTCAATGTGTGCGATGCGGCCATGTTACAAAGCCTTAAAAATGCTGCGGTAGTGTGTAATATCGGCCATTTTGATAGCGAAATTGACACTGCTTTTATGCGCGCTAATTGGCAGTGGGAAGAAATTAAACCACAAGTACATAAGGTTTATCGCAACAAGGCTACGAAAGATCATTTAATTCTGTTATCAGAAGGCCGCTTAGTGAACCTTGGCAACGCCACCGGCCACCCTTCGCGTATTATGGACGGCTCTTTTGCCAACCAAGTTCTTGCCCAAATGTATTTATACGAGCGCCAATTTGCTAAATTGCCACCGGCACAAAAAGATGAACACATTTATGTACGCGTACTGCCGAAAAAACTCGACGAAGAAGTAGCCCGCGATATGGTGGAAGGTTTTGGTGGTGTATTAACGCGCTTAACACCGCACCAAGCGGAATATATTGGCGTGGAGCAAGAAGGCCCTTATAAACCTGAAACCTACAAATATTAGTGGGCGTTATTAAAAATACATTTCCTGTGTAAACACAGGAATATACGACAAGAGAAAACCCATGAACGATGATATTCGATTGAGCTTTGAATTTTTCCCGCCTAAAACTGAACAGGGGCGGGAAAAATTAGTGCAGGTACGCCAAGAATTAAGCACATTTAAACCGGAGTTTTTCTCTGTCACCTATGGCGCAGGGGGTTCCACCCGTGAACACACTAAAGGCATAGTGCAATTAATTAAACAAGCAGGACAGGATGTGGCGCCGCATTTATCGTTTGGTGGCGATACACCGGAGGAATTATTAGCGCTTTTAAATGAGTATAAAAATTTTGGCATTAACCGTTTGGTGGCACTACGTGGCGACCGGCCTTCCGGTATGGGCGGTGGTTTGCACATGGTGTATGCCAATGAATTAGTGGCATTTATTCGTGAACATTTTGGCAGTTATTTCCATATTGAAGTGGCTGCATACCCGGAGATTCACCCTGAGTCACAGAGTTTTATCAGTGATATTCGCCATTTAAAAGGCAAGTTCGACGCGGGTGCCAATTCCGCTATTACGCAATATTTTTACAACCCGGATGCCTATTTTTATTTTGTAGAACAATGCCGAGTGCAAGGTATTCACGCAGATATAGTGCCTGGCATTATGCCGATCACTAATTACAAAAACCTTTCACGGTTTAGCGACAGCTGCGGTGCCGAAATTCCGCGCTGGCTGCGCAAACGCCTAGAGAGTTTTGGTGAAGATCAAGACAGCATTAAGGCGTTTGGTTTAGATATTGTTAGTGAGTTATGCGAAACCTTGCTTGATAACGAAGCGCCTGGCCTGCATTTTTACACCATGAACCAAACCGAACCCTGTGCAACTATTTTGCGCAATTTAGGTTGGCAAGAAAACTAATGCGTATTCCCCGCGTTTTTGTACCCTTAGCTTTTGCTCCTGGGGCAGAAGTTGTTTTGCCGGAAACCCAAGCGCACTACCTAACACGGGTTTTGCGCATGGAGGCAGGCAGGCCTTTATGGGTATTTAATGG
>JBEGTZ010000139.1:0-6890 GCA_041179125.1 Pseudomonadota bacterium | reverse complement strand
CCCGCTAAAGGGCCATTTGCAAACGCAACGCCATAGGCGGAACCAAAATTTGAACGGAAACTAGAGCCTGTTGTAACGCGTTCAATGCCTTCAGCACCACAAAAACGCTTGGCGGCAAAAGGTAAATCCGCTGACACACAAATCACTTGAGTGTTATTTAAATTGGCCGCGCTTTCATTAAACGTACGCACGGATAAGGCGCAGGTGGGCGTATCAATAGAAGGAAAAATATTTAAGACTATTTTTTTACCTGCAAGGCTTGCCAGTGTAATCTCGGATAAATCGGTTTGCACTAAATTAAAATTAGGTGCTTGTTGGCCTATTGCGGGCAGCTCACCTAGGGTTAAAAATGGATTACCTTTTAATGTTACCGTTGTCATAAAAAGCCTACTAAAGTTATGGATTTATTGGTGGCGGGTTATTTGTTGGGGTGATAATACCGATAAATAGCCTGTGGGCCTATGTTTTTTTGTTTGCATTTGTCGGAAATTTAAAATTTTATTTTATTTAAAATAAATCACGGTGACATATTTATGCCCCTTGCACACCAACACTATTTTCAACGCTTAACACAGCTGGTTAAAGCGCCCTCGGTAAGCTCTAAAGATGCCCGTTGGGATATGAGTAATTTGGCGGTTGTAGAATTATTGGCACAATGGCTTGAGCCTTTGGGTTTTAAATGCCAAATTGTGCCGATAGATCAGTGCCCCGGTAAGGCTAATTTAATCGCGCAACGCGGCAGTGGCCCTGGCGGATTAGTTTTGGCAGGCCACACGGATACAGTGCCGTGTAACCCTGAGCGTTGGGCGCAGGATCCATTTAGTTTGACCGAAAGGCAGGGCCGCTTGTACGGATTGGGTGCCACCGATATGAAAGGGTTTTTCCCTTGTGTGCTCGCGGCTATTGAACAAATACAGCACGCAGGGTTTAAACAACCGTTAATTATTTTGGCCACTGCCGATGAAGAATCGTCTATGAGTGGTGCAAGAGCCTTACAAAAACAGGGATTTCCAGCGGCTCGGGCGGCTATTATTGGTGAGCCTACAGGCCTTAAACCGGTGCGTATGCATAAAGGAATTTTATTACATGCGGTTGAAGTGACGGGGGATGCAGGCCATTCTTCAAACCCGGCATTAGGTAATAATGCCATTGAGGCGATGCACAGTGTTACCACAGAGTTATTAAATTTCCGCACGCAATTACAGCGTGATTTTAATCATGCTGCATTTTCGTTTCCAAAACCGAGTTTAAATTTAGGCTGTATTCACGGCGGTGATAACCCTAACCGTATTTGTGGCCGTTGCGAATTATTATTTGATTTGCGTCCATTGCCCGGTATGAGCGTGCAGGCCCTGCAGGATGATTTAAAATCACGTTTGGAGCCTATTGCACAAAACACTCAAACACGCATCGAATTAAAAGAATTATCCGCCGCCATCGAGCCATTTGAAGAACCTGCAAATAGTGAGTTGGTGCGTTACATTGAAGCCTGGAGTGGGCACCAGGCGGAAGCGGTTAATTTCGCCACTGAAGCGCCATTTTTACAGCAGTTGGGTATGCAAACCGTTGTCTGCGGGCCAGGTTTTATCGACCAAGCGCACCAGCCGGATGAATATATTCCACTGGAACATATTCCATTGGCAGTGGGTTTATTGGTGAAAGCCATTGGTCAATATTGTTTATAAAAAATTTAAAAAATGCCCATAAAAAAGGCGGCAAAAGCCGCCTAAAAAATAAAGCATTAATTTTTCTAAAAACTAAACAGCAAGCTCAATGATGCCATTGTGTTCACGCACGGAATAAGTTGCTAATTTAACCGTTGTATCCTCTAAACATTCGCCAGTACGCAAATTAAAATGTTGTTTATAGACAGGGGATGCTACCACTAAGTGACCTTTAAGATCACCCACAATGCCGCGTGATAACACGGCAGCATTGCTAAAAGGGTCGATGGCATCCAGTGCAAAAAACTCATTATTAACGTTAAAAATAGCGATTTGTTGTTTGTTCAGCAAAGCGCGCACACCCAGAAAGTTGCCTATATCTTTAGCCTCACACACGGCAAGCCATTGCGGTTGATTTGTTGTGCTCATGGTTAACTCCCAATATTAAGCGGTTTCTAACGGGTTGTTATTAATAAAATGCACCAACTCTTCTTCATTGGCTGGGCGAATTTGTGCGCGTTCTTCAACAAATACCACGGTGTTATCTTTTGCGTCTGAGTTGACAAAAGTGCGGAAGCGTTTGGATTTTTCGGCGTCTTCAATGGTGCTTTTCCATTCGCATTGATAGGTGTTCACCACGGATTGCATTTCGTTTTCAAGTTCAGCGCCAAGGCCTAATTTATCGTCAATAATGACGCTTTTAAGGTATTTTAAGCCGCCCTCTAAATTATCCATCCATACGGATGTGCGTTGCAGCCTGTCTCCTGTGCGCACATAAAACATTAAAAACCGGTCGATGTATTTAATTAATTGTTCGTCATTTAAGCCGGTGGCAAATAGGTCGGCGTGGCGTGGTTTCATGCCGCCGTTGCCGCACACATAAAGGCTCCAGCCGGTTTCTGTGGCAATTACTCCAACATCTTTGCTTTGTGCTTCGGCGCATTCACGGGTACATCCTGAAACGCCAAATTTTATTTTATGTGGCGCACGCAACCCCTTGTAGCGCTCTTCTAACCGAATGGCCATGCCGACCGAATCCAGTACACCATAACGGCACCAAGTACTGCCCACACAGGATTTTACGGTGCGCAATGATTTTCCGTAGGCGTGCCCAGTTTCAAAACCGGCATCGACTAATTCTCGCCAAATCAGCGGTAATTCATGTTGCTGTGCGCCGAATAAATCGATGCGTTGGCCGCCGGTAATTTTGGTGTAAAGGTTATATTTTTTGGCTACTTGGCCCAACACAATTAATTTATCGGGTGTGATTTCGCCACCGGCAATACGCGGCACTATGGAATAGGTGCCATTTTTTTGCAGGTTTGCCATAAAGTGATCATTGGTATCCTGTAAGGGCGCCAATTTATCCTTCATGATTAATTCATTCCAACAGCTGGCAAAAATAGATCCTGCGGTGGGTTTGCAAATGTCGCAGCCCAGTCCTTTGCCGTGTTTATGCAATAAATCTTCAAAGGTTTTAATTTCGCCCACGCGTATCAGGTGGTATAACTCTTGGCGCGTGTAGGGGAAGTGTTCACATAAATCGGTGTTAACTTCTACGCCTAATTTAGTGAGTTCAGAATTCATTACTTGCGTGGCCAAAGCTACACAGCCGCCGCACCCGGTGCCCGCTTTGGTACAGCTTTTAATGTCGCCTATGGTGCAAGCACCCGCTTGCACGGCATCACAAATAGTGCCTTTGCTCACATCATGACAGGAGCAAATAATGGCTGAATCTGGCAGAGCGTCTACGCCTAACCCGGTTGCGCCGTCTACGGAGGGCACAATTAATCCCGATGGGTCTTCAGGAAGATCCATATTGTTAAGGCAAATTTGCAATAAATTACCGTAAGCTTCCACTTCACCTAGCAACACGGCGCCGAGTAATTTTTTACCGTCAGCGGAGACAATTAAACGCTTATAAATTTCTTTTACGCCATCTTGGAATACATAAGAAATACAGCCCGGTGTGCGCCCGTGGGCATCACCAATGCTGGCTACATCCACACCTAATAATTTTAATTTGGTGCTCATATCCGCACCTAAAAATTGTTCGCTGCCGCCGGTAATTTGGCTTACTGCTACTTTGGCCATTTGGTAGCCTGGCGCGACTAAGCCAAATATTTTGTTATCCCACAACGCACATTCACCAATGGCGTAAATATTATCTACCGATGTTTGGCAGTTATTGTTCACCACTATACCGCCGCGCTCGCCGATTTTAATGTGTGATGAGCGCGCCAATTCGTCTTGTGGGCGAATACCTGCCGAAAATAAAATCATATCGGTTTCTAAAAATGAACCGTCCACAAAATTCATGCGGTAACGGCAGGTTTCACCGGCAACAATTTCTTTGGTGTTTTTTTCGGTATGTACTTTTACATTTAAAGCTTCAATTTTACGGCGCAATAAATTGCCGCCCGCTTCGTCTAATTGCACGGCCATCAGGCGCGGTGCAAATTCAACGACGTGGGTTTCTAAACCGAGGTCTTTTAATGCTTTGGCGGCTTCTAAACCTAATAATCCGCCGCCCACCACCACACCGATTTTGCTAACACTTGCGGAGGCAGTAATGGCTTCTAAGTCTTCGATGGTGCGGTAGACCAAACAGTGGGGTTGATCTTTGCCGGGCAGCGGCGGTACGAAGGGGTACGAGCCGGTGGCGAGCACTAGGGTGTCGTAGTGCTCACAGTGGCCGCTTGCGGTGGTGACGCTGTGGTTGGCGGTATCAATAGAGGTTACTTTGTCGCTTAAGATGTAATTAATACCGTTTTCTTGGTAATAACTTTCAGAGGTGAGCATTAAGTCTTCGGCGCTGGAGCCGGAAAAATATTTGGACAATTGCACGCGGTCATACGCTAAACGTGGCTCCTCCGCGAAGGTTGCCACTTCGTACAAATCCGCCTGCGGATGCTGAATCATATTGTCGATAAATTTATGGCCGACCATTCCATTACCGACTACCAGTATTTTGTGTTTTTTCATAATTTATTCCTCTGGTTAGGCCGATAGGCGCTGGCAAGTAGATACAAAATGTTGAGCGGGTGTTTGCAATTGATGTGCTAAACAAACAACTTCCCCGACGATAATTAATGTGGGTGATTGCAATTGATGTTCCTGTGCGGTTTGTGCCAATGCGGCAAGGGTGGTGATAAATACGCGTTGGTTGTGGCGGCAGCCATTTTCAATTAATGCAGCGGGCACATTCAAAGGCATGCCCGCTACGTGTAGTTCGGTGCTGATCCACTGGGCGCGGCTGAGGCCCATATAAAAAACGAGGGTGTGGTTCATTTGCGCTAAGGCGTGCCAGTTGATGCGGGTGTCGGTTTCGCCTTGTGCGGTGATAAATGTGCAGCCTTGGGCTAAACCGCGATGGGTGAGCGGAATGCCTGCATAGGTGCTGGCGCCTGAGGCTGAGGTCACACCCGGCAAAACTTCCGCGTCAATACCGGCTTGGCGCAGGGTTAATAATTCCTCCCCTCCGCGCCCAAAAATAAATGGGTCCCCACCTTTTACGCGCACCACATTCAGCCCTTGGCGTGCTTTTTTCACCAGTAAGGCATTGAGGTTGTGTTGCGAGATGCTGTGCTCACCCTTAATTTTTCCAACATAAAATTGCGGTATCTGTTTGGGGAACAATGCGCGAATATCCTCGCTCACCAGCTGGTCAAATAAAATGAGATCGGCGGCCTGAATAACGCGCAGAGCGCGCAGGGTAAGCAATTCGGCATCGCCAGGGCCTGCGCCCACCAGCCAGACTTTACCGGCATTAGGGGGTGTTTTGGGGGAGAGGGATTTGAGCGGCGACATAAATAAAATACTTCACTACGTGATAAAAGAGGCTAGGGGGCAGCTTTACTGCTAAGCGCTCAACTTAAGCCAATGCAAAATTGGGTGATGGGTTTACAGCAGAATATATGCCAATTGCGGGAAAAACAAAAATCACCAAATATTACAATTGCTTATCTTATTGCTGGGATACTGCAAGACCAACCCTGGCCTTGTTTTGGCACCAAGTTGGAGCGCTCAGGATCCGCGGGTGGGCTACCAACACTCTTGCGGCCAGTTTTTAATGCCTCTTAACTGTGCGTTACTGTGCCAAATTGTTATCAATTTGGTGCGATTTTGGGGCTTGTTGTTATTTCGGGGCGAAATACGCAAACCGCTTTCTGCCATGTTGGTGGCTAAGCGTGGAATGTGCAGCCTTAATTCTTAATCAGCTATTATTAGGTTTAAACCTAGAAACTTCAGTTCAATCCTGATCCTGCTATATATCCTAGAAACCTCAGTTGGATCACCCAAGTCTGCGCAACCCCTTGGCCCGCCTAGCAAAAGTTAAAAATTCGAACAGCCAATAAGGTTGTCCTTTATTTTTAACGCTCACTATTCGAACCAATGGCTTATACAGCTTTTGGGCGCTCAATTGAGGTTTCTAGGATATATTCGTCTGAATTTTCATCTGTTCGGTTTTAAATAAAAACAACTTTCAATAAGAGCACGCATTTATGGCTATTGGCGGCACCCTATTTACCGTTTCGGCCCCATCTGGTGCCGGTAAAACCAGCCTGGTGAAGGCGCTGGTGGAATCAACTCCTGACGTTAAAGTCTCTGTTTCTCATACCACGCGTGCCATGCGGCCAGGTGAGGTGAATGGTGTTAACTACCATTTTGTGGCGCCGGATGTTTTTGTGGGTATGCTGGGTGAAAGTGCATTTTTGGAGCACGCCCAGGTGTTTAACCATTATTACGGTACATCCGCCGACTGGGTTAACCAAACACTGGCGACGGGGGTGGATGTGATTTTGGAGATCGACTGGCAGGGGGCAGCCCAGGTGCGCCGCCAGATTCCTGAGGCGGTGAGCCTGTTTATTCTGCCGCCTTCTCAAGCTTGCTTATTTACACGCTTAACCGGTCGCGGTCAGGATGCGCAGGCCGTAATTGATGCGCGTATGGCTGAAGCTAAAAACGAAATTTCCCACTATGTGGAAAGTGAATACATCATCGTTAATGATGATTTTGCTCAGGCGCTTAAAGAATTTCAGGCGATTGTCATCGCCCAGCGTTTAGGGCAGGCCAAGCAGGCAGGGCGCCATGCTCAGTTGTTGTCGAGCTTGCTGGCTTAATCTTAATGTTGCCCGTATTTATCTGTTTGTGCGGGTGGTTCAACCTAGAAACCTCAGTTGAGCGCCCAAAAGCTGTGCAAGCCATTGATGTGAATAGTGAAAG
>JBEGTZ010000138.1:0-6962 GCA_041179125.1 Pseudomonadota bacterium | reverse complement strand
AGCCATTGGTGTGAATAGTGAAAGTTAAAAATGCAGGGCAACCTTATTGGTTGTTCAAATTTTTAACTTTTGCTAGGCATACCAAGGGATTGCGCAGACTTGGGTGATCCAACTGAGGTTTCTAGGTTAAACCATGCGCTGCATTTTAAAGTTTTACTATTTGCACCAATGGAAAATGCAATTTTCGGCAATCAACCAAGTTAAGGGCGCCTCCGGAAATTCAATTTTCGTGATGATCGCAAGGCATTTTCGCGCGGACGACTGCACGGATGCAGGAGGTAGAGCGACGCAGGATGCCAAAGCCGAATGAGGGAGTTTATGCGGTATAAATGACCGATTGAGCACGAAAATAACGCAGCGAGCGCGCGAAAAGTGAATTTCCGGAGGTGCCCTTAATTCTTTGCAAGGTAAGCGATTGGTTCTTATTTGGTCATGGCGACGGCAGTACTTTTTTCGTCGCTAAAGGTATGGTTGTTCAGCAGAGAACATTCTGCTGTTTTTAAAAATAATCTTCAATAACTAATACCTCCTGGGAGCATTTATGAAATCGCCAGCATTAAAAAATATTTTAACCTTGTTATCCAATATTGCATTGATCGTTGTTATCCCCGCAGCCTTCGCCAAGCCACCATCATCCGCCGCCTCGCTACAACCTGTTTGGACGTTAGAGGGAATCGACACACCGGAGTCTGTAATAGAAATAAACCATAAGCGCCAAAATTATTTTTTGGTCTCTGCCATTGAGGGTGATTTTTTTACCAAAGACGGCAAAGGCAGTTTGGTAAAAATTAACAGTCGCGGAGAAGTATTGGATATGAACTGGGTTACTGGCCTCAATGCACCGAAGGGCATGGCGCAATATAAGGATAAGGTTTATGTGGCGGATATTGACGAGGTGGTGGTGGTTGATATTAACAGCGCCACAGTGATTGAAAAAATTAAAATCCAAGATGCTGTTTTTTTGAATGACGTAGCGGCGGATCAGCAGGGCACCGTTTATGTTTCCGACACTTTTTCCGGCCGTGTTTATCGGCTAAAAAATCATCAGGCAGATGTTTATCTGGAAGGTGTAACCGGAGCAAATGGTTTATGGGCAGAGCCAGATCGTTTATTGGTGGGCGCAGCAAATCAACTGCTCGCCTACGATTTCCATACTCAATCACAACAAAAACAGCCACAACAAATTGGCGCTAACTTTCCAATGGATATTGACGGCATTACACCCTGGAAATGTTCTGGTTATTTAATCTCTTCCTGGCCGGGGCAGATTTCCTTAATCACTAAAAAAGGCGAGCAGACATTGCTGCTGGACTCAGTGGCGGAAGGTATAAACACAGCGGATATTATGTACAGTGAAAAAGCAAAATTACTGTTTGTGCCTAATTTTTTTCACAACACGGTAAGCGCTTATCGTGTAAAGGTAAGCGCTAATTTTTAAAACCCCTAAGGCCGACAAACAAAAAAGGCCGCAAAATGCGGCCTTTTTTGTTTTCTACATGGTGCCCAGAAGAGGATTTGAACCTCCACGGCTTGCGCCACCAACACCTGAAGCTGGCGTGTCTACCATTCCACCACCTGGGCTAAAAAGAGGGCGCGACTATAAAGATAGTCGCATAAGGTGTCAACACTTCCCCCAGCTATTTACAGCAATAGACTGTATACTCTCCGCCATTCAATAATTCTTGCAGGGCACAGCTTTGAAGCAAACACCACCCTTGATCGACCCACAAGCGGTACGCGAACAACAAAAATACGAAAATCCCGTCGCCAGCCGCGAATTAATCGCCGAAGTATTGGCCGCCGCCGAAGGGCCATTGAGCCACATGACCCTCTGCCAACGCTTGGGGCAAGACGATCCCAATGCCATTGAAGCCCTGCGACGACGCTTAATTGCCATGGAGCGCGACGGACAACTGGTGAGCAATCGCAAAGGTGCTTATGCCGTTGCCGATAAATTCGATTTGGTGCGTGGGCGTGTGCAGGGCCACCGTGATGGTTATGGTTTTGTTATTCTTCAAGATGGCGGGGAAGATATTTATTTAACCAACCGACAAATGCGTAAAGTATTCGACGGTGATGAAGTATTAGTGCGCAAGGGGCAAACAGATTTTCGCGGCCGCATTGAAGGCGCCATTATTGAAGTTATTTCTTCCGCTGCAAAAACATTGGTAGGGCGTTTATATACAGAACGCGGTATCCATTTTTTACGCGCCGACAATCCGCGTATATTTCAAGATATTTTAATAGCCGACGACGCCTTGGGTAGCGCCACAAGCGGCCAATTAGTGACTCTTGAAATAACCGACCACCCCTTTAAAAACCGCTTTCCCGCAGGCCGCGTCACCGAAGTATTAGGCGAGCATTTAGCGCCCGGTGTAGAAATAGACGTATCCATTCGCTCCCATAATATCCCCTATATTTGGCCCGAAAATGTAGCAGCGGAAGCTGCGGCGTTAAGCCCTCAAGTGCGTGAAGCCGATAAAGAAGCGCGTATTGATTTGCGCCACTTACCCTTAGTTACCATTGATGGCGAAGACGCACGGGATTTTGACGATGCGGTTTTTTGTGAGACTAAACGCAGTGGTGGTTGGCGTTTATACGTGGCCATTGCCGATGTGGCCCATTATGTAGCGGTGGCATCAGCATTGGATCAAGAAGCGCAACTGCGCGGTAATTCAGTGTATTTTCCTGACTACGTAGTGCCCATGTTGCCTGAGGCACTCTCCAACGGTTTGTGTTCATTAAACCCGGCTGTGGATCGTTTGTGCATGGTGTGTGAAATGACCATCAGCGCAGCGGGTAAAATCACGGGTTATGTATTTTACGAATCCGTCATGCATTCAAAAGCGCGTTTAACCTACACCCAAGTAGGTGAAATATTAAAAGAGCGCGGCAAGCCACACAGCGAGCTACGCCAAAAATTCGCACAAGTAGTGCCGCATTTAGATGAATTGGCCAATTTATATAGGGCATTGCGTGCAGCACGAGATGAGCGCGGCGCCATTGATTTTGACACCACCGAAACCCGCATTATTTTTGATGCCCAACGTAAAATTGAAAAAATTGTACCGGTGGTGCGCAACGATGCGCATAAATTAATTGAAGAATGTATGTTAGCTGCCAATGTATGTGCCGCTAAATTTTTAGAAGAATTAGGCACACCCGCTTTATACCGTATTCACGAGCCACCCAAAGAGCGTAAATTAGAATTGTTAAAAGATTTCTTGGGTGAGTTGGGTTTATCTCTGCGCAATTACGAGGATATTAAACCTGCCGATTACCAAGGTATTATTCAAGCCATTGCCCACCGACCCGATGCTTCATTAATTCAAACCGTATTATTGCGCAGCATGAATCAAGCGGTGTACAGCCCCGAAAACAAAGGCCATTTTGGCTTGGCTTATCAGGCCTACACCCATTTCACCTCACCCATTCGCCGCTACCCCGACTTACTCACCCATCGAGCCATCCGCAGTTTAATTCGCTCAGACAAACCCTCTAAGCGTGTGCGCCGTCACCCGGATGCGACGATTCAACCCATAGCGGTAAGTTACCCTTATTCAATGGCGGATGTGGTGGCTCTGGGGGCGCAATGCTCATCAACGGAACGGCGCGCCGATGAAGCGACACGGGATGTAGTGAGCTGGCTTAAATGCGAATATCTACAAAACCATGTAGGGGCGGTATTCTCAGGAATAATTGGGGCCGCAGTCGGTTTTGGTTTATTTGTTGAATTAACAGATTTGTTTGTGGAAGGCTTAGTCCATATTTCCTCTTTACCGCAAGATTATTACCACCACCAACCCGCGCAACACCGGTTGGTGGGCGAGCGCACCGGGCGCGTATTCCGTTTGGGTGATCGTTTAACGGTAAAAGTGGTGCGAGTTAGCTTAGATGATCGAAAAGTGGATTTTGAATTAGTAGAACACTTGGGTAAAAATGTACAAAGCCTAAAAGCGTTTAAAGATAAAAAAACTGCCAATAAAAATGCACTGGGCCAAAAAAGCGAATTAGGGAAGCCGAATAAATTCGGTAAAAATGCAAGCCCATTCCTTAAAGAGCCTAATGGGGAAAACAAGAAAAAAACCAACCACAAAAACCCCATTAATGAAAAAGCCGTTAAAGCCAATCAGTTGGCCCAAGCCGAAAGGTTGGCTAAATTGGGTGGCGGTAAAAAGAAAAAACACAAAAACAAGAAAAAAACAGGCGGCACATCTGTGCCTGTGCCTATAGTTGCGTCTATAAATAATGCCGCACCCAAAGAAACCATCGCCCAAAAAGCTAATAAAACCGCCGCAACACCCAGCAAAAGGCACGTAGCCATAGTGCCTGAAGCGGGTAATTTAAAAAGTGCGTCAATTGCTGAGCCTAAGGTTGCGAATAAATCTAAAACTTCTAATCAACCTAAAGCTGCGAATAAAAGCAGAGTTTCCAGTAAAGCTAAGGCCGCACCGAAAAACAAAACATCCGAACCACCTGTACAGACTAAGCAAAAAACAAAATCTGCTGTCGCCCCTAGATCAGAAGTGGTTAAGCCACCAAAAAATAAAACTCAAGGGGATAAATCACCCAAACAAAAGCCGGTTATAGCTGCGTCATCCCCCATAACTACAAAATCAACCGTTGAGAATAAAAAGTCTTTAGCAAAAAACACCGAAGCGGCCAAAAAAATTGCCACACCTAAAAATATAGCGCCCGCCAAAAAAGAAGTTGCTCCTAAAAAAGCGATAGCATCTACAAAAGAAATATCGAAGCAACAGCCTTCTGCGAAGAAAACTCTAACAGCGAACAAAGAGCCTTCAGCGAATAAAGAGCCTTCAGCGAACAAAAAGCCTTCAGCTAAAAACCTTAAAAAGCCGTCAGCTCAAAAAGAGTCAAAAATCCAAAGTCCAACGTCCCCCACAGCTAAAGCTCCGACCAAAAAACCATCGGCTGTAAAAAAAGCACTCCCCGAACAAAAAAAGCATACAGAGGTAAAAACACCGGCAGTGACAAAATCATCTGCTAAGAGCGTCTCACCTCAAAAGAGTAAACCCGCCAAACCCAGTAAGAAAAATAAATAGTGTGGCTGCGCTGCGCTATGAATAATTGTGAACTGATTAGAGCAAAATGAATGGCAAAAACTGAACAAATATTTGGCTTACATGCCGTGCAGTCATTATTAAAAACTGCGCCTTTACGTATAGAAAAGTTATTTTTACTGCGCGGGCGGGAAGATCAGCGTGTACAAAAAATATTACAACTCGCCCAGGCTCAAGGTATCAGTTGGGAATGGCAGACTCGTAAAGAAATGGATGCCCGCAGTGATGAAGGTAATCACCAGGGTGTAATAGCGTTGGCAAAACCCGGTCAATTACAAGACGAAGCATTTTTATATCAGTTAGTTGAAGATGCCAGCGATCCAATTTTGTTATTAATTTTGGATGGCGTAACAGATCCGCATAATTTAGGTGCTTGTTTGCGTTCAGCCGATGCCGTGGGTGTTCAGGCGGTCATTATTCCCAAAGATAATTCCGCAGGCTTAACGGAGACGGCCCGTAAAGTGGCCTGTGGTGCCGCTGATAGCGTGCCCTTAGTGAGCGTTACAAATTTAGCTCGATGTTTGCAAAAATTACAGGAGTTGGGCGTGTGGTTAGTGGGTACCTGTGGTGAAGCCCGTGAAACGATTTATGATTTAAAACTCACCGGAAATCTCGCGTTAATTATGGGGGCCGAGGGCAGTGGTATGCGACGCCTTACCCGGGAGCAGTGTGATTATTTAGCCCATATCCCTATGCTCGGTAGTGTGAGCAGTTTAAATGTGTCTGTGGCCACCGGTGTATGTTTGTTTGAAGCTTTGCGCCAACGACGTTTGTAGAATTTTTTTAATACAGAACATTAATCATGCGTGTATGTGTTTTTAGCAGTAAACCCTATGATGAACTGTACTTGCGCCCAGCTTTAGCTGATGCGTGTGAATTACTGTTTTTACCCGTACATTTAAATAGCCATACGGCAAGTTTGGTGGAAGGTGCTGTTGGAGTTTGTTGTTTTGTAAATGACGATTTATCCGCAGGTGTTATTGAGGTTTTAGCAAAATCCGGTATTCAATTTATATTATTGCGCTGTGCTGGCTTTAATCAGGTAGATTTAAATGCGGCTAAAAAAGCCGGTATTTTTGTAGCGCGGGTGCCTGAATATTCTCCTTACGCAGTAGCTGAACATGCTGTCGGACTCATTCTGGCGTTAAATCGTAATATACACCGCGCCCACAACCGGGTACGTGAAGGCGATTATTCACTCCAAGGCTTAATGGGTTTTGATTTACACGGTAAAACGGTTGGTGTATTAGGGGCCGGTAAAATTGGCCGTGCATTTTGTAAAATCATGCAAGGTTTTGGTTGTACGGTATTAATTTGCGACCCTAATGTAGATGTAAACACACAGTTGCCTGGGCAATTAGTGGATTTCCCAACACTGATGCAGCAATCCCAAATTGTTTCACTGCATTGCCCGCTCACCCCACAAACGCGTCATATTATTAATGCACAAACCTTGGCGCTCATGCCTCCTCGCGCCATGTTAATTAACACCAGTCGCGGTGCTTTGGTGGATACACCTGCTGTTATCGACGCGCTTAAAAGTGGGCGTTTGGCATATTTAGGGTTGGATGTGTACGAAGAAGAAGGGGATTTATTTTTTGAAGATTTGTCTAATCAAGTGATTCAAGATGATGTATTTGCCCGTCTCACAACCTTCCCTAATGTATTAATTACCGCCCATCAAGCATTTTTTACTCACGAAGCTTTAGCGCGTATCGCCGAAGTCACTCACCATAATTTATGTGCTTTTATTCAGGGGGATCCGCATTCGGCTCATCTTGTAGGAGAGTAAGGTTATCCGTAACTATTCAGCGTATTAAACATGTCACCCTGTAGGGGTGCGATTTATCGCGCCTTGGTTGATGATGTCGCCGACAGCTC
>JBEGTZ010000137.1:0-10605 GCA_041179125.1 Pseudomonadota bacterium | reverse complement strand
GCCATTGATGTGAATAGTGAAAGTTAAAAATGAAGGGCAACCTTATTGGTTGTTCGAATTTTTTAACTTTTGCTAGGCGCGTCAAGGGGGTGTGCAGACTTGGGTGATCCAACTGAGGTTTCTAGGATTATCTGCGCGGCCTTTGCGGGTGGGGTGATTGAATGCGCCGAGTAGGTTGGGTAGAGCGTGCGAAACCCAACACAGCACGTACCCGCAAACAGAAAATATCGGGCGCAGTTAAACCAACGCAAACCACTATCTTCGCCCTACCCTGGCAATAACGCCAAAATGTAACTGAATCAGAATGAAATTCTAGGCAAACACACCTGCCCATACCGCCCACAACCCATGTCATTAAGATAAGGATTCAGCTAAATCCCCTCCTCGGAGGGGTGGCAGGCGCAGCCTGACGGGGTGGTTGTATTGTAGGGGAATGCTCTACTGCGACAGAAAACCACCCCACCCCTTTCGAATGAGGGGAATTGGCAAATACCTGCGCTTCTATTTTGGCCCCAAGCGACAGGCTAACCCCTTAACCTAGAAACCTCAGGAATCCTCATGCCACCATCGTTTTTCAAACCCACAGGCCCCAGCGCACAAACGCCCACACCCCAGCGCGCCCGCCCGCTGCCCAATGGCCGAGTGGGCCAGGCTTACCGCGTAGCGCTGCGAGAGGTGCTGCCCGAACTGCATGAATGCCTGACCCTACAACAACCTTCGGGCCTGGGTTTAACGCTGGAAACCCACACCGGCCAGATCACCGGCACGCCCTTGCTGGCGGGGGATTTCAACCTGGAATTAACCTTCAACAGCAAAACGTCAGCGGCCAGGCAAACCTGTCGCCTCAGCCTTGCGGTGATTCAAGACCCTAAAAACCTGTGGAAGAATGTGCCCTCCAACCCCCAGGGCCTATTTGCCCGCCCGGATAGCTGGAGCGGGCAGCAGCGCCACCTGCTGGCCGCCAGCAAACGCGGCCGCTCCCACGCCCATGTGGGCAGTTACCGCGATGACGACTGCGCCATAGCCCACCTGGCCTGCGGCTGGAGCCTGCTGGTGGCGGCGGATGGCGCAGGCTCCGCGCACTATTCCCGCCGGGGCGCCGAGCTGATTTGCCGCAGCGCGCAGGCCTATTTAAGCCAGCAGCTACACGAAGCCCGTGGGCTGGACGCCTGTGTGCAGGCGTTTGCCAGCGCCCGCACGCCGCAAAACCACACCCAACTACACCGGCAACTCACTGCCCTTTTGGGCGGGGCGGCACACCAAGCGCTGCTCGACATTCAAGCTGATGTTGCCCAAACCGCCGCCGCACAACTCAAAGACTACGCCAGCACCGCCCTCATCGGCCTTTACCGCCCCTTTGCTTTTGGCACCTTGTGCGCCTGTTATTGGGTGGGCGATGGCGCCGCTGCCGTGTACCGCCAGGGGCGCGAGGTGATTATTTTGGGGGCGGCGGATGCGGGGGAATACGCAGGCCAAACCCGCTTTTTGGATGCCAGCACCGTCACCCATGAAGCCCAACACGCACGCACCCAGTTCGCCCTGGTGGAGGACCTCACCGCGTTTATCCTAATGACCGACGGCGTATCCGACCCTAAATTTGATACCGAAACCAACCTGCATTCGCTGCCGTTATGGGATGCCCTCTGGGCCGAACTTGCCCCGCTCACCCGCACTGAAGATGCCCACCTGCACCTGCTGAGCTGGCTGGATTTTTGGAGCCAAGGCAACCACGACGACCGCACCTTGGTGTTGGCGGTGCCTTCAGCCTAAAAGCCTCTGCTGGATCTGGCGCCTTGCGCCGCAATACCGTTGGGTTGGGGGGGTTGTGGCTATTCAGCCATTTTGTCGTTTGAATACGTTTACCACGTAGGTTGGGCAGTAATGCCCAACACAACACATTCCGCTCCAGCACGCCGATATTTCAAGGCGCCGCATGGCGACCATTTTTATCGAAGCCACTGCTGCGTTGGGCATTACTGCCCAACCTACACCCTAGCGGTATTTTTACTTAAATTAACGTACCGCACGGATACATGCTTAGTTACACAAACACGTTAAACCTAAAAACCTCAGTTGGATCACCCAAGTCTGCGCAACCCCTCAGGCAGCATCTAGCAAAAGTTAAAAAATTCGAACACCCAATAAGGTTGCCCTTCATTTTTAACTTTAACTATCCGCTACCCGTGCCTTTACAGCTTTTGGGCGCTAAACTGAGGCCTCTAGAATTATTTTTGGTTAATGAATACCTATGTCATTAAGTGATGCACTTTCGTTAATTGCAGCCATACACGGTGGTTTTTTAGCTATTTTGTTAAAGCGTTTTTCTCGTGGCGCATCCAATAACTTATTGGTTATTTTGTTGATCGCAATTGCGCTGTGTTTGTGCGTGGACTTATGGATGAGCTCTGACATTGCCTATACTTACCCGCACATTGCGCAACTGCTAAGCCCCATATATTTTGTGATTGGCCCACTTTTGCTGCTGTATACCAAATCGACCTTACAAATTACCAGCACCCGAAAATGGATCCAATTCCTGCATTTTTTTTCCAGCAGGCATTTTTTATTTTTTGATTTTTATGGTTAACATAACTGTCGATACTCAGGAATTAAGAACCCAGCTAATTGAAGATAGCAAAACCGAAGAAATTGATGCCTTAGGTTTTGCGATACAAATTCATATTGGGATGTATATGTTTGCAAGCTTTTGGAATTGGTATAAGTTTGAAAGCGCTGTAAAAAAGGAATATTCGTCTGACTTTGCTTTGAATATGAACTGGCTTAAACATTCTTTATTTATTTATTTATTGATGTGGAGCGTTTGGGTTGCAGGCGATTTTTTATTGGGCACCTCATTGGCAATAGCCCCTGATTTTGCCATGGTTATCGGCGTGTATTTTTTAGGGTACAGCGCCCTCATACATAAAAATATTTTATTGCCCCTGCTTAAATTTACCGATATTGAAACCGCACAGACACCTGCATTGGCATCATCTGTTCGCTATGCCAATGCCAAACTGTCTGACGAGCGCACCGAGAAATTACAACACGTATTGTCTACCTTGATGTTGACCGAACACCCCTATTTAGAACCCGAATTAACGCTTAGCCAACTCGCATCATCACTTCAAGCTACCAATCATGAAGTATCCCAATTGCTCAACGAGACTTTAGGAGAAAGCTTTTTTGATTTCATCAATCGTCATCGTGTTACAGAAGTGCAGCGCTGTTTGCGTGATCCTGCATATCGCCAACAAACCATTTTGGATATTGCGCTCGCCTCAGGTTTTAGCTCAAAGGCCGCATTTAATGCGGCCTTTAAAAAAGTCTCGGGGTTAACACCTAGCCAATATAGAGCGGGAAAGACTTAGGGGTTTTGCTGGTTTTTGACCAATAAATCCAATGTTTTTTTCTCCAGCAAATCACCTACCCAGGGATTATTTTCATCGTCAGACGCGGTATTTGTTACAGCAAACACCCCTGATTTTCCCGCGCCATCTAAAACTGCGGTTGTGGTAAATCCATCTGTTTCGCCGCCATGAAATAAAACAACATTATTATTTTGGCTATTTTTTATCATTAACCAACCTAAAGCGTATTCATTGTTGTTAAGTGCGTGCAGCTTGTCCAGGTAGCTTGAGGGAAGCGGTGTATCGGCCCCGCTCAACGCACGCAAATGCCATTGCAAATATTTTCCATAATCTTGAGCCGTCATACACAGGCTACCTGCGGGGGAGATAACGTCATCCAAGAGCAGTAAAATTTCGTCGTGAGGGTCTACCCTCGTCAGATGATTTTTTTGCCCTAAATACCCCAAAGGTTGATTGTCTAACCTGGTTGCCGGCATAGTCATTATTGCGGATATGTCTAGTGGTTTAAGAACCCATTCATTTACCAAATTTAGATAAGTGCTATTCCCCAGCTTTTCCATCATGGCGCCTGCGACCGTGTAGCCCGCATTCGAATAATGAAAACCGGTACCGGCGGAAGCAACCGGCGCTTGATTTAGCATCCACTTGATCGTAACAAGACGACGCTCCCTTGCATTTTCAGGTAAATCTCCTTCGAAACTTTGCGCTTCATCCCCGTCAGTTAATGGGATCATTCCGCTTTTATGATTGAGTAATTGCTCTAGGGTTACTGTAGTGTATTCATCTCGAATTTCTCCTTCGAGTTCAGGCAAAACATCAAGGATACGACTGTGCCAATGCACCAGCCCAGCTTCAACCATCTTGGCAGCCAATATAGCGGTTATGGATTTGCCATTTGATCCAAGCGCAAAATAATGCTCGGCCTTAATCTTGATTCGGGAATCCTTGCTGATGGTGCCCGCCGAATCAAACCCAGTCTTATCCGGTGTCAATTCACCGAAGACTGCGCCTACCAATCCCTCTTGCACGCTGGCCTGCGCATTTGATACGGGCTCCTGCTTCGCATCACTCATAGTGTCGTTGCAGGCCACTAATAATGAAGCGAGTAAAAATGGGCTAATCAGTTTTAATAAATTTTGGAAATGGCTTGAGTTGTCCACGTAAAGTTCCTCAGGTTGTAGGTAAGGTGGCTTTAGTGTGTTAAATGTTGGGAAAGAGATCGTCTACTCCCATTGGATAAGACGTTTTTATTGAAATGTTTCAAGGATTTATCCTAGAAACCTCAGTTGAGCGCGCAAAAGCTGTGCAAGTTATTGGTGTGAATAGTGAAAGCTGCAAATGAAGGGCAACCTTATTGGTTGTTCGAAATGTGCAACTTTTGCTAGGCGCGCCAAGGCACCTCCTACGGAAAGTTATTATTTTTATACAGGTTACACGCTGGGCTAACCGACAAAACCCGTGTTAACTTCCAGTACCACCAAAAGCTTAAGGTTTCCACCGTGACCCACCTCATTCGCCTGAAAGCCAGCGACGGCAGCCCCATCGAATTTATCGACCAAATCCGCGCCACTGGCGGCATGAAAGACGTGTATTTTTCCCCCAACGAAGACTACGTCGTCGCGTTTTACCGCACGCCAGCCGACGACGCCAGCCGCGAACGCCTAGCCGCCATCACCGGCAGCTACCGCGAGCGTATCTTCAACCAAACCGGCGGTGACTACTGGCGCGGAGCCTTCTGCTGGCCGCGCGCCACGGTGGAATACCAAGGCCGCCTGGGCGTGGTAGTGCCCTTTTACGAGCGCAATTTTTTCTTTCAACACGGCTCGCGCAACCAGGACATGCTTGGCATTCAAGGCCGCGAAAAAGAAAGCAAATGGTTTACCTCCCCCAGCAACCGCGCCAAATACCTAGACCCACGGGAGCTGGGCGACTGGCTGGGGCAATTGCGCGTGTGTTTGAACCTGGCCCGCGCCCTGCGCCGCCTGCACGCCGCAGGTCTCGCCCACTCTGACCTCAGCTACAAAAATGTACTCATCGACCCCTTAAGCGGGCGCGCTTGCATCATCGACATGGACGGCCTGGTGGTGCCGGGTAAATTCCCGCCAGAGGTAGTCGGCACGCCGGATTTTATCGCCCCAGAAGTGGTACAAAGCGCCCATCTCTCACGCACCGATGCCGCCCGCACACTGCCCTCCATCAGCACCGACCTACACGCATTAGCCACCCTCATTTATATGTACCTATTGCTGCGCCACCCACTGCGCGGCGATTTATGCCACAGCGAAGACCCCCAGAAAGACGACGAACTGGCGATGGGCACCGGCGCCCTGTTTGTGGAACACCCCAGCAACACCGCCAACCGCGTTAACGCCGCCCACCTAAAAGCCGCCGAACTGCCCTGGAAAGACCCAGCCCAAATCCCCTACCACATCACCGGCCCCTACCTAAGCCAACTGTTTGAACGCGCCTTTGTAGATGGCCTGCACAGCCCCAGCGCCCGCCCAGGATCTGACGAATGGGAAACCGCCCTGGTCAAAACCCTGGATCTCATCCAGCCCTGCGCCAACAAAGCCTGCGCCCAAGCCTGGTATGTATTCGACAACAGCACCCGTCCCACCTGCCCCTTTTGCCACACCCCACACCCAGGCGTGCTGCCGGTGTTAAACCTGTATTCCAACTGGGGCGAAGGCAACTTCCGCCCAGACAACCACCGCCTTATGGTGTACACCAACCAATCCTTACTGCCCTGGCACACCAACCGAACCGTATTCCCCAACGAAAAACTCACCCCCGCACAAAAACAGCGGCAGGGTTATTTTGTGCTGCACCAAGGCCAATGGTGGCTAGTGAACGAAGGCCTGCCAGAACTAAGCCTCGCCAACCCCCAAACGCCCATCCCCATCGGCGACAAAATCGCCCTGGCCGACGGCCAACAACTCCTATTCTCCAAAGCCCCTGGCGGGCGTTTGGCGGTGGTGCAGATGGTGGAAAACCCTTACCCCTAAAAACCCCAATTCATTTCCAGGAGTAATAAATGATCATTTATATTGTGATAATTGCAGCGCTACTTGCGGCAGCCATTCTGATTTTTCGCACAAAAAACAATTCAAAAGAAACTGAAAAACAAGCACATGACGCCACTTGGTTGCTGGAAGCCCACAACCAAAAACAAAACGCATTCAAACAATCCGAACCGTTCAGGATTCAAATAAAAACCCTGCTCAATAAAAACCCCGGTTGGGATGAATTATTCGCAGCGCTTAACCCCAATAACCATTCAGAAATAAATGATTTGCTGACCCAACTAAAAGGCCCACACCTATTCGCCCCACACATAGCCGCTAACATGCTTGAAACCTGCTTGAACAAAATGGAAGCGCAACACTTGCCCGTTGATAGCAAAACCTTACTGCGCATGGCATTAGAGGAGGGCAGCAAAATTTTGGATTGGCACAGGTAGCGGTTAAGTCTGAAGGTGAATGCCACCGACATTATCCTAGAAACCTCAGCTGAATCACCCAAGTCTGCGCAACCCCTTGGCCCATCTAGCAAAAGTTTAAAATCTCGAACAACCCATAAGGTTGCCCTTCATTTTTAACTTTCACTATCTACACCAATGGCTTACATAGCTTTTGGCGCTCAACAGAGACCTGAAGCAAATCGCAATGCTATTAATTGCATCTTGCATTTGATAATAAATATCAAATAGTATGACATTGTATTCAACACCGTTGTCGCACTATGTCTGCCCTCATCTTCACCTACTTATACCCCGCTACCACGAGCGCCGAGCGCCCCGTGCGGCGGCGTGCGGGTGTCTCGCGCGCGGCCCGGTTCAACTGCTTGGCACTGGTGTGTGTGTTGAAGGTGGGCTTGTTGCTGTTGATGTTGGCGCATTGGCAGAGTACCGCTGCGCCGACGGTACAGCCGGTGTTGAGCGTAAACATCCTCAACGACGACCAGCCCCCCGCACCCTTAGCGGCGCCGCCGGAGCCGGAAATCAACTTTGACCGGCCCGTAATTACCGTCACCGTGCCGCAGATTCACTTTTTAGCCGAGCCGGTTAACCCGCCCGCGCCCGTGCAAAGCCCGCCGCAAGCCCCAGCAGCGGTCAGCCCGGCTGCCCCCAAGGCGGATGCAACCCCCTATCACCACCAACTGATGCGCGATATTGCCCGCCACAAACGCTACCCGGTGCCCGCCAAACGCGCCAATCAACAGGGCGTGGTGGAAATCACCTTTGAAATAGCCGCCGACGGCAGTTTGGTTTCCGCCGAAGTGAGCAAGTCCAGCCAAATACCCAGCCTGGATGCGGCGGCGCTGGCGGCTGTCACCCAGGCCAGCCCATTTCCACCCATTCCTGCGGCGCTGGGTTTAACCCGCCTGCGCCTCACCATCCCGATTGAATTCTCCCTTAAATAAACCTCTTAACTTGGATTTACTGTTATGCCAACGCCTGTACTACGCCCATTAAGCCTGCGCCAATCCCTGGCGGTGCCTGTTCTTCTGCTCACCGCAGGGGTTAACACAAGCTTCGCTGCGGAACCCGCACCCGTGACGAAGCTGGATAAACTCACCGTGGAAGAAGAAGCGGTGAAACCCAACACCAACCCGCGCGCCCAAGACGGCGCCCCGTACAAAGTGAACGAGATGGCCTCGCCGCTGTACACACGCCCCATCGCCGACACGCCAAAAACCCTTCAAGTGATCTCCAAAGAAGCCATACAGGATGCCGGTGCGCAGGATTTGGCTGATGTAATTCGCAGCCAGCCAGGCATCACGCTCGGCACCGGTGAGGGCGGCAATGCCTTTGGCGACCGCTTTATTATTCGCGGCTTTGAAGCGCGCAACGACATCTTTGTGGACGGCGTGCGCGACCCCGGCGTCACCACGCGGGAGATTTTTGCGGTTGAACAAATTGAAGTCGCCAAAGGCCCCAGCGCAAGCTTTGCAGGCCGTGGCACCACCGGCGGCGCCATTAATAATGTGACCAAAAAAGCCGGGCCGAATAACTTTACCGATATGGATTTTGGCCTGGGCACCGATGCCAAAAAACGCGTCACCCTGGATAACAACACCGCTTTTAATGACGAACTGGCCCTGCGCACCAACCTGATGTACGGCGAGCGCGACCTGCCCGCACGCGGCTTAGCCAGCGAACAACGCCAAGGCGCCGCCTTAGCGGGCGCCTGGAAACCCAGCCAAGCCTTTAGCCTGTTGGCCGATTATTATTACCAAGCCAGTGACGACGTGCCCGATGGCGGCATCGCCTGGGACCCAACCACCGGCAAACCCATCCCAGGGCGCGATTATTTCGGCCAGATAGGCCGGGATTTTTGGCAAACCTCCAGCGACATCGCAACGCTGGTCGCCAAATGGGACATCAGCGATACCCTGCACTGGCAAACCACCCTGCGGGACGGCAAAACCACCAACCGCTACGTCATTTCTATCTCCGGCCTAGCCGCCACGCCCGCACCCGCCGCCGGTGTGCCTGTTGGGGTAAACACACCGGGCATGTACGTGCGCGCCAACTCGCAAAACCGCAACCAAACCAATGAATCCCAAGCAGTGCAAAGCATTCTGAGTTGGGATATGGCCCTGGGCGGAATGCAGCATTCATGGGTATTCGGCCTGGAAGCGGCGGAAGAGAACATCACCAACTTGCCCTACACCGACAGCCTGCGCAGCGCCAATGCCGGCGTGCCCGGCCAGCCGAACAACTTCTTTTGGCGGCAAAATGGCGGCAAATTAACGGTAAACCCCGCCGGGTATTCCACCCTCACCGTGGAGAGCCACAGCGTATTTTTGATGGACACCTGGACGCTCAACGCCCAGTGGGAAGTGTTCGCAGGCCTGCGGGCCGACCAGTTTGACTTTACCGTCAACTCCGGCGCCACCGCCTACACCGGCGCCACCAACGGCGCTAGAACCACAGACGAATCCATGACCAACGGCCACCTAGGCGTGGTGTACAAACCCACCGACAGCAGCAATGTCTACCTCAACCTCAGCACCTCCTCCAACCCAACCGGTGAACAGTTGGATTCCGCCACCAACTGCGCCTACGGTGGCCTGTGCCAAAACGCCGCCAACGCAGGCGCCGCCGCCGGGTTTACCCCCACGCCTGAGAAAAACACCAACTATGAACTGGGCAGCAAATGGGAACTGTTCGACGACAAATTACTGCTCAGCGGCGCGCTGTTCCAAATCATCAAAGAAGACGTAATTTCCACCACCAACGTGCCCAACACCACCCCGCCTGTCACCTTGGTCAACCAAATTGGTGAGTTACAGGTGCGCGGCATTGAGCTGGCCGCCACCGGCACCCTCACGGAAAAACTCTCCGTTCAAGCGGGCATCACCTGGCTAGATACTGAAGTGACGCGCTCAGACACCGCCAGCGAAGTGGGGCAAAAATTCCCCAACACCGCCGAGCAATCCCTCACCGCCCAAGTGCGCTACCAACTGCTGAGCCAGCTAGCCCTGGGCGGCACCCTCACCTACAAAGGCGAAATTTGGGGCGGCACACCCAATGGCGGCACCACCAACAACAAAATTGAAGCCAATACCCGGTTAGATTTAATGGCCGATTGGGAAATTAGCGACACCTACAGCCTGCAATTTAATCTGCTCAACGCCACCGACGAAGTGTATTACGATGCCCTCTACCGCTCGGCCACACCCTTCACCTACGTGGGTGAAGGCCGGGGTTTGAGCGTTACCGCGAAGATGTCTTTTTAGGTTGTCACTGGTAGGGCGGGTTATGCCTGCGGCGTAACCCGTTCACCCGCAGGCAAACTCAACAAAAACCGCACAAGCAAAATCCGTGTTTTTACAAAAATGATCGCAAGCAACAACACCGTCAGCGCGGGTTATTAACCCGCCCTACGCTATGCGCTGAACAGTTACTTTATCTTTTTATTCAAACCCTTAAATAACAACCGTTATTTAAATTCATTAATTAACCTCAGGAATATTCTTATGTTTAAAGCCCTCATCCCTAGCATCGCTGTACTTTTTATGAGTTTAAACAGCCACGCCGATGCCGACTGCCCCAAAGCACCGCAAGATAAATGGCTGTCGGTGTACGACATGCAAAAAAAAATCATTAACGACTATAAATTCACCATCAAAAAATTCTCCACTTCAGGCAATTGCTACGAAATTTATGGCTGGGGATTAAATGCCACCGGCACCCAATGGGAAAAAATAGAAGTGTATTTTGACCCTG
>JBEGTZ010000136.1:0-16360 GCA_041179125.1 Pseudomonadota bacterium | reverse complement strand
CGCGACACTTTTCACATGCTCTACGAGCGCGGCGTGTATATAGAGGCGAAACCGTTTTCCATCGGCTTTCGCATCGAACACGAACAAAGCAAAATCGACCAATGCCGCTTTGGCGAAAACGCAGGCAACCCGATCCTAGGCGCCGCCGACTACAAACTCGTCCACCACTGCAAAAATGGCCGCTCGGTATACAGCTTTTGCATGTGCCCCGGCGGCACCGTGGTGGCCGCCACCTCAGAAGAGCGCCGCGTCGTCACCAACGGCATGAGCCAATACTCCCGCAACGAACGCAACGCCAACAGCGCCATAGTGGTAGGAATTTCCCCAGAACAAGACTACCCAGGCCACCCACTCGCAGGCATAGAACTCCAACGCCAACTGGAAACCGCCGCTTTCATATTAGGCGGTGAAAACTACAACGCCCCCGCCCAACGCGTAGGCGACTTCCTCAAAGGCCGCCCCTCCAGCGGCGAGACAGGCACAGTAAAACCCTCCTACACCCCCGGCATCACCCTCACCGACTTATCCCACGTATTACCCACCTACGCCATCACCGCCCTGCGCGAAGCCATACCCGCATTTGATCGGCAAATTAAAGGCTTTGCCGAAGCAGACGCCCTGCTCACCGGCGTAGAAACCCGCACCTCCTCCCCCATCTGCATAAAACGCTCAGAAGATTTCCAAAGCATCAACATCAAAGGTCTCTACCCCGCAGGCGAAGGCGCAGGCTACGCAGGCGGCATACTGTCAGCGGGAATTGATGGGATTAAAGTAGCGGAAGCGATGGCGCTTGCCATGCTAAATGAATAAAAACACGTCCTGCGTAACATCCCAACCCTCAGCGGCATAAAGCAAATTCCGATGAGTTGAGTAGAGCGTAGGTTGGGCAGTAATGCCCAACACAACACATTCCGCGCCTGTACGCCGATATTTCAAGGCGCCGCATGGCGACCATTTTTTATCGAAGCCACTGCTGCGTTGGGCATTACTGCCCAACCTACACCATAACGGTATTTTTACTTAAACCTAAAGTAACTATTGGGTTACGCAGACTTGGGTGTTTTTAGATTAAAACAACCGCACCGCAATCCCCTCATGGCTCATCGCCCGTTTACACTCTTCCGGTGTGATACTCGTAAAATGAAAAATACTACTCGCCGCCACCGCATGGGCGCCTTGCTGAATAATATCTACACAGTCCGAAGGCTGTTTTACACCGCCGCAATAAATATACGGAATATTTACCCGGCCTTGAATTAAATTTAATAAAGCCATATCCGGCCCCGCCATTGTGCCCTCACAAGCCACGCTGGTAATTAAAATTTCCCCCGCGCCTAATTCCTGCACCTGCTCCAACCAATCGCACACCAATAATTGGCCCGTAGGCACACGCGGGTTGTGTACATAAGCCCTACCCTCCCGCCACACCACATCCACCGACACCACAATACACTGGCGGCCAAACTGTTCCGCCGCTTGCGTAATTAATTGCGGGTTTAATAAAGCCTGTGTATTCAGGCAAATTTTATCGGCACCGGCCAGCAGTGTCTGGCGAATATCTTCAAGAGTTTGAATACCACCACCAATAGTTAATGGCATAAAACAATCTTCGGTAATATCGCGAATAGTCCATAAATCAATCGTGCGGTTTTGTTTCTGCGCGTCAATATCCAAGATAATTAATTCATCCACATTGCGTGAATTATAAGTGCGCACCACCTGGATAGGATTACCCAAATTGCGCCGCACATTAAATTGACAGGTTTTAATAACCGAAAACCCATCAATTAAAATGACCGGAATTACACGGGTACGCAACATAAGCGAGCCATAACGTAAAAAGTTATTCAGCAACAAAAGCCCTAATTGCTGGCTTTTTTCCGGGTGGAATTGCACGGCATAGCGTCTTCCCACCTGAATAGCAGCCACAAAAGGCTCACCATACGTACACAAAGCCGCTGCCTGCTCACTGGCTACCTGGGCAAAACCAAAACTATGGGTAAAATAAAAACAAGGCTGTAACGGCATATCAATAAATAATGGGCAATTATTTAGCGGTGTAATATCGTTCCAACCCACATGGGGTAAAGGCAATTCTGTTGCCAGCCCGGTAACATCCCCATCCACCCAAGCAAGCCCAGGGTTATTGCCATGCTCCTGCCCGCAACGGGCAAATAATTGCATCCCCACACAAATACCCAGCACCGGTTTATCACACACTAAAGCCTCCAGTGTATTAACACCGCCTTTCTCCATTAACGCTTTAGACGCCGCAGCAAAACTGCCTACACCGGGTAAAATATAATGGCTCGCCTGGGTGAGTGCAGAAAAATCACTGGCAACAGTTACATCCGCACCCAAAGATTTAAGTGCTTTTTCAACACTATTTATATTACCAATTCCCAGATCAATAATACCTACCGCCACAGCATCTCTACTTTTTCCCAAAAAAATTACACAGCTAAACCGGCCAGAATTTTCGCACCAAATTACCATCTGCATCTTTTAATAATTTCCCACTGGAATTATCCCGCTCAAACAGCGTTTTATTAGTAAATTTATCCAGCGTAGTCATAAATTCCGCCTCAGTAATATTTAAACGCTGCAAAAAATCCGGGGCATATTTCCAGGGTATTTTTCCTTCGTCGGTAGCGCGTAATGCATCAATGGCTTCAGCGCGCGTCATGCGGCCTGCACGAATTTCAATACACAGTTGATCCGTTGCACGGCCATAACCGAATTTAATAAATTTCATATAATCATGCAGGCCGCCAATCCATTTGCAATCGAGGTTTTCAAAATCATTGTAGGCGCCTTCTATGGGGCCATCTGGGTTACGCTGCCAACCACGGGCTTCACACACCTCTAAATTGCGCTGGGTATCCCATTTTTCATAATGACCTAAAAATAACCCCGTCACACCCACGCGCAAAATTTCCTCATCGCAGGGATATAAAAACGTTTTAATATCATTAAGATTAACGCCATCGTGTACCACATCACTGATGCGATAACCACACATCTGAAATTCCTCCAACCAACTGCGGTCAAGATACGGATTATCCCTTCTGCTGGCTGGGCCACCGTATTCAAACTGAGAATTTTCCCCCCAGATAATTAACGGAATTTGATACTGCACGGCCACGCGAATGGGTGCAGTAAAAATTCCAATATGCTCCGGCCAACAACAATCACCCAATTTAAAAAAACCAATGCGTTGTAATTGTTGGTAGGATTTTCGGTTGTGGGACACCTGAATTAAATCAAACCCCTGCTCACGCAAAAAATCTAAATTCTTTTGTCCAACTTCGGTAAGTTCACAAGGCGTAAACGTTACACACAAGGGGTTCATGCCATAAGTTTCTTTAAGTGTTATGGCTTGGTAGCAGGAATCCTTACCGCCGCTTACAGGAATAATACAGTCATACCAACTGCCATCACTGCGGTATTTTTTTAAAATAGATTCAAATTCTTGACGCCGCTCCAGCCAATTAATAGTGCTATGTTTGCGTTTAGACGAGCGACACGCATCGCATACGCCATCTTCAAACACCTGTTCTGGCCGCGTGGACGGCATAATACATTCGCTACAATAAAGCATAAAGCAACCGCCCGACAAAAAATTGACATGGTTAGAGTTACTAAGCGAATAGCAAGACAAATGCCAGAGATGTAATAAGCAGGTGCCACGCTCGGAACATCCGATAACGCAGAAGCCTATAGATTACGGGATTGAAAATGGGAGTAAATTTCAGCTTAGCTATTACTTGCCGTAAACGGTAAAGATTTGAACAAATTATCTAAATAATTACCCGAACCACTCATTCCATTTAAAATAGATTCCATAGCACGAAATTGTCTGCTGATTCGCAATTCAAACGCCTCAATGCGGCGGTCTAAATCTTTTTGGTCATCTTTATAGCTTTTCAAACGGTCATTTAATTCCGTTTTGCGATTATCCAATAGGCTTTTGGAAAGTAAAAATTTATCCACCAGGGAATCGAACTCACCACCAAAGCCTTTACTGTAGGTGACTTGAGCAGTGGTAGCGCTTTCGGCCACGATTAAATTAAGGCCCTCGCCGGGCTGTCCAAGCTCCGGGCGCAGCACATTGGAAAACCCAAATGCGGCAACACCATTAATGGTTCCGCGCACATCAATACCGGCTGTACCACTGGCCACACTCAAACCCAGTTCAGCACTGGCATTCGCGTGTACCTCAGTAAATTCAACAGTTGAATTACTGCCATAACGCGTAGAAGTAAACTTCAATGCACCGGCTGACATATCCGCCGTTAATGTGATGCCAGCGGCAGAAAGATTAGTGTCCGAATTAATTGATGTTTGTAATTGGCTTATTAACTCATTCGAATCCGCATAAATTTTATCGGCAGGCAAAGTGATGGAGTTGGATTCAACACCATTCACTTTTATTTTAAATTGATACACCTTAGCACTAGAATCCAATGCGGATACCCCAAGCAAAGCCCCGGTATAAAAACCCTGCTTGGGCTGGGTGGTCACTACCACATCATAGTTTCCAGGCACCGTTTGCTTGCCAACAGAATTGACAGAAATCGCCCCATTAGAGCTGCGCGTATCCGGTGCGAATAAACGTTGTAAATCCGCAAAATTATTTTCAAATGCTTTTTTAAAATCTTTTTCGTTAATTTGTAAGGAGCCATCTGTAATAGAGGTGCGAATACCGACATTCGTTAAAGTAGTGTAAATGGCCGAGTCTAAACCCGGAATAGGCGTAGCAATCAGTGACTTAATACTGGTTAACACCGACTTCCCTAAAGAATCCCCCGATAACGAACCAAATTTTTGTTTTTCTTCATCAAAGCCAAAAGCCGGTTTTACCTCTGTTAAAAATGTATTGTAGGCATCTACAAATGCGCGTACTTTTTCTTCCGCAAACGTTTTATCATCACTAATCGTCACCGAAACCACTTTGCCTGGATCAGGCTTGGTTAACTCAAATGTAAAGCCATCTACTACATCATCAATTTTATTTTTTTCCCGTGTAAGCTCTAACCCATTAACAGTAAATGCAGCATCTTGGCCTCGTTGATCTTCAGCCAATTGCTGGTTGGTTTCGTTATAAATAAAACGCGACAGACCTGTATCATCTGTATTAGTAGGCGCGCCGCCATCTTCACTCACGGTAATACTTAATTGATTATTCTGGCCGGATGCCGCCGTCATCGCTAAACGATAACCTGTACCATCTTTTATCACAGAGGCTTGCACGCCAAAGTTGGCTTTATTAATCGCATCTCGCAAGCCTTGCAACGTATTATTCGAGCTGTCGATGGTAATACTGGCGCCTGTTTTTGTTCCGTCCAAATCAAAATGTGTGGAGCTAGAATCAGTCACCCAGCTGCCCAGCTCGAAGGTTAATACACCCGTACCCACAGCATCAGAAAGCGCACTAAATTTTTCACTCGATAAGGATTGTGATTTTGCAATTTGCGTAACATCAAAGGCATAAGTACCGGATGCCACATCGGTATCCAGTTTTACCGGCGCAAAGGCTTCACTCGGGGTATAACTTGCACTTTTACTAAAAAAACCTTCTTTATCCGAAAGCGCTTTAATAGCGGTTTTAAGTGTGGTTAGCGAACTGGAAATAAGCCCAAAATCTGAAATTTGAGTTTCGGCTTTTAATTTTTTGGCATCAATACGTGCTTGAGGGCCTGCTTTTTCAATTTCTTTTAATTGTTTAATAATATTGGCAGAATCCACACCTGAACCCGCACCCAGTGATTTGACAATATTGTTATCAATCATAAGCCCCTCGACTCACCAAAAAACGTTATAACGCTTCAGTGGTTTACCTTAAATGTGAAAACATACCCCGCTGATCTGGAGTTTTAACTGGGTAATTAGCATCTTGCAAACTGAACATTTATTCACCACACCCAGTGGCCCACTTAAAAAATCATCCGAAAAATATTCGCGGCAACCTATATGCGGCAAATAATGGCCTCCCTGCGGCAAATAACTGCCGATAAAAATAAAAATTCGTCTATTTATCAAAAGTTAACGGCTAAAAATCAGCCGACGGCATTAAATAAATTAAGTTCACCGTCTTCTTTCACTTTTCTTGCCAAGTCGAGAAAAACCTCTTCAGGAATTTGTCTAATTAGATCGCCCGACTCAGAATCCACAACTTTCACCACCGTGCGGCCTAAATCTTGATCCACACTAAATTGCAATTCGCGCTTAACATTTTGCACATATTCATGCATGGTACCCAAGGCATCTTGCAGTTTTTGGCCTTTGTTCGCATCCGCAGTTAAAATTTCTGCCTCGGTTTTAACCGGTTCAGGCTCAACGGTTGTCGATTGTGTCAGTATTTTTTCGGTCAATTTTTTAGTGTTATCGGACTTACCCGATAATACCGGGAGCACCACCGAAGGTGTGGGCCGCACTGGGCTTACGTCATTCATATTAAACCTCTGTAACGCCAAAAACCGGGGAAATATTCCCCGGTGTTATTCGAGAAATTAAAGCGTCTATTTAATAATAGACGCTTTAATTCACTATTCACTCCATTAACGAAGGAGTGACAATACTTGTTGTGGTTTTGCATTCGCTTGAGCCAACATCGCTTGAGACGCTTGCGCTAATACCTGTGCTCGGCTTAGGTTTGCACTCTCTGAAGCGAAATCCGCATCGGTAATTCGCGAGCGCGCCGCTGAGGTATTTTCCGATACGTTCATTAAGTTCGACACCGTAAAATCAAGCCGGTTATTCACCGCACCCAGATTGGAGCGAATATCGTTCACTGTGTTTAAAGCATTATCAATTACTTCAAGCGCTTTAGAGGCGTTAGAGGCAGTATCGATACTAATAGATGAGATTGATGACCCGAAGGATCCACCACTTAAATTATTGGTTTCTTTTAGGCCCAACCGGGTGCCTACTGCATCATTACTTAACTCAACGCTAATTGGATTACCATTAACGCTCTCGAGCTTTAAACTCGCTTTTGACTGATAAGTAATTGTGGCGGATGAATCAATCGTTACTGTGGTTGTTGCCAAGGTTCCGGTAGCGGTTTCGAGCAATGACTGCTTAATTAATTGTAACCCTGTAGCATTAGCGCTCGTGCCAAATAAGTTGGCCGCAGAACTGACGGTACCGATGGTGATTGCACCGCGATCCGATTCCAATAATAGATTACGCCCAGTTACCCGTGCAGTTACACCGGACTCTTCTTTAAAGTTATTAATGGCAGCAGCAATATCTGTATTAGTGGCGTTAGCAGATAAAGCCAGATCATAGGTAACGCCATTGAGCATAATATTGTCTAATGTGGCACTCGCAAGCGATCCTAAATAACCAGTAAAATCAATAGTTATGCTAGAAGATGCTTTAGCGGTAACACCCGTTTCCTCAGATACTGCATTGATGTTATCAATTTTCCCCTGAAGACTCCCGGTATTGGTGTTATCAATTACCACACCATTAATTGTTAATTCACCCACCGACAAGGCTTCATGCGCACCGCCCGAGGTATTCATCATGGCTGCGCCTTCGATAACACCCGATTGACGCGATTCTCTAAATCCTAAACGATCTAATTGATCGACAGTACCCGTGGCACCGCGAGTTATTGTTATGGGGGTATCATCCTCCGAGGTCAATACGATGCGGCCGCGGTCACTGGTATCAGCAATACCTGTGGCACCAGCCGCGCCCACCGCCAAGGTTTGAGCATCTTTAGCCATCAGGCTTAATCGGCCTTGATCATCAATTGTGGCGCTAATGGCACCGCCTGAAACCGTATTAACTTTATCGGCAAATTCTTGCAGACTTTTTGTATCGGCCACGTTAAAAACTGATGTGGCGCCATTGAGTTTTGTTAACGTAATAGTTGTGCCTGCACTATCCGCAACGCCAGTGCCCACGTTTGATGCATTTAACTCCACGACCATAGAGGCGGTTACACCGCTTACATTTTCATTTATCATCGCCAATAGGTCTTCGGCTGTATCGGTACTACCAACGAAATTGGTATCTCCAACAATTGACTTGCCATTTATTAAAATATCGCCGTTGGTCATCGAAATCTGCGAGTCAAATGATGCAGTTATTTCGCCACCCATCATGTCAGATGTTAATGAACCCATTCCCAGGGTTTTTGCATCCACCGCCTGCAATTTTAAATCAATTGTTTGGCCCGCTTCAGTACCCACTTGTAATTCAACTTTTTTCAACGAGCCATCTAAAATATTTTGGCCGTTAAAAGAAGTGGCTTTGGCGATACGGTCTAATTCTTTGGTGAGCTGCTTAACTTCGGCGTCGAGCGTTGAGCGGTCGGCATCACTATAAATACCGTTAGCCGATTGCACCGCCAGCTCACGCATACGTTGCAAAATATTAGTACTTTCACTCAAGGCTCCTTCCGCTGTCTGAATGAGAGATACACCGTCGTTAGCATTACGTACAGCCTGATCCAGGCCGCGAATTTGCGAAGTTTGGCGGTTAGAAATAGCAAGACCTGCCGCATCATCCTTGGCTGAGTTAATTCTCATACCGGAAGATAAACGGGACATGGCTTTGTCCATTTCAGCGCCGGCTTTTACCATTTGGCGCTGAGCATTAATTGACGATACGTTGGTATTAATAAACAGTGGCATAGAGCCTCCTAACACGTTGGTCTTTAGATTGCTCCTAAGCCTAAGCGCTAGCGGCAATCAGAAGCTCAGTAATTGAGCGCTTCTAACCAATCTATCGGCCACCCACAACAAATCTTTAATACTTTTATACCAAAAAACTTAGCGCCTAACTAATTACTGTTGGTTACATCAGAACAAACTAAGCATGTCTTTATTAGCCGATTTTGTTATAAAAAATTCAGCTTTCTTATATAGGATGCGCGGGAATTGGCGCATCGACGACAGTTAACGCATTAAGACTCGCGCTCAAAACACCTAGAATCCTGGCAAAGTTCAAACGATGCACCGCTAAATTCTTTAGGCCATCTATACTTCATTTAAGTGGCTGCAAAAAATGTGTCATTTAATCGGCTGTTTTTTTATTTTGGAATATTTAAAGTGCTGCCGCGTCAATTTTTTGCCAATACTTTTAAAGTTATGTGTTATCAGGTATTAATGCTGCTGACAGCACTGAAATACGCGATAGATAAAAGATACGCCCGACATTAAGCTTGGCGTATAGATAACCCAATTAAATAAGCAAGTGCAAAAAATATTTATAAACGGAATTAAAAGGCAAAGGTAAAATTTTTTATGCTATCGACAACCCCAAGCACTGACATTCAGGTTTTACATCAATTATTACTGGATGAAACACAGCAAAAAGATTGTGCCCTTGCAAAAATAAAAATGCTTGAAGCCGAAATACACTCATTAAAATCCGTACTCACCAGCCAGACATTAACCACTTCCACAGAAGCACTCACTACAACCGCACCGTTTAAATTCCACGGCGAATTAATATTGGTGGTAGATGACCAACCCATGAATTTGGATTTAGTCGAGGCGCTATTGGGTGATATGGACTTAAAAATTGTGTGTAAAACCTCCGCACAGGATGCGCTGAGTTTTATGCAAACTGCGCAACCACACATTATTTTGATGGACATTCAAATGCCGGAAATGGACGGCTACAGCGCGACGGAAAAAATTCGCAGCGAATTTACCCATTACACACCCATTATTTTAGCCATGACCGCTAATGACACCGCAGAAGATCGGCAAAAAAGCCTGGATGCGGGTATGCAGGGGCATATCTGCAAGCCCATTGATGCCGATTATTTATTGGCGCAATTAAGCTATTGGCTTTACAGGGACAATTCACCCGCAACAAACAATAGCGCCCTCCTTAGCACAGCCATTAGCGCCTCGCCAGAAACAGCACTCAGCACTGAATTACCCGGCATTGACCTTCCCGCAGCGCTGGCGCGTTTGCGTGGAAACCGCAGTTTACTTGAGGATGTATTGATTTCGTTTGCTGAAAAAGCCGCGTTAATTATCCCAGAATTACAAAAAGCCAAACACAGTAATGCCCTGGATGAAGCCGTGCGTATTTTGCATCGGCTTAAAGGCACCTCGGCCAATTTAAGTGCTTTTAAAATAGCGCCGCTGGCTGCGCGGCTGGAAACACAGGCTAAAAATGGGCAATTGCCCAGTGATGAAGAATTGCAGGAGCTAAATGCTGCCATTAATGAGCTTATTAATACTGCCCAAATGGTACAGCAACCCAAAATACAAACGGTACAAAATACAGCAGCGGTAGACTTGCTTCAGCTGGAGCCACTGCTCAAACGGATAAGCACACATTTGCACAGTGATTTAGGCCAAGCAGAGGAAGCTGTAGATGCACTAAACACTTTATGCGCACACAGCCCTTGGGCCGACAGCGCCAATAAATTACGCACGGTATTTTATCAATTTAACTTGCGGGCAGTTAACGAATTAATTTCACAGGGCTTTAAGTGAGATCACTATGAGCGACCAGATGACCAAAATATTAATAGTCGATGATTCTCCAGAAGATATTCGGCTACTCATGCAAGAATTAAAAAATGAATTCCAAATTTCTGCGGCCACATCGGCGGATGATGCGTTGCAGATGATCTCGGATAATGTGCCGGATATTATACTGATGGATGTTAATATGCCCGGTACGGACGGTTATACCGCCTGTTCGATACTCAAAGATTCGCCAGAAACCGCAGGCGTAGATGTTATTTTTTTATCCAGCAACGATTCCACAGAGGAGGTTTTAAAGGGTTTTACTGCGGGCGCTAGTGATTATTTAGTTAAACCCTACTCTCCGCTGATTTTACTGTCCAAAATAAAAGCCTGTATTCAACGCCGTAAAGACCATAAAAAACTCGCCGAAGCGGCACAATACGCCGGCGCTATCGCCATGAGTGCCATGAGCGATACCGGCGATTTAGGCATTATTGTTAATTTTTTGCGCAGTAGTTTTTCCATTAAAACAGCGGAAGAGCTCTGCGCTGAAATTTGCACCACCCTTGGAACCTTTGGTTTAAATGCCTGCGCACATATCTACTTGGATGATATGGGTGTTTTTTGGGGCACCGAAGGCGCACCCAGTGAGTTTGAAGTTAATTTAATTAAACGAATTATTTCAAGCCCCGAACCCATTATTACCATTGGCAACCGGTTGTTATTAATTAAACACGGCGTGGTTTTACTCATTAAAAACTTACCGGAAAACACAGAAAAGTCCTCTCGTATAAAAGACCACTTAATGATTCTTTTAGAGGCGGTTGTTTCCAAAGTGGTGAGCTTAAACAGCCAGGCAAAACTCAACAATCTGCTGAGCAGCAATATTAATCACGTTATTAAGGAGGCAGAGCACGCATTGATTAAAATCCGCAGTAACCAAGAAACCCATAAAAAACAAAGTATAAGCATTATGGAGGGCATGGTCAGACAAGTAGAAGCATCCTTTTTTAATATGGGATTGACGGACCAACAGGAAGAGCAACTGTTGGACATTATGACTCAATCCGTCACTCAGGCACTGGATCATTTTGAGATAGGGCTGGAAATGGACAACCAGATCAATAATATTATTGAATCACTTGCGGCGGTTTCTATGGGTGCGCAGGGGCTTTAACCTAAAAAACTCAGTTGAATCATTTTTAGCATCCAATAAAAATGGGCCTTGTTAGGCCCATTTTTATTGGATGCTAAAAATTACAACCTAAATTAAAACTGATCCATCAAGGCCAATAATTCCTGCGTTTTTTGCCGCATAAGTGCTTCATCACCACGGGATTCCACATTTAACCGCGCCAAGGGTTCCGTGCTGGAAGAGCGCATATTAAACCGCCAATCGGCAAACGCCATGGAAAGTCCATCTACGTGTTCAACGATTAACGCATCTGCCGCAAAATGGGCCTCCACTGTGACGAGCATTTCGCGGGTGTTTTGCACCGTGCGGTTAATTTCCCCAGAACAGGGAAATTGCCGAATACGCGCTTCAACCAATGCAGAAAGCGGTTGATTTTTTTGCTGCATGAGTTCCAAAACCAACAACCAAGGAATGGTGCCGTTATCGCAATACGCGAAGGTTTTAAAATAATGATGGGCGCTCATTTCGCCGCCATACACAGCATCTTCCAAGCGCATACGTTCTTTAATAAAAGCGTGGCCGGTTTTACTCTGCACGGCAACCCCGCCCGCCTGCTGCACCACATCCACCGTGTTCCAGGTGAGGCGCGGGTCGTGAACTATTTTGGCGCCCGCGTGTTTGGCTAAAAACGCTTCTGCCAATAAACCCACCACATAATACCCTTCAACAAATTGGCCTTTTTCATCAAAGAAAAAACAGCGGTCAAAATCGCCATCCCAAGCGATGCCTAAGGCTGCGCCATGTTGCACCACCGCTTCGGCTGTAACGCCTTGGTTTTCTGGCAATAAAGGATTGGGAATGCCGTTGGGAAAATGACCGTCAGGGGCATGGTGTATTTTGATAAATTCAAACGGCAGATGCGGCTCCAGCGCGTCAACCACCGCACCAGCCCCACCGTTACCAGCATTTACCACAACTTTTATCGGTTTAAGCGCCGCAGTATCCACATAACCTAAAAGGTGATTCACATAGGTCGGGCGCACATCGCGCTGTTCAACCACGCCTTTGCGGGCAGAGGCGTTAAATTGGCCCGATTCCGCCAGCGCTTTAACATCCCACAAACCGCTGTCACCAGAGATGGGCCGCGAACCTTCGCGCACTAATTTCATGCCGTTGTAGTCCATCGGGTTGTGGCTGGCGGTAACACATATCCCGCCATCCACCCCAAGAGCAAAAGTGGCAAAGTACACTTCTTCGGTGCCGCATTGGCCGATGTGAATCACATCGGCACCCGCGTCCGTCATGCCGCGCACCAGGGCATCGGTAAGGCTTGGGCTGGTGAGGCGAATATCGTGGCCCACTACCAGTTTTTTAGCATTTAAATATTCCGCGAAGGCACGCCCCACGCGGTAGGCCACATCCTCGTTGAGTTCATCGGGCACTCGGCCACGAATATCGTAGGCTTTAAAACAAGTAATGTTCATGGCACGTTATTTCACGCTGTACATGTTTTTGTATACAAACGATGTGGCATCCACAAAGCCATCTACGCTACCGCAGTCAAAGCGTTTGCCTTTGAATTTATAACCGATCACACAGCCTTTTTGCGCTTGGGTTAAGAGGGCGTCGGTGAGTTGAATTTCACCGCCTTTACCCGGTTTGGTGTTTTCGATAATTTCAAAAATATCCGGCGTTAAAATATAACGGCCAATAATGGCTAGATTACTGGGCGCTTCTTCTTTTTTAGGTTTTTCCACCATTGTATTTATTTGGAAAATACCATTTTTAATTTGCTCGCCACCGATCACACCAAATTTATGAATTTGATCGTCGGGGACTTCTTGAATCGCCACGATGCTGCAACGGAATTGTTTGAATAAACCTACCATTTGCGCCAACACGCCGTCTGGTTCACCGTCTTTTACGCACAGGTCATCCGATAACACCACGGCAAACGGCTCATCGCCCACTAAGCGGCGGCTATTTAAAATCGCGTCACCCAAGCCGCGCATTTCGCGCTGACGGGTAAATGAAAACGTACACTGGGCCATTACTTCGCGGATGGAGGTGAGGTAGGCTTCTTTGTCGGTACCGGCAATTTGGTGCTCAAGCTCATAGCTCACGTCGAAGTGGTCTTCAATGGCGCGTTTACCACGGCCCGTAACAAAACCAATTTCCGTTAAACCGGCTTCTAATGCTTCTTCAACGCCGTACTGCACCAGGGGTTTGTTCACCACCGGGAGCATTTCTTTGGGCATGGATTTAGTAGCAGGTAAAAAACGGGTGCCGTAACCGGCGACGGGGAAGATACATTTTTTGATCATAAGTAACCCTTGTAACGTGGTTTTTGAAGGGGAAGTATAGGTATAACAGGGGGCGGGAATATACCACAGCCTCAGCAGTTGAAGACTAGACAACGGGGGGTTTGCAGGTAGAATGGCGAACCTTTTTTTCAGGGTCGGCCCGCCGTTTTGTTTATCCGGCTGGGCGGCCTTTTCTTTTACCTCTTCAGAGCCTGTTATGTTGTCATTTGATCAAAAAGCCAGCTATACCCGTGAGGAACTCATTTCCTGTGGCAACGGCCAGATGTTCGGCCCCGGCAACGCCCAGTTGCCTATTCCTAACATGCTGATGCTAGACCGTATTGCGCATATCAGCCATGTGGGTGGCGATTTTGGCAAGGGTGAAATCATCGCAGAATTGGATATAAACCCCGATTTATGGTTTTTCCAATGCCACTTCCCCGGCGACCCGGTGATGCCTGGCTGCTTGGGTTTAGATGCCATGTGGCAGTTGGTAGGGTTTTTCCTGGCCTGGAAAGGCAACCCAGGCCGTGGCCGGGCGCTGGGTGCTGGCGAAGTTAAATTCACCGGGCAAATTCTACCCAGCGCTAAACAGGTGACTTACCATATCAACCTAAAACGCGTCATTGAGCGCAAGTTGATTATGGGCATTGCCGATGGCCGAGTTTCGGTGGATGGTAAGGATATTTATTTCGCCCAAGACCTGCGTGTGGGGCTATTCGGTAATACGGATTCTTTTTAAACCCGAATTGAACCTGTGCGTGCTGGGCGTTCACACCGAGGTTTTTAGGTTTAATTAGCACCATTAATAAGCCCAGCGGAATTTTTTAATAGGCCCACTGCCAATAAGCCGCTGGGCACTTGGTTAAAGACTTTATTTCAGCCCCAAGCAGGGCAAGAAGAGGACGAATATGAAACGCGTTGTAATTACTGGTATGGGTATTGTCTCCTGTATTGGCCATGACCTCACCACAGTATTAAGCGCTTTGCGCAACGGCACCTCGGGTATTCGTTACAACCCTTCTTATGCGGAACAAGGCTTTCGCAGTTTGGTGTCCGGCTCCATCGACCTGGATTTGGCCGCACACATCGACCGCAAACAATTGCGTTTTATGGGTGATGCTGCCGCCTTCGCCTTCATTGCCATGCAGCGCGCCATCGAACATTCCGGCCTTACACCCGAGCAAGTATCCCACGACCGCACCGGCATTATTATGGGTTCCGGCGGCGCCTCCACCGCCAATGTGGTGGAATCTGCCGATATTATTCGCAGTAAAGGCGTTAAACGTGTTGGCCCCTACCGCGTCACCCAAACTATGGGTTCCACCGCGTCCGCTTGTTTGGCCACGCCATTTAAAATCAAAGGCGTTAACTACTCTATTTCTTCCGCCTGCGCCACCAGCGCCCACTGCATCGGCAATGCGATGGAATTAATTCAGCTGGGTAAACAAGATGTGGTATTTGCTGGCGGTGGCGAAGAAGAACATTGGACGCTCACCGGCCTGTTCGATGCGATGGGTGCGCTCTCCACGAAATACAACGACAACCCCACAGCGGCCTCCCGCGCCTACGACGCCCAACGCGATGGTTTTGTGATTGCAGGTGGCGGTGGCTGTTTGGTGGTGGAATCGTTAGACCACGCCTTGGCTCGCGGCGCTACTATTTATGCTGAACTCACCGGCTACGGCGCCACCTCCGACGGCTACGACATGGTAGCCCCCTCCGGTGAAGGCGCCGCCCGCTGTATGCGCCAGGCCATAAACATGACCGACGCAAGCCCCATCGACTACATCAACTCCCACGGCACCAGCACGCCGGTGGGCGATTTAGCCGAATTACGCGCGGTAAAAGAAGTATTCGGCGCAGGCACCGTGCCCGCCATCAGCTCCACCAAATCCCTAACCGGCCACTCCCTCGGCGCCACCGGTGTGCAAGAGGCGATTTACAGCTTATTAATGATGCAACACAACTTTATAGCTGCCTCAGCCAATATCGAAACCCTAGACGCCGAAGCGGAAAACATGTCCATCGTGTTGCAAGCTCGGGATGCGGTGTTAAATAAGGTGATGTCCAATAGCTTCGGTTTTGGTGGCACGAATGCTACGTTGATTTTTCAGCGGTATTAACCTAAAAACTTCACACAACAAAAAGCCCCAGCCAAGCCTGGGGCTTTTTTTAACTCGCTTCGCGCGCGCGCTTTTCATCAATCCAATGCTGCATCAAGGGTTTAACGCCCAAACGCCAAGAGCGCATTTGCACACCAAAAGTATCCGTCAAACGGCGGCCCGCCAACACGCCCAGCGGCCCAGCCCAGGGACTAGGCCCCTTGATCACATCCAAATGCGCCACTGGCCATTGTTCTTTTTTCAGTTGCCGCACTAAATGATCGGCAAACTCTGCCTCAAAACAGGGTTCCGCCGAACGCAGATGCAACACGCCCCAATTCTCCGCCCCACAAGCAATCTGCTGCA
>JBEGTZ010000135.1:0-4369 GCA_041179125.1 Pseudomonadota bacterium | reverse complement strand
AGGCAATTTATACCCAATATTGCGAACCGAACACAGTCATTATGCACCCTTTGCCACGGGACTCGCGCGCAGAGGCTAACGAGCTGGATAACGATCTTAACCAAAATCCTAACCTGGCTATATTTCGTCAAGCGGATAACGGTATTTTAGTGAGAATGGCCTTGTTTGCCTTGATTTTAGATGTGGCGGACCAAGTGGATAAATATGCGCGGCCAGTGAATTGGTTTCACCGCCGCACGAATCTTTAGCTTGCTATAACGGTTTTACATTCAGCGGTAAGGGTGCCCCCTGATTCCATTTTTGAGCTATAACTAAACACTTGGTTAAGCGCTCAATTGAACCTGCTGCGGATTTAATTGTGTGTGAATCATGGCTTAATGTTTAAGGTGCTCTTAATGATTAATCGAATAAAATATTCGACACGTTTTTTTACCGCTGTAGCGTGTTTTTTAAAACCCACAGTGATGTTATTTTTTTTGCACAACTTGGCTTGCCATGCGGCTGAGCCGTTGCCTTACCAAGATGCGCGATTGCCTGTTGCTGCGCGAGTGACGGATTTAATTGACCGCATGACGCTTGATGAAAAAATTGCCCAATTACAAACACACTGGTGGGACATGCGTGGTTTTATGGATGAAAAAGGCACTGTAAATGCTGAAGTGGCCAACAAATTATTAGGGCAGGGCATAGGTGAGCTTGCGCGCCCTGGGCAAAATAAAAACTTATACGCGCCGAATAAAACGCCACAACAATCGGCGGAATATACCAATGCCATTCAAATGTGGTTGAAAAAAAATACTCGTTTGGGTATTCCGGCTATTTTTCATGAAGAAGCGCTGCATGGGCAAAGTGGTTTATATGCCACGAGTTTTCCACAGGCAATTGCACTGGCCAGCAGTTGGGAGCCGCTTTTATTGGAAGAAATTTATACGCAGGTAGCTAAAGAAGTGCGTTGCAGAGGTTCGCAGCGTGTATTGGCGCCGGTATTAGATGTAGCCCGCGACCCACGCTGGGGGCGGATTGAAGAAACCCTTGGTGAAGACCCTTATTTGGTGGCGAGTTTGGGCGCTGCGGCGGTGTTGGGGTTTCAGGGGGCGCAAAAAAAACCTGATGCGCAGCATGTCGTTACCACGCTTAAACACTTGGCGGGCCACGGTGAACCCAGCGGTGGTTTAAATACCGCCCCGGCTAATTTGGGGGAGCGTTTATTGCGGGAGGTTTTTTTGTTTCCTTTTGAGGCGGTGATTAAAACGGCACATGCTGGCAGTGTGATGGCTTCTTATAATGAGATAGATGGAATTCCTTCCCATGCGAATTATAAATTGTTGAATACTATTTTGCGCAAAGAATGGGGTTTTAGCGGTGTTGTGCTGAGTGATTATTATGCGATACCGGAATTAGCTTCGCGGCATCATTTGGCTTTAGATACTTATGGCGCGGCGATTATTGCATTTAATGCGGGTGTCACTCTTGAAACGCCTATTGCTTCTTCGTATGCACAATTAAAACGCGCGGTTGAAGAAAATAAAATCCCGCTAGAAAGTATTAATAAATCAGTAGCTGAGGTTTTACGGCAAAAATTTGAGTTGGGTTTATTTGAAACACCTTTTGTGGACGCTAAAAAAGCAGATGCTTGTGTGGGCGGTAAAGCGGCGCGGGAATTGGCGCTGCGCGCGGCAGAGCGTTCGATTGTGTTGCTTAAAAACGATAAAAATATATTGCCTTTAAATAAAAAATCGCTGCAATCAATTGCTGTGATTGGCCCGCATGTCCATGAAACCTTGTTGGGGGGATACAGTGATGTGCCCCGCCAAACGGTGAGTATTTTGCAGGGTGTAAAAAATTATCTGGGGCCTAAAATTACTGTACACACTGCGCCTGGTGTAAAACTGACGGAAGAAAACTGGCAGCATGGCAGTGATGTAATTGCTGCAAACACGGCCTCCAAAGAGCGGTGGAACAGAGACGAGGTGGTGCCTGCAAACCCCGAACAAAACCGAGTATTAATTAAAGAGGCGGTCGCAATCACGGTTAAAAGTGACGTCACTGTTGTGGTCGTGGGCGATAACGAAGCGACTTCGCGGGAGGCGTGGGATGAAAAACATTTGGGGGACCGCACGGATGTTACTTTGTTTGGTCAGCAGCAAGAATTGGTGGATGCTTTAATTGCCACAGGGAAGCCTTTGGTGGTGGTATTAAATAATGGCCGCCCCTTGGCGATAGAAAAAATTCAAAACACCGCACCTGCAATAATTGAAGCTTGGTATTTAGGCCAAGAAACCGGCACAGCATTGGCGCGGGTATTATTTGGTGAGGTAAACCCTGGTGGAAAATTACCGGTGAGTATTCCGCGTAGTGTTGGCCAGTTGCCGGTTTATTACAACCATAAACCGACTGCCAAACGCGGCTATGCGTTAAGTGATGCTACTGCGCTTTATCCGTTTGGTTTTGGTTTGAGTTATAGCCAGTTTGTTTACAGTGATTTAACGCTTGAACAATCGCAATTAAATTCCAACGACACGTTAATAGCCCGTTTAAAAATAACCAACACAGGCAGTGTGGCGGGGGATGAAGTGGTGCAGTTATATATTAGCGATGAGGTTGCAAGCCTTACTCGCCCGGTAAAAGAATTAAAAGCGTTTAAGCGCATTCATTTAAAAGCCAAACAAAGCCGTTGGTTGGAGTTTTCAGTCCCTGTGGCGTTGATGGGTTTTTATAGTGAGAAAATGGTTTACCAGGTGGAGCCGGGTAAAATTAAAATTCAATTGGGTAGTTCTTCGGCGGATGTTCGCCAGCAGCAGGATATTATTATTAACGGTGATGTGGCTGTGCCGGTGGATAAGCAGTTTTTTTCCACGGTGAAGGCGTTATAGGGCACCTCCGGAAATTCACTTTTCGCGCGCTCGCTGCGTTATTTTCGTGCTCAATCGGTCATTTATACCGCATAAACTCCCTCATTCGGCTTGGGCATTATGCGTCGCTCTACCTCGATTTCATTCCCGATGAAATTCTACCTCCCCCATCCGTGGGGTCGTCCCGCATCCATGCAGTCGTCCGCGCGAAAATGCCTTGCGATCATCACGAAAATTGAATTTCTGGAGGCGCCCTATAGATATTAAAAAACCCCATCTAAAATGTTTAGATGGGGTTTTATGCTGGTGATTATCTTTTAATTAATCCGGCAGTTAATCTTGCAATTAACCTTTAGCCGACGCTAAAAATTTCTCCAAGTTAATTTGATCAACCACAAACTTGCGAATGCCGTCGCCGAGTTTATCGGTTGCCATAGCGTCTTCGTTCATATTAAAACGGAACTGAGCTTCGGTATCTACCACTTTGCTGCTGCCGGTTTTGCCTTTGCCTGGCTCCAACGCGCGGTTGAGTATGCCGGTGTCGGCTTCTAGCGCGGCGAGTAAATCGGGGCTGATGGTTAAGCGATCGCAACCGGCTAGGGCTTCAATTTCACCTAGGTTACGGAAGCTTGCGCCCATTACAACGGTGTTGTAGCCGTGTTCTTTGTAATAGTTGTAAATGCTGGTTACAGAAATAACACCTGGGTCTTCAAAGGCTGCGTATTCTTTTTTATCGGTGTTGGCTTTGTACCAATCTAATATGCGGCCTACAAACGGTGAAATTAAGAATGCGCCTGCGTCTGCACAGGCGGCGGCTTGGGCGAAGCTAAATAACAGGGTTAAATTGCAGTTTATGCCTTCTTTTTCCAGTGTGCGGGCGGCGCGAATACCTTCCCAGGTGCTGGCGAGTTTAATTAATACGCGTTCTTTGTTGATGCCGTGGGCTGCGTATAAATTAATTAATTTATGGGCTTTGGCGATCATGGCTTCGGTATCGAAGGATAAGCGCGCATCTACTTCAGTGGAAACACGGCCCGGTACAATTTTTAAAATTTCACAGCCGATGGATACGCCGATTTTATCGGCGGCATCGCTGATTGTGGATGTACTGGCCAGCGATTCTTGTACCAGCGCTTGATACTGCGGCATTTGCGCGGCTTTAAATAACAGCGATGGGTTGGTGGTGGCGTCTAGTGGTTTGTAGCGGGCGATGGCTTCGATATCGCCGGTGTCGGCAACTACGTCGGAAAATTGTTTTAACTGTTCGAGTTTGTTGGTCATAGAACCCCCTTTTAAGTGGTAGTTGATTATCCTAGAAGCTTCAGTTGAGCGCCCAAAAGCTGTGTAACCCATTGGTGCAGATAGTAAAAGTTAAAAATGAAGGGCAACCTTATTGGTTGTTCGAATTTTTAACTTTTGCTAGATGCTGCCTGAGGGGTTGCGCAGACTTGGGTGATTCAACTGAGGTTTCTAGGATTATGGGTGTTGCGTTCATGGGTGGCAACTGCCGGTTGGCA
>JBEGTZ010000134.1:0-4648 GCA_041179125.1 Pseudomonadota bacterium | reverse complement strand
AATGTAAACCGCGCCGTTGAAGAGGGTAATAAAATTTATAATCAGCGCACTGCCGCCAATGTATATTTTAGCGATTTAATTAAACAGCTCGGCGCCGCATTAATTAACCCAAATAAAAAGTGGTAATTATGAGTTTTGTTGAACCTACGGATGCTGAAACTCGTTCTGCCTTTATCAATGCTTCGCATTTTTTTTGGCCGACATTTGAGCATCTGCCGCTTAATTGTTTTGATATTGGTGTGGGAATGGTTTTATTTCCGGGGGAAATATCTGAAGATAGAGCACAAGATCCCTCCTATTTTGCCGGTTTCAAAACGGATATTAACGACGACACTACGTGTCCGAGAATCTCGGAATCGACAGGTGATGAATTATGGAATGAAGCCAGTATTGCTATAAGGTGGTTTTTTGGGCGCATCAAATGGGCCTGCATGGTGGACATGGATAGCTATGTTTTAAAAAAAGGCTATTTTTGTACAGGTATTGGTGTTGTCCGCTTTCAAAATATGGCCGAAATTACTGATATTCAGGATCGGCAGCAACTTAAAAAGGCCATTCAGCGCTCATTTGAGCGCGAAGTGGCGCTGGAATTTTTACAGCCGCTCAATGAACATTCTTTTTTTGAAAAAGAAATTAATGGAGCTAACTGGTTTATCGCGCGAACTTTTAATGCCCTAGGATATCCCGAATACCTTGCTGTATTACCGATAGATAGCCGCACTGTAATCCATGTTCCCGCAGCACTAGAAAACTGCTGGGATCGCGACGAAACCATCCCCCCCGCAGTAGAACAAAAACACCTTGCCTCATTTTGGGATTTTCTCGGTCAGATTCAGTTGGTTTATGACCGCACGGGCGAATGGGAAACCGGTAGCCAAGTGCGCGAAGCGCCAGGGCAGGCGCAACCCATCCCGCAGGAAAATTTACCCGAGTGGTAACAACAGAACAAGGACATCCATTAATGTGTTATCCATAATGTGTTACCAAAATCCATTTACCTAAAAACCTCAGTTGCATAAGTCTGCGCAACCTCTCACTAATTGGTGGGTGTCCAGGTTATTATCCTCCAGGTTATTACTGCGCGCTTTTTCGCGCAAAAAATGCCCCATAAAAATTTCAGCTGTGCTCGGCGTTAAATGCCGGTAAGGAGAAAATCTAAAGCATTCAGTATGTCGGTTCTTGCATGTTCAATGTCTGTAATTGCTTTCCCTAGCTCTTTACGTTGAATGCCGGCCAATTGAGGTGTCAGCATTAGATAATCCACGCCTTCAATTATTAATGTTGGTGTTAACTGAGTTAAAACTTTATCTTTATTTGCTTCGAGTTTTTTGAGTGGAACCACAACAGTGGTCTGTAAGGAGTCGAGCAGGTTAGTTTGAATATCTAAGAGTAAAGGGTAGTCTTTTTTACTCTGTGAGTTTTTATTTTGGTAAATTGTAAACTGTGTCATTTAGAAGCTCCGAAGGCCATCGCTAAAGGCTCCGTTTTCATCTACTGACTTGTTGTAAGCTGCTATGGCGCTTTTATTTTGCTCTAGCCATTGCTGTGCTTGTTTAGTTTTTAGTTGGTTTGTAAGTGCCTGCTCTAATGCGGCAGAGAGGTTTATGTCTAAATCTCTGGCTTTTTTCAGTAAGTCACTGTTTATGCTAAGGTTTGTTGGCTTTTTGGGCGCGTTTTGGTCGTAAAGTGCAAACATGGGTTGTCTCCGCTTGATGTATGCGTATATGTTATGCGCATGCAAGCTGTGGGTCAAATGTGTAAAAAGCAATTGAACCGCCAGCGCACTCATCCAACCAGGCGCGATGAATCGCTCCCCTACAGGTTTCTAGGTTTAATACGCTGAATAGTTACCAAAACAAGACCAAAACAAACCAAAACAAGGACATCCACTAGTCTGTTAGGACATCCACTAGTGTGTTACCAAAATCCATTCACCCAAAAACCTCAGTTGCGCAAGTCTGCGCAATCTCTTGGCCCGTCTAGCGAAAGTTAAAAATTCGAACACATTTGGCCGTATACATCGCATCGCACAGTAATTTTTAAGGTTTAGATCCGGCAGGCTAATGAACCTAAAAACCTCAGTTGGATCACCCAAGTCTGCGCAATCCCTTGGTATGCCTAGCAAAAGTTAAAAATTTGAACAACCAATAAGGTTGCCCGTGCTGGCTTGGCCACGCCATTACCACCTTTCGTTTTACCCCACAAACAAATGGTTATCCCAGCGCCATTGGGTTTTTGGGGGGATTGGGGTGAGTTGGTTGGGGGTTAGGTTGAGCAGTTGGCCTTGGCTGTTGCTGGCTAGAAAGCTGTTGGAGCTGGGGTTCCAGGCGATGCCTGCGGTGTCGGGGGTGGTGAGGATTTGGGGTGCTTGGGTGTTTTGCCAGTGTAGGAGTTGGTTGGCTTTGGGGGCGCTGGCGAGTATGGCGTTTGCGTTGGGGGATATGGCCATGCTGGCGATGTATTGGCGGGCGTTTTGCCATTGTTGGGGGCTTGCGGGTAGGGGGGTTAGGGCTTGGCCTGTGTGGTGGGTGAATACTAGGGGGGCCGGCTCGTCTGGGTCTCTGGTGGGGGCTTGGTCTTGTGCGCCTATGGCGAGTAGGCCGTTGGCGGCTAGGGCTATGTGGCGCAGGCTGAGTTGGTGGTGTGGGGGGGTGTGTTGTTCGAGCAGTTTGCCGCTGCCTGCGGCGAGGTAGCTGATGTTGGGTTGCATGGTGTTGAGGTTGTGTACTTCGCGTTCGGTGCTGGGGTGGGTGATGTTGCCGCCGTTGGCGATGATGAGGCGCTGGTGTGTGGCATCGAAGAGGATTTGGTGGGGGCCTAGGCCTTGTGCGTTGTATTCGCCCAGGCGTTTGTAGGGCGGGCGGGTTTGGTAGATGCCGATGACGCCGCGTGGTTGCGGGCGGCTGGGGGTTTGGTAGTGGTTTTCGGTGATGTAGAGCAGGCTGCCGTCGCTGTTGCTGGCGGCGTGGCCGTAGAAGTGGCTGTCGGGCGGGCTTTCGATGCGGGCTAGCAGTGCGCCTTGGTTGAGGTTGAAGTAGTACAGCCAGGTGCCGGGGCGGCGGGCGATGCAGTAGCCGAGGCCGGGGTTGTGGGCTGCGGGCAGCAGGGCGATGTCGTGGGCGCGGCCCGGTAGGGGCCAGGCGTATTGGCGCGGGCCGTTGCGCTCCAGTGCGAGCAGGTGGGGTTCCCCTTGGCTGGAATCGGCGCCGGAGAGTATCCAGCCGTTGTGGTGTTTTAGGTTTTGGCTGTGCGCGCGCAGGCTGAGGCCGCAGGCTAGGGCGGTTGCGCTGTGTAGGAGTTGGCGGCGGCTGAGGGTTGGGTGTGTGGTGTGCATTTAGTCGCCGTCGTTGCCGTTAAACCCCAGTTGCAGGTTGAGGGTTTTGGTTAGGTCGCGTTTGAGGAGGCCGTTGATTTTGCCGAGGGTTTGGGCGCTTTGGGCGATTTGGGTGCGGCCTGCTTCGCTGTTGACGAGGGTTACAAGTTCAGCTGGGTTGGCTTCTAGGTTGTTGATAACTTGGGTGAGGTTTTCTTTGAGCTGGGTGTGCAGTGTTTGTTGTTCTGGGCTTTTCAAATAGGGGGCAAGGCCTTGTTCGATGAGTTGGGCTGCGCCTTTGAGTTGGGCTAGGAGGGCGGCTTTGCCGGTATTTGAGCGCCAGGATTCGCTGTGGAAGGGTTTGGCTTCCGGGGTGCTGGGGTTGCCGATGGGGCCTTCTAATTTATCTTTTTTGATGATTTCCAGGCTGGTGACGAGGGTTTTGGTGAGGTCCGCCAGGGCGGTTTGTTCGCCTTCGCTGCCGGGAGTTGGGGCTGCCGCAGGCCAGGCGCCGCCGCTGCCTTGTTGCCAGGCGGTGAGCAGGCCCAGGGCTACGGTGTCTACGCGCTGGGCGGCCAGGCGCAGGAGGTCGCAGGGTTTGCCGCTGAGGGCGGTGTGGTCGGGGTATTGTGGGTCGTAGAGCAAAAATTCTATGGCGGATAGGCCTTGTGCCACCACGCTTGCGCCGTTGAGTGTTTCATCGGTGATGGGTTCGTTTTCGGCCAGTAGGGTTTTGACTTTTTTCTCCACTAGGTTGTGGTTGTCTGGCCAGAATTGGATTTTCCAGGCTTGGTTGTCTTCTAACACGGGGCCGAGTTTGATGAGGTTGACCGGTTGCCAGGCGAGCACGGCGGTGCGCCAGGCTGCGCGTGCTTCTTGGTATTCGCCGGGGTTGGCGGGGTTTTGGCAGAAGCGGTCTAGGCGTTGTTTGAGCTGGCCGGTGGCGGTGACGAAGGTTTGGTGCCAGGGGAGGATGAGCTCTGTTCGCACGGCGGCGAGCGGGGGTTGGGCGGGCTTGCTGGATGGGTTGGGTTTGCTGGAGGTGTCGCAGGCGGTTAGCAGGCTTAGGGTGAGCAGTGTGAAAACAAGGCGAAACATGGTGTGTCCTGTGGGGGTCAGTGCAGAGGTTTTTAGGATTATAAATGTTCAATAAATTGGAGTAAGTGCTGGCGTTTTTGTGCCTCTAACTGGCTGTAGGCCTTACGGCTGGCGGCGGCTTCGCCATCATGCCAGAGAATCGCTTCCTCAAGGGTGCGGGCGCGGCCATCGTGCAAAAAACCGGTTTCGGGGGTGATTACCTGCGCAAGGCCTATCCCCCACAGTGGTGCTGTGCGC
>JBEGTZ010000133.1:0-2521 GCA_041179125.1 Pseudomonadota bacterium | reverse complement strand
AGGTTTTTAGGTTTAAGGTGGTCAAATGCCTAAAATCCAATATCTTGAAGTGATCAGCGAAGACGTAAAGCTGGCCCACACCATATTCGCCCGCAATATCAAAGAAGCCCGGCAGGCCAGGCAATGGACGCAGGAGACAGCCGCACAGCGCTGTTTACTGCCACTATTAACCTACCGCGCAGTGGAGAACGGCCATCTCACCACCGGCATAGGCGCCTATTGGCAGGTTTTGGATACCTTGGGTTTGCTTGCCGGTATTGCGGATTTAGCCGCGCCCAGTCGCGATTTAGTAGGCCAAACCACCAAACGCAAAACCCAGCGTGTGAGGACATAACATGCCCTTGAGGCTTACTGCGGAGCGAGTGTATGTGTTTACCAAAACACCCGATGGGGGTGATTGCCTGGCCGGTGAACTGAGTTCTGCAGGTGCTCAGGGCACCTTCAACCTAGAAACCTCATTTGATCACCCAAGTCTGCGCAGCTCAGGTTTTTAGGTTCAAACACGCCCCCTCTGGTGAAGCATTTAAAAATAGCGTTAGATACGCAGCTTTCAGCGTACCCACACTCTGTATTAGGAAGCCCCATGAGCGAGCCTACACCCCTTTTAGAAGCCGATAGCCTCACCACCAGCGACGAGCCGTGTGGCTTGGTGGTGGTGGCCAATTTTAGTGAGCGGCAAAAAAGCCGCTATAAAACCCAAACCCAATGTGGCCGGCCACTGGGTTGGTTTTTAACGCGCGGACAGGTGTTAAAAGAGGGTGATGTACTGCGCTGCCGCACCGGTGAAAGCGTGCAAATCCGCGCCGCCTGCGAAGCCTGTAGCCAGGTGGAAAGCGATAACACACTGGCATTAATGACCGCCGCTTACCACCTGGGCAATCGCCACGTTCCCTTACAATTGGGCCTGGGTTTTTTGCGTTATCAGCAGGACCATGTGCTCGATGAAATGCTGGCAGGCCTGGGCCTTGTGGTGTCACACCAGTCCTTGCCGTTTCACCCAGAATCCGGCGCTTATCACACTAAATCCATGCTGTTTATTAATCATGGCCACTAGCGTCCCCAGCGTGAACGCCCACGCGATGCTGCACTTGTTGCATCTGTGTAGCCCGGCGCTGCCGATTGGCGCCTACGCCTATTCCCAGGGGTTGGAATACGCCATCGACAGCGGTTGGATTAAAACCCCAGATGAAATAACCGATTGGCTGTTGGGCCTGATGCAACACAGCTTGAGTTATACCGACCTGCCGATGTTGTGCAGGCTGTACAACGCATGGCAGCAAGGGGACATCACCTGCGTTAATTACTGGAATAATTACCTGCGCGCCTGCCGGGAAAGCCGGGAATTGCTGCTTGAAGATGAGCAGCTGGGCGGCGCCTTGGCGCGCTTACTTAAAGGGCTTGATGTGCCTGTTTCCATCGCCCTGGAAGCGCCCAGCACCTATGCCTGCCAGTTCGCACGGGCCGGGGTTCACTGGGGGATTGCGCTGGATGATTTATGCTGCGGGTTTTTGTGGAGCTGGCTGGAAAACCAAGTTGCCGCCGCCACGAAACTGGTACCCTTAGGCCAAACCCAAGGCCAGCGCATCTTGGTTGCCTTGATGCCCCATATCCCCGCCCTGTGCGCCGCTGCACACACACGTCAAGATGACGAATTGGGGCGCGGGTTGCCGGGGCTTGCTATGGCGTCCTGTTTGCATGAAAGGCAATACTCGCGGCTGTTTCGCTCTTAGCGCTTCAAATAACCACACTTCATATTTAAACAACGAGAAAATAACGTGAAAAAACCTCCTTTACGTTTAGGCATCGGCGGCCCTGTAGGCTCCGGCAAAACTGCATTAGTAAAAACTCTTTGCGGTGAATTAAAAAATAAATACCACCTGGCAGTGATTACCAATGATATTTACACCAAAGAAGACGCCGAATTTTTATTGCGTCACGAGGCCTTAGCGGCAGACCGTATTTTGGGGGTTGAAACCGGCGGCTGCCCACACACCGCGATACGAGAAGATGCCTCGATGAATTTATCAGCGGTGGAAGAATTACAAACCCGCTTCCCAGATTTAGACCTAATTATTATTGAAAGCGGTGGCGATAATTTAGCGGCCACATTTAGCCCGGAGCTTTCAGATTTAACCCTGTATGTAATTGATACCGGAGCGGGCGATAAAATCCCACGCAAAGGCGGGCCGGGAATTACCAAATCCGATTTATTAATTATTAATAAAATTGATATCGCCCCAATGGTCGGAGCCGACCTCGCCGTAATGGACCGCGATGCCAGCAAAATGCGCGGCAGTAAACCATTTGTATTTACCAATTTAAAAGACGGCGTAGGTGTGGCGCAGGTGGTTGCTTTTATTGAGCAGCAGGGTATGTTAACGCCGTCTAAATTGGGTTAAGGGCACCTTGCGGAAATCCACTTTTCGCGCGCGCTTCGTTATTTTCGTACTCAGTCGGTCATTTATACCGCATAAACTCCCTTCCTCGGCTTTGGCATCCCGCGTCGCTCTACCTTCTGCAT
>JBEGTZ010000132.1:0-24932 GCA_041179125.1 Pseudomonadota bacterium | reverse complement strand
TGAATCACCCAAGTCTGCACAACCCCTTGACGCGCCTAGCAAAAGTTAAAAAATTCGAACAACCAATAAGGTTGCCCTTCATTTTTAACGTTCACTATTCACATCAATGGATTGCACAGCTTTTGGGCGCTCAACTGAGGTTTCTAGGTCAAATAAAAACCCCCGTGCGAGTGCGTAAATTCGCACGCCGGGTGGATAAAATTTGACCACACACAACCGATGTGTAAACTTGGAACATGCACTACACACATAAGGCGGCTAGTATGAGAACAAACATTGTCATCGACGACGAATTAATGGCGGACGCACTGAAAATAACCGGCGTAAAAACTAAAAAAGAGGCCGTGGAGCTTGGGCTTAAGACATTAATTCAATTAAAAAAACAGGCCAAAGTTAAAGAATGGCGCGGCAAGCTCGCCTGGGATGGCGATTTGGCCTCCACACGATAAACAAGATGATCATCGTAGACAGCAGCGTTTGGATTGACTACTTCAATGGAACACCCACGGCACAAACGAACAAACTAGACGCTTTGCTCGGTGTAGAACCGCTGGCTGTGGGCGATATAGTGTTAACCGAAGTGCTGCAAGGATTTGCCCGCGATGTGGATTTTAATCGAGCCAAAAAACTATTCTCGGGCTTTGTTTTGTTCGAAATGTTAGGTGAAAAAAACGCCTTAAAAGCCGCCGAAAACTTCCGCACCCTAAGAAAACAAGGCATTACGGTGCGTAAAACCATTGACTGCGTAATAGCTACTTTTTGTATTGAAAACAATCACCTTCTTCTTTTTCAAGATAAGGACTTTAACCCTTTTGTTGAAAAACTCGGACTCAAACCCGTGCTGACCTAACAAACCGGACACCAAACCCCTATGCACTGCCCCTTTTGCAACCAAATCGACACCAAAGTGATCGACTCCCGCCTGATGGCGGACGGCAGCCAGGTGCGCCGCCGCCGCGAATGCCTAGCCTGTAAAGAGCGCTTCACCACTTTTGAAGTGGCGGAATTGGTGATGCCGCGCATCATCAAACAAGGCGGCACGCGGGAGCCGTTCGACGAGCAAAAACTGCGCAACGGCCTGTTGCGCGCGCTGGAAAAACGCCCGGTAAGCGTGGAGCGCATCGAAGAAGCCGTAAACAGCGTGAAGCATTACCTGCAAGCCCTGGGCGAGCGCGAGGTGAAATCCCTGGTGGTGGGCGAGCGGGTGATGGAAGAGCTGCGGGCCTTGGACGGTGTGGCCTACGTGCGTTTTGCCTCCGTTTACCGAAGCTTTCAAGACATCAGCGAATTCCGCCAAGAGCTTGACCGGCTTGAGAAAGACTGATGTTTTCCCATGACGAACATTGGATGCATCAAGCCCTAGCCCTCGCCGCCCTAGGCCTTAACACCACCACACCCAACCCCGCCGTGGGCTGTATTCTGCTCAATGCAAACGGCGAAACAGTAGGGCAGGGCTACCACCACCAAGCAGGCGGCCCGCACGCGGAAGTTCACGCCCTGCAAGAAGCCGGCGATAAAGCCCGTGGCGCCACCGCCTACGTCACCCTAGAACCCTGCAACCACCAAGGCCGCACCGGCCCGTGCAGCCAAGCGCTCATCGACGCAGGCGTAGCCCGTGTGGTGTACGCCATGCAAGACCCGAATCCCCTGGTGTGCGGCCAAGGCTTAGCGCGGCTGCGCGCCGCTGGAATTGAGGTGATCGGCCCCTGCCTAGAGCCGCAAGCCCGCCTGCTCAATCGCGGGTTTATCCAACGCATGACCACAGGCCGCCCGTTTCTCACCTGCAAACTCGCCATGAGCCTGGATGGCCGCACGGCGATGGCCAGCGGCGAAAGCCAATGGATCACAGGCCCCGCCGCCCGCGAAGACGTACAAACCCTGCGCGCCCGCAGCTGCGCGATTATTACCGGTGTGGGCACGGTGCTGGCCGACGATCCAAGCCTCACCTGGCGCACCAACCGGCCCGAAGGCATCACCCGCCAGCCCATGCGCATCGTGCTAGACCGCCACCTGCGCACACCATCCACCGCCGCTATCTTGCATCAACCGGGCACCACCTGGATTATCAGCCCACAAGACGCATCCGCTTTGGCCCTATCAGCCTGGGTAAAAAACCTACCCGACGACTTGCCCGCACTCATGGCTTGGCTGGGCGCAGAAGGTTGTAATCAGGTGTTATTGGAGGCGGGTTCTAAACTTGCGGGCGCTTTTCTCGCCGCTGGGTTGATCGACGAATTAGTGGTGTATATGGCCGGCACCCTCATGGGCAGCAGCGCCTTACCCCTGTTTGATTTACCGCTCAATCAGATGAGTGAGCGGGTTGGTTTGGCTATACAAAGCATTAGCCCGGTGGGGGATGATTGGAAAATTATCGCGGTGCCGGTTAGCCAGTAGGGGGCAACTTTTGCTTGGCACATCAACGCCTTACACAGCTTTTGGGCGCTCAACTGAGGTTTCTAGGATAAGCTGCTGTGACGTTATTGATGAGGATTAGTTTTTATAAGCGAACTACCAGCGCTCAATGGTATTAGGAAACTTCGCAATATCCTCGGCAGAGGCAGTATCTTTACATTCACCGCGCAGCCGGTAATTACTTTCACCTGCGTATCGCCCAAGGGGCAAAAAACCATCGCGACAAAAACCGTTATCGGCAAGGGCGTCTTTTAACAGGCCTTTCAGCTGACGCTCCGAGGGGCCTTGCTCTAAGCTTTGGCGGTTGGAGTATGGGTCTATGGGGATTGGCCGAGGGATGAGGGTAAGCTCAAAACGCTTGACGTGTTCGGGGGTGATGAGGGTTTTAAATTGCAGGCCGTTGGAGTTGAAGGGGCGGCCTGTGCTACAGGCACTTAACAGCAGGAATAAAAAAATGACGTGCTTACCCATGAAGGTTCCTGGCCAGGTAGTGGATGACGGCGGCGGTATCCGAGATACGCCGCCGTTATGAGGTTATTTACAAAGGTGATTTTTTGGCAGCGTCTTTTTTCGCGTGCTCGTCACACTTTTTAGGCGCATCGCCATGATGGCCGCCTTTATGGTCGTGGCCGTGGTGTCCATGTTCAGCTTCCAACTTCATCAGCTCTTCTGGGGTAAGAATTTCAGCTAATTTAGCCTGGTGGGCTGCTTTCATCGCGTCCCGATCTTGTTTGAATTTTACTTGAAGGGCGTCCAGCTTCGCGGCGCGGTCAGCATCCAGGTTGAGTTTTTTAGACAGCGGGCACTGGCCATCGGGGCAGTCGCCGCCAGGGCAAGCGAGTACGCTGGTGGCAAGAACGACGCTAACTAAGGCAGCTATAAATATTTGTAACATGGTGAACTCCAGGGGGTGGGGGAATGGATTGGTTGCCAGCGGATGCTTTCGGTTCCCGCAGGGTGTGGTTTTAGCCGTTAAACCGAGACCTAAGTCACGCGAAAAAAACCCATAAAGCCGGTTTTCATGTGTTCGATGATGTGGCAGTGGAACATCCAATCACCGGGGTTATCCGCCACAAAAGCAACCTTAGCTTTCTCGTACTTCTGCAACAGTATGGTGTCAGTAAAGTAGGGTTCAACGGCGACGCCGTCACGTTCGTAAACTAAAAAAGTATGGCCGTGCATGTGTACAGGATGAGGGTAGGGGCTGGCGTTGTGCATGTCCAATATGTAATGGGCGTTTTTTTGGCAGGTAAATAAAGGCGCAGGCTTGTGGTTTGGGTCCATATCTTCACAACCTCCAGCCCAGCCTTCGCGGTTGATCAACCAAAGCTTTGGATGAGTGGAGGATTCACTTAATTCACCCGCCCACTCAAATACCAAGGGAATTGTTTGGGCACGCTTGAGATTCGGCTGCGGAATAGGGTTGGCCTTAAGTTTGGGCTGTGGTTTGGCTTTTGTATTTGTTGTAGGCGGCGTGATGAGCAGGCTGGCGATGGGGTAACTGAGTTTGCCCTTTTGGTCGAAGACCTCCAAACGCCCGGAAGCGGGTAGGGCAATGGCTAAGTCCACCCGCATACCGGGGCCTAATAAATGGTGGCTGAGCGGCAGTGGTTTTTTAATCGGGTTGCCTTCCAAAGCGATGATCTGAGCGGGCAGGTTGCAGCCAATATCGTAGATACGGGTGTTGTCCATATTGGCGATACGCAGGCGCAAATAACGATTCCCCTGTACCGAGTATTGCGGCGTTTGCAGGCCGTTAACACGGGTGATATTGCCCAGTGTGCCCACACGAGCGGCGGCTCTCAGGCTGGTAAACGGCGCAAAACTGCCGTCTGGGTTAAGCAGCCAGTCTTTCAGCCCCAGCACTAATTCTTCATCAAATGGCGCAGGTTTCGATTCCTCAACTATCAACACACCCACTAGGCCACGGCTTAGCTGTTCCAAGCTGTTGGTATGCGGGTGATACCAAAAAGTACCGGCGTCTTTAGGGGTGAATTCATACACAAAACGCTCGCCCGGCTGAATGGGCGGCTGTGTGAAGTGGGGAACCCCGTCCATCGCATTAGGCAGGCGCAAACCATGCCAGTGAATGGTGGTGGGCTCTGCCAGGTGATTGGTAAAGTCCACCCGAAACCGCTTGCCCTGGCGTGCGCGCAGTACGGGGGCAGGAAATTGGCCGTTATAGCCCAGAGCCTGAGTTGGCCCGCCGGGCACAAGGTTGAGCCGCGCAGTTTGAGCTGTGAGTGTGTAATCCCAGGATAAATTTTTGCCCCAGCCACTGGGTGCAAGGGCTGCACCGAGGCAAAACAGACCTGACTGCTGAATAAAATCGCGCCGCTGCATAGGGCTTAACTCTTGATTAAATCTGATTAAAACCTAGAAATCGCAAGAGAAAATTGGGATTTGCTGGGCGATGGCTGTGCCAGAAATTTAACCTAAAGCGGTGGGGATTAAAATGGTGGGTAGGTATTTGAGTGATTATGCTCGCAGGGTATCTAGGTAATACACCCACTACAGCGGGGACTGTCTGATGAATAGGTATTAAACCTAAAAACCTCAGTTGGATCACCCAAGTCTGCGCAACCCCTTGGCACGCCTAGCAAAAGTTAAAAATTTTGAACAACCAATAAGGTTGCCCTTCATTTTTAACTTTCACTATTCGAACCAATGGCTTACACAGCTTTTGGGCGCTCAACTGAGGTTTCTAGGTTAAAACTGGATCAGTTACACGCGGCGTAGAGCCAGTTAATTAAACCACTAAAAAAATATGGTTTTTATTGACCGGTATGTATTTAATGGTGGGCCCACCTGGACTTGAACCAGGGACCTGCCGATTATGAGTCGGACGCTCTAACCAACTGAGCTATAGGCCCTTATAAGACGAGTAAATTACAGTCTAAAAAGAGGGGCGCATTATAATCTGCGCCCCTGTGTGTGGCTAGCCTTGAGGGCTAATTAATCATCTAAAAAGCCGCGCAAATGGTCGGAGCGAGAAGGATGGCGCAGTTTGCGTAATGCTTTTGCTTCTATTTGCCGAATACGCTCGCGGGTGACATCAAACTGTTTGCCCACTTCTTCCAGTGTGTGGTCGGTGTTCATGTCGATACCGAATCGCATACGCAATACTTTGGCTTCCCGTGCGGTAAGGCCTGCCAGTACGGCTTTGGTGGCCTCCATTAAACCCTGCGTGGTGGCGGATTCGATGGGGGATACGATGGAAACGTCTTCGATAAAATCGCCCAAGTGGGAATCTTCATCGTCGCCGATGGGCGTTTCCATGGAGATGGGTTCTTTGGCGATTTTAAGTACTTTGCGTACTTTGTCTTCCGGCATTTCCATGCGCTCGCCCAGTTCTTCCGGCGTAGGTTCGCGCCCCATTTCTTGCAGCATTTGCCGGGAGATACGGTTGAGTTTGTTGATGGTCTCAATCATGTGTACCGGAATACGAATGGTGCGGGCTTGGTCGGCGATGGAGCGGGTGATGGCCTGGCGGATCCACCAGGTGGCGTAGGTGGAAAATTTATAGCCGCGACGGTATTCGAATTTGTCCACGGCCTTCATTAAGCCGATGTTGCCTTCTTGAATCAAATCCAAAAATTGCAGGCCGCGATTGGTGTATTTTTTGGCGATGGAAATCACCAGGCGCAGGTTGGCTTCCACCATTTCTTTTTTGGCGCGGCGGGCGCGGGCTTCACCGATGGACATGCGACGGTTTATCTCTTTAACAGACGATAAATCCAGGCCGGTGGTGTCTTCTATTTCTTTTAATTTGTGTTGTAACGCCACCACGGCTTCGCCGACGTTGCGCAGGGATTCGCTGTAGTCTTTTTTCTTCTTAGTGGCGTTGGTGATCCATTCGTCGTTGGTTTCGTTGCCGGGAAATTCTTTAATAAAATTTTTGCGCGGCATTTTTCCGTAGCGAATACATTGCATCATGATGTCGCGCTCGTGGGCGCGCACCTGAGTCAAAACATCGCGGGCGGCGTTGTAAATGGGGTCGAACTGACGCGGTGGCAGTTTGAAGAATTTAAACACATCACCTAATGCATCTAATTCTTTGCCTGCTTGCTTGCTTTGGCGGCCATGTTTGGCAATGACGGCATGGGCTTTTTCTAGCTGCGCGCGCAAGCCGTCAAAACGTTCTTTGGCGTAGGCGGGGTCTATACCGGTTTCCGCTTCATCTTCCTCTTCGGCGACAACGGCTTCTTCTTCCTCTTCGCCCTCAGCGCCGGCTGGTTTTTCGGTGCTGGCGGGTAGGGGGATCTCGGCGACGAGTTCGGGCGCTATGGTTTCTACTGGGTCGAGCCAGCCTGCGATGACATCAGTGAGGCGGCGTTCGCCTTTTTCGATGAGGTCGTATTCGGCGAGGAGGCGTTCGGTGGTTCCAGGCCAGTAGGCGAGGGCGTGCATGAGTTCGCGTAGGCCTTCTTCGATCCGTTTGGCGATGGCGATTTCGCCTTCGCGGGTGAGTAGTTCCACAGTGCCCATTTCGCGCATGTACATGCGGACGGGATCTGTGGTGCGGCCCACTTCGGTTTCAACGGCGGCGAGGGCGGCGGCGGCTTCTGCGGCGGCGATTTCGTCGGTGTTGTTCTCGGTGTCCTGCATTAACAGTTCATCGGCATCCGGCGCGGTTTCGTATACGCGGATGCCCATGTCGTTGATCATTTGGATGATGTCTTCGACCTGATCCGGGTCGGATATGTCCTCAGGAAGGTGGTCGTTAACGTCGCCGTAGGTTAAGTAACCTTGTTCACGGCCACGGTTGATCAAGTCTCTGATACGCGATTGTTGATTTTCGCTCATTAATTTCCCGCGTCCCCGGATGTGTGTGGAAGAAAAAGCTGGCTAGTATAACGGTATCTGGTGGTGCCCACCAGAAATTACAACCGATGTGTGAGTTTTGGTGCGTAGTTTTTAGTTATTCATTGTGTTTTTTAATGATTCATTGTGTTTTTGTCTTTTAAATTGTGCATTGGCGGCACGTTAATGTCGGCTGAGGGATTTTATTTTTAACAATTCAAGTAGGCGTTTTTTTTGATTGTCGCTCAGGTCGCCCAGTGGAATCGCTTGTAGTTGTGCTAGCTCCTGCTGGTAGCGCCGTTGTTGGCTGTGAATTTTGATTTTTTTGAAGGCGTCGTTGAGTTCTTGTTGGGCGTCGTAGGCGGTGAGTTTTTTAACGCTGCTTAAATACTGGTTGCTCACCAATTGGGTTAATTCTTTTTGTGCCGCCACGCCAAATTCCCCAGCCCAAAACCCCATGATGCTGTGAAAGTTGTGCAGTTTAAATTGTTGGATGCTGGTAATTAAGCGGTGTAATAGCGGTTCGTCTGTTGTGTTATGGCTGTCCATTGTGGCGTGCGTTGTGGCGTGCGTTGTGGCGATCGTGGCGTCCATTGAGGTGTTTGCGGCGTGATCAAGACTGTTTAATTGTTCGCTATCAAGGCTATTGGCAAGCTCGGGGTGCTCCAACAACAGCAAAACCGCCATGCGGGCTGGGGTGATTTTGATGGTTTGAAACGTTTGCCGCCTGGGTTGGGCGATAAACTCAGGTGCAGGCTGAAGAGGTTCCCGGCGGCGTGGCTCTGTGATGGTTGGAGTGTTGGTTGTGGAATTTTGTGCGGGGCTAGGAGCGGGGCTAGGGGCGTTGGGTTCGTGTACCAGGTCTTGCAGAAGATCCAGGCTTAAACCGGTGTGGCGCGCTAACTGTTGGAACATGAGTTCGCGATAAACGCCTGGGGGTAAGCGGTGCAGTTGTGGGGCGGCCAGTTTGCTCAGGCGCGCTCGGCCTTCCATGCTGTGGATGTTTAACCCTTCCGCTAGGGTGCGGAAAAAGTAGTCTTCTAAGGCGGTAGCTTTTTCTATTTCGTGTTCGAAGCGCGCTTTACCAATTTCCCGCACCAGGCTGTCTGGGTCTTGGCCTTCGGGTAGAAATAAAAATTTTACCTGGCGTCCGTCGGTCATGGAGGGCAGGGTGTTTTCTAGGGCGCGACGGGCGGCGGTGCGGCCTGCGTTGTCGCCATCGAAGCAAAATACAATTTCAGAGCAATATTTAAAGGCGAGGTGCAGGTGGTCTTCACCACAGGCGGTGCCTAGGGTTGCGACGGCGTAAGTGATGTCAAATTGCGCGAGGGCAATCACGTCCATATAGCCTTCAACGACTAATAAACGCTGGAGGTGGCGGTTGGCCATACGCGCTTGGTAGAGGCCGTAGAGTTCACGGCCTTTGTGGAATACTTCGGTTTCAGGTGAGTTTAAATATTTTGGCCCGCCGACTTTAATTTTGCTGCCGTCCGGTGCTGTGGTGGTTTCGCTGCCGAGAATGCGCCCGCCAAAACCGATGGTGCGTCCGCGTACATCTAAAATGGGGAACATGATGCGCTGGCGAAAACGGTCGTATTTGCGTGTTTTGTCTTCGTTTTCGGTGATTAAGCCTGCGTCGAGCAGTTGTTTTTGCGTCTGTTCGTTTGGCCCTAGCGCTTTGAGCAAGTTGTCCCAGCCCGCCGCAGCATAGCCTAGACCAAACAGCGCGCATATTTCATCGGTGAGGCCACGGGTTTGTAGGTAGGTGAGGGCTGTTTTGCGGTCGGGGTGTTCGCGCAGTTGTTGTTTATAAAATTGGCTGGCTTTTTCGAGTAGTGAATAAAGGTTGGAGTCTTTTTTTTGCGGTTTGGAGGCGTGGGTATCTTCGTAGGGAATTGTAAGGCCGAGTATTTTGGCGGCCGATTCCACCGCGTCGGTAAAGCCTAGGTGGTCGAATTCCATAATAAACCCCAGCGCATTGCCGGAGGCGCCACAACCAAAGCAGTAATAGAGTTGTTTGTCGGGGGTTACGTTAAATGATGGGGTTTTTTCTTGGTGAAACGGGCAGCAGGCGGTGTAATTTTTGCCGCTACGTTTGAGTTTTACCCGGTGGTCAATTACATCCACTATGTCGAGGCGGTTTAACAGGTCGTCGATAAAGGCTGAAGGTATTCGGCTCATACGAGTGCCTGGTGGGTTCAACACGCGTGCTGCGGTGAAGTTGCCCTGTTAAGGCGTTGGATCAAAAGAATAATAATGCGCAGGCTTGGTGGGCCGCCGCTTATAAAAAATAAGCCGCATGGCGGCTTGGATGTTCGGATTTGAGGGTTTAGATCAGGCAAATTGCGCTTTGATCAATAGGCTCACCTGGCTCATATCGCAGCGGCCTTGCGCCTTGGGCTTTATGATGGCCATAAGTTTGCCCATATCTTGAGCAGAAGCGGCGCCGGTTTCAGCAATGGCTTCTTTTATTAGCGTAACTAATTCGTCTTCACTGAGCGATTGAGGCAGAAACTCTTGAATCACACTGATTTCAAATGTTTCTTTGTCTGCTAATTCCTGGCGGCCACCGGCGGTAAACTGGCTGACCGAATCGCGGCGCTGTTTTACCATTTTATCCAGCAGTTGTAGGGCGCGGGCATCATCTACTTCAATGCGCTCGTCCACTTCAATTTTTTTAAATTCCGCTGTAATCAAACGCAAAACGCCCAGGCGATCTTTCGCTTGGGCGCGCATGGCTTCTTTTACGGCGGCATTTATGCGAGGTTTGATGTCACTTGTCATGCTATTCACTGGCCAAAAGCGGTATGTGGCATCTGGGCGTTCACAGAGGGTGAACGCCTAGGAATTAATACATACGGGTAAACTTGCGCGACTCGCGAGATACTTTTTTAGCGTGACGCTTAACAGCGGCAGCGGCTTTGCGCTTACGTACTGTGGTGGGTTTTTCGTAGAATTCGCGGCGGCGAACTTCAGCCAATACACCGGCTTTTTCACAAGAGCGCTTAAAACGGCGCAGGGCGATATCAAAAGGTTCGTTTTCTTTCAGTTTTACTGAAGGCATTTATAGCTACCTGTTTGGAATTGTATGTAGAGCAGCACGCAAATGGAGCGCCGCCTTTTAAGGGTGCCGGATTCTAAACCTGCCTCAGCACCATCGCAAGTTAAATTTTAGCGGCATTTCCTCAGCCTATGTTCGTGCGCACAAAATACTTAGCCGATCACCCGTTTAAGCGCTTGGCGAGGCCTGTTTTGCAGCCTACCATGACGCGTTTTACTTAAAGAGAGCTCCCATGCGTGTTTTGGGTATTGAAACCTCCTGCGATGAAACCGGTGTGGCGCTGTATGACACCGAGCAGGGTTTGTTAGCGCACCGTTTATATTCGCAAGTTGATTTGCACGCTGATTACGGCGGTGTGGTGCCCGAGTTGGCGTCCCGCGATCACGTTCGCAAATTGGTACCTATGGTGCGTGAAGTGCTTGCCGCCGCCCAGTGCTCTGAGCTCAGTGTCAATGCCGTAGCCTATACCTCAGGCCCCGGTTTAATTGGCGCGTTGCTGGTGGGTGCCTGTATGGGGCGTGCGTTGGCCTATGCCTGGGGTGTGCCTGCGCTGGGCGTGCATCACTTGGAGGGGCATTTATTGGCGCCTTGTTTAGAGGCGAACCCACCGCAATTTCCTTTTGTGGCGTTGTTAGTTTCCGGCGGACATACCCAGCTGATTGAAGTGGCGGCTTTGGGGGATTATCGGTTGCTGGGGGAGTCATTGGATGACGCCGCTGGCGAGGCATTTGATAAAGCGGCCAAAATGATGGATTTGCCCTATCCGGGCGGGCCGCATTTAGCGAAGTTGGCGCAACGAGGCGATCGCGGGCGGTTTAAATTTCCCCGTCCCATGACCGACCGCCCCGGCTTAGAGTTTAGTTTTAGCGGTTTAAAAACCTTCACCCTCAATACCATTCAAAAACACGCCCAAGCCGATGGCCTGCCGGATGAACAAACCTGCGCAGATATTGCCGCCGCATTTGAAGAGGCGGTGGTGGATACCTTGGTTATTAAATGTCGCAGAGCACTTGAGGTCTGTGGATTAAAGCGTTTAGTCATCGCAGGTGGTGTGTCGGCCAATGCGCGGCTGCGGGAAAAACTGCACACGGCATTGGATAAAATAGGCGCCGAGGTTTTTTATGCACGCCATGAATTTTGTACAGATAACGGCGCCATGATTGCCTATGCGGGCTGCCAACGTTTAATACACGGCGTAAGCTCCGGCCTTGCCGTTGAAGTTTTGCCGCGCTGGCCCTTGCACCATCTACCCAAACTACTCAAATTGGAGCGCTGATGGACTGGATTTTTATTCGCGATTTACCCCTTGATACCGTCATCGGTGTATTCGAATGGGAGCGCGCTATTCAGCAGCGTTTGTATCTTGATGTGGATTTAGCTTGGGATATTTCCGCCGCAGCACAGACGGATGACTTGGCTTTTGCGCTGGATTATTCTGCGGTGGCAGCGCAATTACAGAGCTGGGCGCAGAATTACTCCTGCCAATTAATTGAGCGCTTGGCGGATTATCTCGCCCGGCGTTTATTGGCAGAATTTAACACCCCTAAAGTGCGGCTAACCCTTTACAAACCCGGCGCCATACCAACTGCACGCACACTAGGGGTCAGCCTTGAACGCACATCTTTATGAGCGGCCAGTGAGGGTGTCTGAGATGGTCGATTCGGGTACACTGCGCGGCTTTTCCGCAACCCTTGGGCGCCTGTGATGAGCGATTTATTTGAAGAAGCCGTGGTGGAGTTACAGACTTTTGTTGATTGGGTCCGCTTTGGCGCCAGCCGCTTTAGTGAAGCCAACCTCTTTTATGGCCACGGCACGGATAACCCCTGGGATGACGCCGTAGCACTTACGCTTGCGGCCATGCACACCCCTTACGACCGCTTAGGTCAAATCGCAAACGCCAAGCTTACCCGCTCCGAGCGCGGGCATTTGGCGTTATTAATGCGCAGGCGTATTAGCGAGCGTATGCCGGTGCCTTATTTAATCGGCGAGGCTTATTTTGCCGGTCTTAAATTTAAAGTAAATCAAAACGTATTAATTCCGCGCTCACCTATCGGAGAAAAAATAGAAGACTATTTTGAACCTTATTTAGCCACCGTGCCTGCGCGTATTTTAGATTTATGCACCGGCTCCGGTTGCATCGGAATCGCCTGTGCCTTGGCGTTTGAATCCGCCGAAGTGGTATTAAGTGATATTTGTCCTGCGGCTTTGGACGTAGCACAAGAAAATATAAAATTGCATCACGTAGGTGAGCGGGTAAACACATGTTTATCCGATGGTTTTTCTAATCTTGTCGGGCAAAAATTTGATTTAATTGTCAGCAATCCACCCTATGTGGATGCTTTAGATATGGCTAATTTGGCTGAAGAATTTTCCCACGAACCTACACTTGCTTTGGCATCCGGTGATGATGGCTTGAATTTTACCCGCGCACTGCTGCGTCAATCAGCAGAATTTTTAAATGATCAAGGGCATTTAATTGTGGAAGTGGGGAATTCCTGGGTGGCGTTGGAAGAATTATTCCCAGAAATAACCTTCACATGGTTGGAGTTCCAACGCGGTGGCGGTGGTGTATTTATTTTGAGTAAAGACGAATTGGTACAGCACCAAGCTTTGTTTGATGCGCGCTGTTTAAACAGCTAATTAAATTATTTTTTGGATATTTTATGTCTGGCAATAGTATTGGAAAATTATTTACCGTCACCACCTTTGGCGAAAGCCACGGCCCAGCGTTGGGCTGTATTATCGACGGTTGTCCACCGGGCATCGACATTACCGAAGCAGATATTCAAGCAGATTTAGACCGGCGCAAACCGGGGCAATCGCGTTTTACCACCCAGCGCCGTGAAGAAGACTTAGTGGAGATATTTTCCGGTGTATTTGAAGGCAAAACCACCGGTACACCCATTGGTATGATGATAAAAAATACCGATCAACGCTCCAAAGATTACGGCAAAATTAAAGATCAATTTCGTCCGGCCCATGCCGATTACACCTATATGCAAAAATACGGTATCCGAGATTATCGCGGCGGCGGGCGCTCCTCTGCGCGGGAAACGGCTATGCGTGTGGCCGCAGGCGCACTGGCGAAAAAAGTATTACACGACACCTGGGGCATTGAAGTGCGGGGTTATTTAAGCCAATTAGGCCCTATAAAAATTGACACTGTAGACTGGAATGAAGTGGGCAATAACCCATTTTTTTGTCCTGATGCCAGCAAAGTGGAAGCCATGCAGGATTACATGGAAGCCTTAAATAAAGAAGGTAATTCGGTTGGCGCGAAAATTACGGTTGTGGCGAGCAACATGATTCCCGGTTTAGGTGAGCCAGTATTTGATCGCTTGGATGCGGATTTAGCGCACGCATTGATGAGTATTAATGCAGTAAAAGGTGTGGAAATCGGAGCGGGATTTAATTGTGTCGAACAAAAAGGCACTGAACACCGAGATGAAATGACCCCTGAAGGGTTTTTATCGAATAATGCGGGCGGAATTTTAGGCGGGATTTCCACCGGGCAAGATTTAATGGCTCATATTGCACTGAAGCCCACCTCCAGCCTGCGCCTGCCTGGCCGTTCGGTGGATATTAATGGCGAGCCCTGTGAAATTATTACCACAGGCCGCCACGATCCCTGTGTCGGTATTCGCGCAACGCCCATTGCAGAAGCCATGATGGCGATTATTATTTTGGATCACGCCCTGCGTCACCGAGGGCAAAATTCCGATGTCGCTTTAAACGTGCCGATAATTCCCGCCCAGGCGCCCAATTTGTAATTAAGCCTCACGCCCCATGCAACATTATTGGCGTTTAGCTTGGGTGTACACCCTGTATTTTGCTGTGGTGGGCGCTATGGTGCCCTACTGGAGTTTATATTTACACGCCCGCCAATTTAGCCCCGCCGATATAGGCACATTACTGGCTACTCCCACCCTCACCAAAATTTTAGTGCCTAATATTTGGGGGTATATCGCCGATCAAACCGGGCGGTATAAACCGATTATTATTTTTGGTGCAGTAGGTGCCTTACTCTCGTTTGTATTTATTTTTTTCGCGCAGAGTTTTTTAACCATTGTGTTAGTGATGACGGTATACAGCGCATTTTGGAACGCTATTTTGCCGCAGTTTGAAGCCATTACTTTACATAGCTTGGCGCAAGAAGCCCACCGATATAGCCGTATTCGGATGTGGGGTTCGCTGGGATTTATAGTGATGGTGTTGGGGTTGGGCTGGGTATTTGATTATTTATCGGTGCTTAATTTGCCGGTATTTTTAGCCATATTGTTAGTTGCGTTGTGTGTGGTGAGTCTTTATTTGCCGAATGTTCATTTACACCGCGCAGCCTTGGCCCCGCAAACCCTTAAAACGGTGATGGCTAAAGCGGGCGTGCGCAAGTTTTTTTTGGCGACTTTGTTATATCAAATGAGCCACGGTATTTATTACGGTTTTTACAGTATTTATTTGCATGAGCACGGATATAGCGCCACGTTAATTGGTGCGCTGTGGACCTTGGGTGTGCTGGCTGAAGTTGCTTTATTTTGGTGGGTTCCAGCATTTATTCCGCGTTTAAATTTAGAGCGCACCGCATTTATGTGTATGTTGACTGCGGCATTGCGTTGGGCATTAATTGGTCTTGCGGTAGATTCTTGGTTTTGTTTAGTGTTGTTGCAATTACTGCACGCCATTACCTTTGGTTTATTTCACGCCAGCAGCGTGCATTTTATTCGTGATAGTTTTGGCCCCGCATTACAAGGGCAGGGGCAGGCGTTGTATGGGGCGGTTGGTTATGGGGCCGGCGGTGCATTAGGGCTTTGGTTATGCGGGGTATTGTGGCAAAACCAACCGAGTTGGGCATTTGCTTTTGCGGTGGCAATGGCATTGCTAGCGGCTTGGGTATTGAGGAATAATTTAACTGACGCTAAACATGCGGGTTGAAATAGCCGAATAATTTTTTAATGGTAGTATTTTGTGGGGGTACAGCAATGAGATTCAGTAATAAAAACTTGCTGAACCGCCACAAAAACCCATCCCGCTGGGGTATTTAAGCGGTATGGATAAAACGGAATTACATATAAATTAATTTAAATCCGCACAGGCAATTCGCTCGCCTGTACCCGGCTCGTGAATCACCACGCTTCGCGCATCCGGGCGCACGATGAATTTATTTTTAGCATCGCCTCTGCCCACGCCATCACTATTTGTTTTAAATAATGGGAATAAGCCATTTGCCGCTTCATCTTTCCCGGCGGTATCATCCAAATAATGGCCGCCGCCACCGGATTCACAAGCCCCGTTGTGTACATGCGAGCCGTAAGATTGACTAGGTTTTAAACCTGATACATACAATTTAACTTGTGATTCCCCATCAGATGAAATTTTAAGGTGAGCGCGGCCTGTAATTGAGCCATAAAGCGCAGTGCCTGTTTCCGTGGTTTTAAAACTACCACTGCGGAAAGCCAACCAATTATCGGTTAAATCGGCGCATGCGATTTTTTCACCGCTGCCCGTTTGGTGTAACACCACGCTGGGGGCATTATTCAAGCGCACTTTAAATGGATTGCTTGCCCAACCAATTCCGTAACCAAAAGTATCTATATTCACGCCGGGCCATAAACCATTTTCTTTTACATCCGAACCGGACGGATCTTGTAAATAATGACCACCACCAACATTGACCGAGCAAGGTTGCGCATGTACATGAGAGACATAAGCGGTTCCTGGTGTTAAACCGTCCACATTGAGTTCCGCTTTAGAGCTTCCCGCATCATTTGCCGCTAAAAAAGCCCAGCCAGTAACGCGGGCGTAAAAATTTAAACCCAATGGCGCAATATTAAATGTTCCTGCGGTGGTTTGCGTTGCGTTTAAATCTGCACAGGCAATGCGTGCATTGGTGCCCGGCTGGTGAATCACAACACTTTTAGCATCCGCTGAAACCACAAAATTTTGTTTTACTTTGCCAGTGCCCAGGCCGTTGGAATTTACTGTAACGGTTGGCCACAAGCCATTGCTTGCTTCGTCCGCACCCTGTGCATGTTGTAAATAATGCGGGCCGCCGCCCGTTGCACAGGTACCGCTGTGAACGTGTGTGTTGTACACCGTGTCGTTAGTTAAACCGTTTATGCGCACCTCAATGCTGGAATCGGTATTTGACACCACTAAATGCGCATTTCCTGATAACTGTGGATACAGGCTGCTGCCGTCTTGGGTAAGATTAAAAAAACCGCCGCGAACACTGGTGTATTGGTGTTGTGTGGTGGGCTCTTCAATATAAGTGCCCCCGCCAAAACAAGCTGCCAGTGAGCAGCATGCACCTAATACAGAAATATTTTTGTATAAATTGAACATATTAAACTCCATTAATGGTTAAGCTTGGCAACGTTGTTGCGCTCGCTTTGAGTTCAGCTTGGGTTCTTGGGTTAAGAGCCTTCAGCGGTTTTTAGGTTAAGAGCCTTCAGCGGTTTTGGATAAAGAGCCTTCAGCGGTTTTTAGGTGGAAAAATGAAAAATATTTGAAATAAAAATACAACCGCAGTTAATGCAATTCAGCGCTGGATTAAGGGCGGTGATTCGCAATCCGATTTTGCTGCAAAAATGTTACCGTTAATCACTCAGCGCAAAAATATGGCCCAAAATTGAAGTGTGAGTGGGTGCGGTTATAAGACTAAATATACTTAGCCATTGAATTGACAACGTTTTTTTGCGCTGAAGTCTTAGGGTGTTTTTTGAATCATATCTGTTGCCGTGGGGGTTGTTTGTGTGCTGCCCACTTTCAGTGCTTTAAATTGGTTCGCCTTTGCTTTCCCCTCTGGTAGAATCGCGCCCTTTCTATAAAGGGGCAACCGCAAATACGATGATCTGGGTCGATTGGGTAATACTGGGCATCTTTGGTTTATCAAGCCTGATTGGTTTGGTGCGCGGGCTGGTTAAAGAAGCTATGTCCTTAGTGGTATGGGCTTTGGCCTTGTTTGTGGCCTCTCATTTCAAAGTGCAAATGGCCATATTGTTGGAACCCTACATTCAAACTCCTTCACTTCGAGAAATGGCCGCATTCGGTGGTTTGTTTGTCGGCACGCTGTTTACCGGCGCCCTGGTGAATTTTGTACTTGGGCAAATTGTTAAAATGACCGGCCTGGGTGGTACGGATCGAATATTGGGCGCCGTGTTTGGCGCGGGCAGGGGGTTTTTAGTGGTTATGGCCATTATTATTTTTCTGCCGCCCGTTATTCCGATCGACAAAGACAACTGGTGGCACCAATCTATTTTAATTCCTGAATTTCAAGCCTTTGAAGACAGCGCACGCGTTATCTTTAGTCAATTGGCAGAAGCCTATCACCGTATTACGTCGTAATTTATAGACTGTTTTTTAGAGGTAATTTTATGTGTGGCATAGTCGCAATGGTCGGCAAAACCAATGTTAACGTAGCATTGTACGATGCACTCACCATGTTGCAGCACCGAGGCCAAGATGCAGCGGGCATCATGACCTGTCATAACGGGCGTTTAGCACAACAAAAATCCGTAGGATTGGTGCAGGATGTATTCCACAGCCGTCACATGCAGCGCTTGGTGGGCAACATGGGTATTGGCCATGTGCGTTATCCCACCGCAGGCAGTTCAGGGCCAGCCTTGGCGCAGCCTTTTTATGTTAATTCACCCTATGGAATTGCGCTGGCCCACAACGGTAATCTCACGAATACCGAACAATTAAGCAACGATTTATTTTTATCCGATTTACGCCACGTTAATACGGATTCAGATTCCGAAGTATTGCTCAATGTGTTTGCCCATGAATTACAAGAATTAGGAAAACTGCGCCCCACCTACGAAGATATATTTAAAGCGGTAACTGGTGTGCATAAACGCATTCGTGGCGGTTATTCTGTCGTGGCGATGATTGCCAATTACGGCGTGCTAGCCTTTCGCGACCCTAACGGAATCCGCCCTTTAGTATTTGGCAAGCGCACCACCGCATTAGGTGATGAATACATGGTGGCCTCTGAAAGCGTGGCTTTGGATGTTTTGGGGTTTAAATTAATTCGCGATGTAGCACCGGGCGAAACTATTTTTATTACACCACAAGGTGAATTATTCACCCGTCAGTGCGCCGACAATGCCCGTTTATCACCGTGTATATTCGAGCATGTTTATTTTGCCCGGCCTGATTCTATTATGGATGGTGTTTCAGTTTATAAAGCCCGTCTGCGCCAGGGTGAAAAACTCGCGGATAAAATACTGCGTTTGCGTCCTGACCATGATATTGACGTAATTATTCCCATCCCCGATAGCTCGCGTGTGGCAGGCCAAGCGATGGCTCATCGTTTGGGTGTTAAATTCCGCGAGGGTTTAGTTAAAAACCGCTATATTGGCCGCACGTTTATTATGCCCGGCCAGCAGCAACGTAAAAAATCCGTGCGGCAAAAACTCAACCCGATTGATTTAGAATTTCGTGGTAAAAATGTTTTATTGGTGGATGATTCTATTGTGCGCGGCACCACCTGCCAGCAAATAATTCAAATGGCACGGGATGCTGGCGCCGCTAAAGTGTATTTTGCTTCTGCAGCCCCCGCAGTTAAATACCCTAATGTGTACGGCATTGATATGCCCAGCGCCACAGAGCTGATTGCCCACGATAAAAATGAAGCGCAAGTAGCAGATGCCATAGGTGCGGATTGGCTTATTTACCAAGATATCAACGATTTAATTGCCGCATCCGCTGAAGGTAATGGCAATATTCCACGTTTTGATTGTTCCGTTTTTGATGGTGATTATGTGACTGGGGATGTAAGCCAGGCCTATTTAAATAAATTAGCCGCCGATAGAAACGACGATGCTAAATCAGACCGCGATACGGGGCAGGGGCAAAGTGGTATTGTGGGGATGGATAATTCTTGATTTTTTGTTTTAAATAAATAACAAACTGCTTGTCCTGCGTAAACATTAAAATTCAGGTGCAAAAAAATGGATGATTATTTAGATAACGCCCATATCGACACGCTGGCTATTCGCGCCGGTATTCATCGCACTGAAGAGGGCGAACATTCCGAGCCAATATTCTTAACTTCAAGTTATGTATTTAATTCAGCCGAAGAAGCCGCCGCACGCTTTTCCGGTGAATTACCAGGCAATGTATATTCCCGTTATACCAACCCCAGTGTGCGCACATTTGAAGAGCGATTGGCGGCACTAGAGGGTGCCGAAGCCGCAGTGGCTACGGCCTCGGGCATGGCCGCTATTTTATGCACCTGTATGGCCTTATTAAAAATGGGCGACCATGTAGTGTGTTCGCGCAGCGTGTTTGGCACGACTTCAGTTTTATTTACTAAGTATTTAAGTAAATTCGGTATTGCGGTAGATTTTGTCAGCCTGACGGATTTAAATGCTTGGCAGCAAGCTATTACACCCGCCACCAAAATATTATTTTTAGAAACACCGTCAAACCCGCTTAATGATGTGGCAGACATTCGTGCATTAAGTGTGTTGGCCAAAAATAATAATTGCCTTTTAGTGGTGGACAATTGTTTTTGCACGCCCGCTTTGCAGTTACCCTTGGCGTTAGGCGCCGATTTAATTATTCACAGTGCTACCAAATATTTAGACGGGCAGGGGCGTTGTTTGGGGGGCGCGGTGGCTGGAAGTCAAGCCATTACCAGCGAAATTTTAGGGTTTATCCGCACCTGCGGCCCTAGCATGAGTGCCTTTAATGCCTGGGTTTTTAGCAAAGGGCTAGAAACTCTGCGTTTACGCATGGATGCGCACTCGGCTAATGCATTGGAATTGGCCCAGTGGTTAAACGAGCAGAGCTGGGTTGAAAAGGTTTTTTATGCCGGGCTTGAAAATCATCCCGGCCACGCATTAGCTAAATCACAGCAACGTGGGTTTGGTGGCGTATTATCGTTCCGCGTTGCGGGCGGGCGCGCTGAAGCCTGGGCTGTGTTAAATGCCTGTCGTTTGATGAGTTTAACGGCTAATTTAGGCGATACAAAAACGACGATTGTTCACCCGGCCACTACCACCCACGGGCGTTTAAGCGCGGAAGATAAACACGTTGCAGGGATTGGTGAAAATTTAATTCGTGTTGCGGTGGGGCTGGAAAATAGTGCTGATTTAAAAGCTGATTTATTGCGGCACATTAAATAAATGGTAACTATTCAGCATGTTCGCAATTTTCCATCTCCGCAGGCTTTGCGGGAATGATGAAGAAGTGCGCTGAATAGTAGGTTGGGTAGAGCTTGCGAAACCCAACACAGCACGTGCTTGCAACCAGGAAAATATTGGGCACAGTAAAATTTATACCAACGCAAACCACCATTCTCCGCCCCACCATTGTTGGGTTTCGCAAGCTCTACCCAACCTACGGTTCGTGCGGACGCGTTGACGCGTTGAATAGTTACAATAAATGTAAATTTGTTCCTGCGCTCGCGCAGGCATGTGAACATAAAAAACGAGAAAAATTCCACCGCCCTGAGTGTAAATAAAACATGCCAGAACCCTTAATGCTCAGCTTCGGCATAATCCTTTTTGTTGTATTAATAATTTCTTTAATTTGGGCTGTGCGTTTGCGTACGCAATTAGCCTTAACAAGCCAGGTTTTAAATCAAACACAAAATCAACTGCACGAATTAACGCCGGTGCAAACTGCGTTGCAGCAGCGCTATGCTGCCTTGCAAAGTGAGCATCAACATTTATGCTCTCGCGCCGCTGTATTAGAAGAGCAAATCCATGAGCGACAGGAACAATTAAAAGCAACGGCCCTCCAGCTCAGCCAAGCACAACAAAAAAATGAGCAACAAACACAGCGGTTGGAAGATTTAGGCCAAGCCTTGTCCGCCGCTAAGGCCGCAGAACAAGAGCGGCAGTTGCAACTTGTGGTACAGCAGGAGCAATGGCAAACACAAAAAGCTCAGTTGCAGCAAGAGTTTGAAAATCTAGCCAATAAAATTTTCCGCGAAAAAAGTGAGCAATTTTCCCGCTCTAGCCAGGAGCATTTAGGCTTGTTATTAAGCCCGTTTCGCGAGCAAATCAGTGAATTCCGTTTGCGTGTGGATGCAATCCATCAAGAATCGTTTGTGGCTAATTCCGGTTTGAATGTACAAATTCAGCAATTACAATTGTTAAATCAACAAATTACACAGGATGCGCAAAATTTAACGCTGGCGCTAAAAGGTGATAAAAAACTCAGTGGTACCTGGGGTGAAATGCAGCTGGAAAAAACACTGCAATTGGCAGGTTTAATTGCGGAAGAGCACTACAGCCGTGAAGTGGTATTGCAGCACGAAGATGGCGTTTCCCGCAGGCCGGATTTTATTATTCACCTGCCCGATGGCAAACACCTGGTGTTGGACAGCAAAGTTTCTTTAGTGGATTACGATACCGCCTGTGCGGCACAAACTGAGGATGAGATTAAACAAGCGCTGGAGGCCTATATTAAAGCCTTAAAACGCCATATCGACAGTTTGGCTGAAAAGGATTACAGCAATTTGGTGGGGGTTCGCAGCCCATCATTTGTGTTGATGTTTTTACCCTTGGAAGCGGCTTATATCGAAGCGCTAAAATTTAACCGTGAATTATTTAATTACGGCTACAACAAAAATGTGATTTTAGTGGCGCACACAACTTTAATGCCCATTTTGCGCACGGTGGCTAATGTGTGGCAGTTAGACCGCAGCAGTAAAGAAGCCGAGGCCATTAGTGCGCGTGCTGGGGATATTTATAATCAGGCGTGTTTGGTGGCCGAGCGCTTGTTAAAACTGGGTAAAACGCTCAGTACCGCAAACACACATTACAATGAAACCGTGCGCGCGCTGGCTGGCAACCAAGGCTTACACGGCAAACTGGAGCGCTTTAAAGATGTGGCGGGTAATATCACGCGGCAATTTCCCACGCTAAACCCAAGCTATGAAGATATTGACCTGACCAAATTACATGCGGCAGTGGATGGTTCTGCCGATGAACCCGATGCGTAAGTATGCGTAAACTTCGTTAATATCAAAAAAATGCTTTTATTCCATAAAAACTGCTGTTATTCCATATAGGTGCCTGCCGTTGTGCCGGGTAAGGCTCTATAATCTGCACAGCTTTTTCTTTCTTGAGATTTTTTAGCATGAATAAGAGGATTGTGAACATGAACAAATGGTTTTTTGCTGTAATGAATGCGGGTGTGTTGAGCTTATCCATGTCGGTGGCTTGGGCGGCTGATGAGGTTGCTGAACGCATCAAACCCATTGGGCAGACGTGTATGGAAGGGCAGCCTTGTGCGGCAGTGGTAGTGGCCGTATCCTCCGGAACCCGCACTGGTGAAGAGCTTTATACGGCCAAATGCAGTTTGTGCCACGGTTCGGGCACGCTGGGGGCGCCAAAATTAGGCGACGCCTCGGCTTGGGGGCCGCGTGTTGCTGCGAACAAAATGGAAGGTTTGTACGAACATGCAATCAAAGGATTTAATTCCATGCCACCTAAGGGAACCTGCGCGGATTGCAGTGATGATGAAATTAAAGGTGCCGTGAAATATATGGTGGATAAATCCAAGTAGTAGTCCCTGGATACCCGTGAGAGGCCGCAATGCGGCCTTTTTTATGGCCTGTAATTTGGCTTTATGCACATATTTCCCCTATGTACAGGGCGCCCGTTAAAACTTGCACCTAAACTTGCGGTAGTTCAGCGGTTTCAACTGAGGGTTTTAGGCTTATGACGGTATATTTTTATTCAAAGGCAAAACAGATGGTTCTTTATCTGTTGTTAGCTTCGTTACCTATTGTGGGCCTGGTGTGTTTTTACTTCGCGCTCAATTTTTGGGAGGCGTATCAGTGGGCTTGGGTTGGGTTTTGGAGTTTGCTGAGCGCTGTATTTATTGGCCTGTTTTTTTGGGGGCTGCGTTGGCGAATTTACATTCATACCGGTATTGAGGTGACGGATGCCGGTTTGGTGCTCCACCAGGGCGCTTTAAAAATACAGCACGACTGGGAGTACATTGCCGCCGTTAAAAGTTGGCACTGGTTACAGTTACTGATTATTGTGGATGCTAAGGGCAATTTAATACTGCCTGTAGACCACATGTTAAGCGGTTTTGCACAATTTAAGCTGGCCATCGAGCAGCATGTTAAGTCTCAAAATCCCAATTAGGGCCGCTTCTGGAAGTCCAGTTTTCGAGCGCCCGCTTCGTTATTTCTGTTATCAATCGGTCATTTAAATCGTATAAACGCATTCCTTAGACTTTGGCGCCTTTAAACCTAGAAACCTCAGTTGAATCACCCAAGTCTGCACAATCCCTTGGTATGTCTAGCAAAAGTTAAAAAATAAGGTTGCCCTACATTTTTAACCTCCACTATCCGTACAAATGGCTTACACAGCTTTTGGGCGCTCAACTGAGGTTTCTAGGTTTAAACAGCTATCAGTCTATTTCAGGTAATGCGTTTTACTGCGTTGAAGAATTGACCAAAATTTGTGCTAATAAAATTGGCACTTTGGTTTAGGGCTGAACCTGGGAACGAGACACTGTACAAAAAAACCGCAATTTTTTAGCGCAGGCTTTTTGAGTGGGGGATAAGATCGGGTACTATTACCATCCCCGCAAATTAGGTTAGTAACAGCTATGGTGCTCTTCTCTTGGCAACTATCTTGGCAATCCTCATGGCAACGCGCACCGTTGTCTTCTAGCAAAGGCCGGTGTAAGCGCTCGCACCCATTGTTCTGCCCTGGGGTGTTGGAGGTGTATTGTGTCTAATTCTTTTAATGTGGTGTTAACAGGTGAACTGCTTAAAGGGCAGTCCATTATGCAAGCTGCGAATAGCCTAAGTAAGTTATTTAAAATCGCGCCGATTCAAGCACAACAGATGCTCGCCCGCGCGCCCTTGGTGATCAAAAAAAATCTTGAAGAAGATACCGCTTTGCGTTTTGTGCGGGCTATGTATAAATCGGGGTTTGGTGCATCAATAGAAGCGCAAAAAACCGTTAAGCCTGCGTTGTTTTTGCATCCCTTTAATACACATTACGAAGATGATGACGAAGATTCCGCTGTTACCAGTATCACGCCTGTATTGGTTGAGCAGTCGCGCTTGGAAGAAAGCCTAGATACCGAATTGACCATTCCCACTGAGGTCCCTGTTGCGGTAAATGTGGTTGAGGCGGTTTCTGTTTCACTCAACCAAAGTGATGCAGAGGTTAAGCATGAAGCGTATGAAGCGGTTGATGTTAATACTGCACAAAATAACGAAACTGAAATTCAAAAAATATCAGCACAGGATTTAACTGAACAGGTTGCGGAAAATGTGATGGACGCACCTGAGTTGGCCGTTAAACCTGCTATAGCCGCTGAACTTGCAATAGCCGATGCGAGCGATGTGCTGCTCGAAGCACAAACTTCAGAAGTTCAAATCCCAGAAAGCCAAACGACAGAAACGCTTGAAGTGCTTGCCGAGGCGAGTGATCAACCCGAGTGTGCCTTGGTGGATCCATCACCTAGCGACGAATGGTTTGATGTAGAAGAAGCCAGTGATGAAAATCAAACGATCAATGTAGCTGCTGCACCAATCACCGAAGCGTCTTTCGACCCCTTTGGCGCTTGGGATGATGTGCCAGAACCCCAGTTGAGCGCGTTTGCAGAAAACTCCCCGGCGGATGTGCCACCGTCAACTGAGGCCGTGAGCGAGATACCCGCCTCTGAATTC
>JBEGTZ010000131.1:0-9203 GCA_041179125.1 Pseudomonadota bacterium | reverse complement strand
TACGCTACACGATTTCAGCCAATAAAGTTGTACGCCCGGATGCCCGCAGCATTGTGATCCACGAGCCAGGCTCAGGCGCCAAAATTGCCTGTGCGGATTTGGAATAATTCCGGGCTGATGTAGGTTGGGTAGAGCCTTAGCGAAACCCAACACAGCACGGTCCTGTGACCGAGAAATATCGGGCGGCGGACTGTTTATACCAACGCAAACCCATTTTCTCCGCACAACCATGTTGGGTTTCGCAAGCGCTACCCAACCTACCACTCGCTTAGCGAAACCCAACTTTCTGTCTATCCGGCTAAATTAGCCGGCGGCTGGGATGTTGGGTTTCGCTACGCTCTACCCAACCTACTTTTTTGCCTAAAGCATAATTTTTTCGGGTAATAACTCAAAAACCTGCTCGCCCTTGGCCCATCGTATTTCTAACGTTTCATCCTTCAGCGCCGCCAAAACACTTAAGCCCAACTCGGCGGGATGCATAACGCATTTTTTATTTTTATACAGGTCAACGGTTTCCCGCACCAGTTTAATATGCGCCGTTTTTAATACGGAATCCTCTTCAGGGTCCCGTGTTTCAATACAGCGCTCCACACTTTTAGAAAGATTAGACCGGCATTTGTGCGGGCGAACGGTGTATATGCCGCAGGTTGCCTGTTCGGTTAAAAAGGGACAAGGTTTGTTGTAATCAATAAAGGCCCGCCCCTGGGCATAAACACTATGTGCTTCAAGGTTTTTAATGTGGGCTTTTTGGTGTGATTCCGGCAAGGTTTTTATATGGTTTGCAATATAAAAAACCTCAGGCGGCAATACTTCAACGCGCAAATTACAACAATGCGCGCAGCCTTTTTTACAGGCAAAAGCGATATTGTTATGCACCACTCGATGCTTTGAAATTAAATCGGTATTTTCCTGAAACAAAGAAATCGAATGCGTAAGCATTTTAGCATTTGGGTTTATACCCAATTTTTTCTTCGCCGCCGAGACACATTTTTTAATTAATTGATCCATGTTTTATGCCTATTGCAAGGTGATGTTAGCCAGCCCAGTACCGGTTCGACAAACGCTCAAACACAGTGTTGGATAAAGCTTCAGCAAACATTTTGCTGGAAATACCCATCCGCTCTGCCAAGGTTTTTTTAGTTTCATAAGCAATTAAATAAATATCCGCCGCAGGATACAACCCGGTGAGGTATTCATCGCTGGTGCTAATCTGGTCGATTAAATCACTGTCTAAAGCGCGCGAACCAAACCAAATTTCACCGGTGGCTACTTTATCAATATCAAGCGAGGGGCGATTAGCGCGGATAAATTCTTTGAACAGTACGTGGGTTTCTTCTAAATCCTGTTGGAATTTTTGCCGTCCTTTTTCGGTGTTTTCACCAAACACGGTCAGCGTGCGTTTGTATTCCCCTGCGGTGAGCATTTCATAGTCGATGTCGTTTTTCTTTAATATACGATGAAAATTCGGCAGGCTCGCCACCACACCAATGGAGCCAATGACCGCAAAGGGCGCCGCCAATATTTTATTCGCCACACAGGCCATCATATAGCCACCGCTGGCCGCTACTTTATCCACACAAATGGTCAACGGAATGTTTTTGGTGCGGATGCGCGCCAATTGGCTGGAGGCAAAACCATAGCTGTGTACCATGCCGCCTTGGCTTTCCAGCCGCACCACCACTTCATCCTGCTCCCGTGCTTGCGACAAAATACTGGTCACAATATGGCGCAAGCCTTCGGCGGCGGAGGCTTTAATATCGCCGTCAAAATCCACCACAAAAACGCGCTTTTTGCTGTCCTCTTCCTGCGCCGATTTTTTAAGTTTGGCTGCGGATTTTTCCTGTTTTTTGCGTTGTTTTAACTCTTCTTTAAACGATTTTTCGTCCAATAATTCTACCCGCAGTGTATCGGCTATGTCTTCAAACTCTTCGTTAAGTTTAGTCACGCTAATGCTGCCTTTTTCTGAGCGTTGGCGTTTTATACTCATTGCCACCACAAAAGAAATTACTACAATAATCGCCACCACCCAGGTAATGGTTTTGGCGAAAAACAGCCCATAATTGGTTAAAAATTCCAAGTTATTACTCCTCTATTAAAAATAATTAAATGTATTAGGCACAGCAACGCTCAGCTAAAACGCTAGGCTGTAACCGCGCTGCGCCAAAAAAGTACGGATTAATTTCCCAGCAATGGACACACTGGAGGGAATATCGGGTAATTCAGACGGGTGGAACCAGGCCGCATGTTGGATTTCACGGGTATCCAGGGTGATGTCCCCGTCTAAATATTCAGCAAAAAAGCCTAGCATTAACTGGCTGGGATAGGGCCAGGGTTGGCTGGCCACATAACACACCTGGCCTATGCGCACGCCTACTTCTTCCAACACTTCACGGGCAAAGGCTTCTTCAGCCGTCTCGCCCGCCTCAATAAACCCGGCCAATAATGAATAACGCCCAGGTTTATGGCGCTGATGAGCCGCCAGCAATAACTCATCGCCTCGGCTCACCAGGCCAATTACACAGGGGGAGATTCGCGGGAAATAGGTCGCCGCACACTGCGTGCAAAGACAGCACAATTCATCGCTAGATAACACCGTTTTGGCACCACAACGCCCGCAAAACTGGTGCATCTGCCGCCAATGAATAAGCTGCATGGCGCGGGCGCATAGGGCAAATTCATCCGCAGAACAAGTATCCGCCAGGCTGCGCAGGTTGAGGTTTTCCCCTAGCGTTTCGTCGTCCTGCCGCAACCAAATAGGTTTGTCGTGCCAATCGCCCAAATAAACCAAGCCCTGATGGGGTTCGGGGCGGTTGTAGGGAATTAATAAGCCTGCAACTGAAGCCTGCTGCGGTAAAACCTGTACCAAATCACCGTTGCTGCGCAGGGTCAACAACCAGCCGGGCCTTTCTGAGGTGGGATTAAAATGGACGCGGAAGGTCATTCCGCCTAGACCGCATAACCCAGCGCTGCCAGACTGTCTTCGGCCACCTGGAGTACGGAGGTATCCAACCGGGACACGTTCGGTGCGGTATCCAAGAAATACTCAATGCTGATGATCACATCGGCAAAGGTTTCCAACAGTTCTTTTAATGCATCGGGTTGTTCAGCGCCCAATAACACTTCATCCACAAAATGAATACAGCGCAGCAAGGCAACGGCGGCGCGCTTTTGGTCGATCAGCACCATAGCGCCCCAGACGGATTCCAGGGTTTTGGAAATATTGCGGATATGGCTTAAATCAAAGCCGGATTCAGAAAACGCGGTGATGGCGCGCTTGGTGAGCGACAGCCCCGCCTCGGATTCTTGAATCACAATGCGCTCCGCCTGAGCCAGCTCAGAGCAGGCCACGACTTGTTTTTGTGCCTGTTCCGATGCGGTCGCTAAAGACTCGTCGGACATCCGCGTGCGCTCAAGTGAGGCCACCGCGCTTTCTAAATACAGCAGGATTTTGGCCAGTTCATCCAGGTCTTTTTCATTGGCCCGATTACCCGCAGCAGCCCAAGCGGCCACGGTAGGCAATGCGCCTTTTAACACTTGGCTAGGCCCGGTAAGCCCCACAACACCCAAGGCTTCAGCAATTTTATTGAGTGTCTCTTGCAGGCCCGGCAAGTCGTCAATTTGGTAGCGCGTAACCGAGGCTAATTCCAATATGTTTTTGGTGTTGGTAATTTCAATTTGCAGCACACGGGATAACGAGTTCACCGTGTGAATGCTCGGCCCCCGCAGCGCTTGGCGCTCTTTGGCGAGGTATTTATCGGTCATGTCCGAGGGCAAAATACCGTAACCGCGCTGCAAGGCTTTAATGGTGTCGCTTTCCTGCCCGGATAACACCAGCAGATACATAAGCTCTTTAATAAGCCCGCGTGGTGGGGCGGCCACATAAGCCGCAGGGCCGCCTTTTTGCACCTGGCGAATCACCCGGTCAATACGGCTGAACAGCATTTTGCGCGATTCGATAAGCTCCATATTTTGTCGCACCATAGCTACGATGGTGAGGTTGGCAAGCCACCAGAGCAAAGTGAGGGGTTTATCCTTACCGCCTAGGCGTTGCAGACGGATCAAAGCCCGCCGCATCAAGCCTAATGAGGGCTGTACCTGGCGGTTGCGCAATACGCCCAAAAGCCCTAATTGATACATGTGGCGCAACCGGCTTAACAGGGGCCGGAATTCTTTTTCGCTGACGCTAATGGGTTCAAATGCAGGCAGGGCTGGGGTGTAATTTAGGTTGATGCTGAAGAAATGGCTTTCCGGTAAAACAGGTTCTTTACGCACTTTGCGCAATTCGTTGATATACGGCACCAATAATACCGGCAGCTTGCGTTCGGATAGCTGCACATACTCCAGGTAACGCGTCATCACAAAAAAGCTGTTGCTAACATGCTCCAAGCGCTTATCCGACTGCGGGGATGTGCCCTGGGTAATTTCGTTAAGCGCTAAATAGAGTTCTTCAGCCAGGAGGCTTGCGCCGCGAAACTGTAGGAGTTTCAAAATTCCGATGATTTGTTTGACTGCATCTATAGAGGATTTAAGCGGGTCGCCTTCCTCGGTGCCGGCAAAAAACAGCTCCAGGTCGCGGGCGGCCTGCTCAATAGTCGCCACCAGCTCATTGCGCACCATGTTTAGGGTCTGAAGGTTTACAGAATCCGCAGTGTTCACTCTCTATTTCCCATGACATAGCCTTGGCGGCGCCAAAACACTTACTTAAGTGGAGTATTGATAGATGACAATAAATTTAACGCAGCAATGCTAACGAATTATGGCGCCAGTGTCACCGCGTTACCTGATTGATGATAGGCAAAAACGCGCAGAACTCTAGGGCCGGTTCCCATTTACCGGTTTACCCTCTTGAGCTTAAACCACCCCATGCTCACATCCACGCATACGAACAGAGCAAGCGATGCTCTAATTCCCGTAACTCATCAGCCGGGTGTAACGCTTTTCAATCAGGGTATCTAAATCAACCCGTTCCAAGTCGGCCAATTGTGCAATCAACCGCTCTTTGAGTTTCGCGGCCATTGCGTCTAAATCTCGGTGGGCACCACCCAATGGCTCGGGAATGGTTTCATCCACTATGCCTAGGCTTTCTAAAATTTTAGAGGTAACACCCATTGCCTCGGCAGCTAAGGGGGCTTTATCGACTGTTTTCCAGATGATATTGGCGCAGCCTTCTGGCGAGATTACAAAATACGTGGAGTATTGCAGCATATTAAGCTGATCCCCAACGCCAATCGCCAAGGCGCCGCCGGATGAACCCTCGCCAATTACGGTACAAATAATCGGTGTGCGCAGGCGGGACATCACCGCTAAATTCTGTGCGATGGCCTCGCTGATGCCACGCTCTTCAGAATCAATACCTGGGTAGGCGCCGGGGGTGTCGATAAGGGTTAATACGGGCAATTTAAATCGCTCCGCCATTTCCATCAAACGCAAGGCTTTGCGATAGCCTTCAGGCTTTGGCATACCAAAATTGCGCGCCACTTTATCCTGCACGCTGCGGCCTTTTTCCTCGCCGATGACCATCACCGGCTTACCCGCCAGGCGGCCAATGCCCGCGACTATGGCTTTGTCATCACCAAAATGCCGGTCGCCGTGTAACTCGTCCCAGTCATCAAAAATACGTTCGATGTAATCCACCGCATGGGGGCGGTGCGGGTGTCTGGCCACTTGCACCACCTGCCAAGGGGTGAGATTGGCGTAAATGCTTTCGGTTAATTTGACAGACTTATCCCGTAGGCGGGCAATTTCATCACTGATATTGAGGCGGTTGTCGGACCCCACCAGCTGCAATTCTTCTATTTTGCCTTCCAACTCGGCAATAGATTGTTCAAAACTTAGGTAATTTAAATTCATAAGGATAAATCGGGCGCCATAAGCCAAGGCTTGAAATTAAAAAAGTCGCGCAGTGTAGCATTAACGGAAATGAAGCTTAAGGCTGGGATAGAAATCGGTTTGTATCGGATCAATTCCTAACTTCAATCCCGTGAGATTTCATATAGGCCTTCGCCTGAGGCACAGAATATTCGCCGAAATGGAAAATACTGGCGGCTAAAACAGCATCCGCCCCGCCTTGGATAATACCGTCCACCAAGTGTTGTAAGTTGCCCACACCGCCCGATGCAATCACCGGAACCGCCACGGCATCGGCGATGGCTCGGGTGATACCCAAATCAAATCCGCGCTTCATACCGTCTTGATCCATGCTGGTGAGCAGGATCTCGCCTGCGCCATATTGTGTCATGCGCACAGCCCATTCAACGGCATCAAGCCCCGTGGGTTTGCGGCCACCGTGGGTGAATAGCTCCCAGCGCTCAGCGGCACCGGGCGCACTTACTTTTTTGCAATCTATGGCCACAACAATACATTGCGAACCAAATTTTTCCGCCGCTTCTTGTACAAACTGTGGGTTAAATACAGCGGCGGAATTAATAGATACTTTATCTGCGCCTGCATTTAACATGCATCGAATATCCTCCAACGTGCGGATTCCACCGCCCACAGTGAGGGGAATAAACACTTCTGCGGCGATGGCTTCAACGGTGTGTACCGTGGTATCACGCGCTTCATGGCTTGCGGTGATGTCTAAAAACGTTATTTCATCCGCACCTTGCTCGTTGTATTTTTTAGCAATTTCAACCGGGTCGCCGGCGTCGCGAATATCTAAAAACTGTACGCCTTTTACCACGCGGCCTTTATCTACATCCAAACAAGGAATAATGCGTTTAGCCAATGCCATAGGGAAATTCTTTATTTAGCGTTATGGGCACCTCCGGAAATTCAATTTTCGCGATGATCGCGAGGCGTTTTCGCACGGAGGAAGTGAGTTTATGCGGCATAAATGACCGACTGAGTACGAAAATAACGATGCGAGCACTCGAAAAGTGGATTTCCGGAGGTGCCTTTATATGTTTTGATCGCAATACTGCTGCGCCACAACCAAATCCAGTGTGCCTTCGTAAATGGCGCGGCCTGTAATAACCCCGCAAATACCGTGTTGGGCCACACTTAATAAGCGTTGAATATCACCCAAATCCGTCACGCCGCCACTGGCAATAATAGGCAAACTGGAGGCCTGAGCCATTTGCACGGTGGCCTCGATATTAACGCCTTGCATCATGCCGTCGCGGTCAATATCCGTATAAACAATTGAGCTTACGCCGTCGCTTTCAAATTGTTTAGCCAGTTCGGTGGCTTTTAGGCTGGAAACCTCAGCCCAACCATCGGTGGCCACCAAGCCATTTTTAGCATCAAGCCCCACAATAATATGGCCGGGAAATGCCTGGCAGGCCTGTTTTACAAACGCAGGCTCTTTAACGGCTTTGGTGCCCAAAATGACATACTGCACACCCGCATTTAAATAATGCTCGATAGTGGCCAAACTGCGAATACCGCCGCCTATTTGTATCGGTAAATTAGGGTAAGCACGGGCGATGGCAGTGACAACCTCACCATTAACCGGCGTGCCTTCAAAGGCACCGTTTAAATCCACTAAATGCAACCGGCGCGCACCCTCGCCCACCCAGCGCGCAGCCATAGCCACCGGGTCACTGGAAAATACCGTGGAGTCGTCCATTAGGCCTTGGCGCAAACGCACACACTGGCCGTCTTTTAAATCTATGGCGGGAATAATTAACATGGAATACTCAAATCAAAAAATAAAAATAAAAATAAATCATGGCTGCCACTGCATAAAATTACGCAGCAAGGTTAAGCCTGCTTGGTGGCTTTTTTCTGGGTGAAATTGCACGGCAAATAAATTGCGTAAAGCCAATGCCGCCACTATGGGAATACCGTGGGTAGCAGTGCCTACCACTAAAGATTCATCCGGGGTTTGCACAAAAAAACTGTGTACAAAATAAAACCGGCTGTGGTCGGCAATACCGTTCCACAGCGGGTGATTATGCGTTTGCGCCACTTCGTTCCAGCCCATGTGGGGCACCTTTAAACGTGCAGCCCCCTGTAATGTTTGGTTGATGTGGTTAAAACGCGCATCTTGATTAAACCCATATACCGCACCGGGCAATACATCTAAACACGGCACACCGCCATTTTCTTCCGATGAAGCCAGCAGCGCTTGCATTCCCACACAAATAGCCAATATAGGTTTACCGCTATTTAATAGCTGTTTAATGCAGCCATCTAATTGCAGGCGTTTAATTTCGCCCATGCAATCACGCATGGCGCCTACACCTGGGAAAATAACGCGCTCGGCGGCGGCAATTTCGGCTGGGTTAGCCGTAATAATAATCTCAGCGGTAGGCGCTACTAAATGCAAGGCGCTGGCCACGGAATGTAAATTGCCCATGCCGTAATCAATAATTGCAACCTTGGCCATTAAAGAGACCCTTTAGTGCTGGGCATGGCGTTGCCCAGGCGCTCATCACGCTCAAGCGCCATGCGCAGCGCGCGGCCAAAGGCTTTAAAAACAGTTTCAATTTGATGGTGTGCGTTGTGGCCGCGCAGGTTATCAATATGCAAGGTCACGCCCGCGTGATTAACAAAACCCTGGAAAAATTCCCAGAATAATTCGGTATCAAACTGGCCGATACGTTTTTGTGTGAAGGGGATATGCATCACCAAACCGGGGCGGCCAGAAAAATCAATCACCACCCTGGAGAGCGCTTCATCCAAGGGCACATAAGCGTGGCCATAGCGGCGAATACCGCGTTTATCACCCACGGCAAGGTTTATCGCCTGGCCTATGGTAATGCCGATATCTTCCACACTGTGGTGGTCATCAATATGGGTATCACCCTGGCACGCCACCTTCAGGTCAATCATGCCGTGGCGCGCAATTTGGTCCATCATGTGCTCTAAAAAAGGAACTCCCGTAGCAAACTCACCCTTGCCGCTACCATCCAGGTTAAGTTCAACCTGGATTTGTGTCTCTAGGGTATTACGGTTGACGCAGGCATTGCGCTCGCTCATAGCTTGCTCAGTCATAAATAGTCCCGCAGGAAAAAACCGGGGATTATAACCAGTATGGCCGCAGCGCTCAATTTATTGCCTTTATTACGAATGGCACGCCGTTTAAGGAAATCAAGGGGCAGAGTAAAAACCCTTACTTCGTCGATCTCCACCCCAGTGCTTCTGATGCGCCTTGCGTCCCAAAGCGTCTTCTATTTGTTTAATAAAATCTGCATGCCCGATAACCCACTCTTTATTCGTACATAACCGAATGTCATTCAATAAACTGACGGGTTCTT
>JBEGTZ010000130.1:0-8075 GCA_041179125.1 Pseudomonadota bacterium | reverse complement strand
TGTGAAACCCTGCTGAGCGCCTACGTTCCAGCCCACAACTACCCAAACCAGCAAAACCCCTTCCTGCCCACCTGCGACACACCCCGCGCCGCAGGCACCCTCGTACACCAAGCCCTAAGCCAAATGGCCGAACAGGGTATAACACGCTGGCAACACCACTGGCCCGGCCACAACCCCGCCTGGCCGCAACAACTGATCCGCCTGGGCCTGGCAGCGGAACTCATCGAGCCATCCATCCACACGGCGCAAGTATTAATCGAGCAAATCCTTGCGGACCCCTTCCTACAGCACCGCCTGAATAAACCCGAGCGCTGCCAAGCCGAGCACACCTGGGTACACACCAACGGCCAAGGCTTCACCCCCATCAGGCCGGATTTACTCTGGTTATCAGACGAAGGTGAAACCTGGCTAATCGACTACAAAACCGCCACACCGCCTGCGGGCGTTACGCGTGCGGCTTTTATCGAACAGGAAAAAACCACCTACCAAACAACAATGGCCGAGTACGCCCAAGCGTTAACAGCGGCGGGTGTACAACGCTTGCGGGTGGGGTTGTATTTTGTGGGGCTGGGAGTTTGGGAGGAGTATGGGGTGTTTTAAAACGGGTATTCCGCAGCGATTTTTAACTGGGCGCAATGAATTGCGCCCCTACGCGGGCAGACTCACGAGAATTGAAAAGGTGCTGAATAAGGTTTAGGGCAACCCTGCGCAGAATGCGAAACATTAGATATATATTTTCAACCAAAGCGATATATTGCGCGCATCACACAGCCAACACGGAGAAGCCTTGATGAACCAGCTCAATTACAGTGTTTCGTTCCGGGGCCTGCTGTATATTTATGCCATTATCCCCGCCTGCCTGCTGATATTTTTAATCGACAAATTTGCATTAAATTTCTCACTGCGTGCCGCCCTGCCCGCATTCCCTCACGATTTAATTATTATTAATTCTTTATTCGGGCTGCCGCATATTTTGGCCAGCACAGCCATATTGTTGCGCAACCAGGATTATTTTAACCACTACAAATACAAAATAGGGCTGGCCTCTGGAGTGATTATTCTGGGGCTTTCGCTGGGCGCGGCCACGCTGTCTTATGAGGTAATGTTTTTTTTGGTGGCGGCGGTGAGTGTGGCCCATGTGTTAAAACAACAATTTGGCATTGGCAATATGCTGTGCCGTATGCAGGGTGCTTTGTATCGGGTGTGGGGTTGGTCTAGCATTGTGGTGGCAATTATTATTTACAGCGCTATGTTCCAAAAAAATAGCTACAGCACAACGCAGCTTATGTATTTAAACAGTGCCGCCGCAAGCTTGCTGTGTGTGCATATTGCGCTTACGGTTTATTGGCAGTGGCGCTTGCGCAGCATAGACTTAAAAGGCAAATTATTTTTGTGGGGTAATTGCGCCATGATCCTGCTTACCGCCTGGTTTTATTGGATTGATTATTTCTTTTTAGCGATATTGGCTCCGCGTGTGATACACGATTTAACCGCATTTTATATTTATATCACCCACGACAAAAACCGTGTTAGCGCAGCGAACCATTCTGGCTTGTATCATTTAAGCCGTAAATTTGGTGTACCTATTGTTTGGCTATGGCCCGCTATGGCTGTGGTTTTAGCTTATTTTTTACAATATCAGCTGGATAATTCTATTCAGTGGGCTGCTTCGCGTGTGTGGGATATAAAAACACCCATTATGATAGCGCTTGCGGTGGTGACATTTTTTGATTTATTGCATTACTACACAGAGTCGTTCACCTGGGGCAAGGCTTCGCCCTATCGGAATTATATTAAGTTTAGCTATTAAACCTTGCGCCTGAGTTACAACCTAAAAACCTCAACCGAATCACACAAACTGCGCAGCCGCAAAGCCCGATGCCCAGGCCCACTGGAAATTAAACCCACCTAAATGCCCGGTTACATCCACCACCTCGCCAATAAAAAACAGCCCTTTTTGTTGTTTGGCCTCCATAGATTTTGAAGATAAATAATCCACGTCCACACCGCCTAATGTAACTTCTGCGGTGCGATAACCTTCTGTACCTGCGGGCATTAGGCTCCAGGCTTGGAATGTTTGGGCCAGCAATTTAAGTTCTTTGAGTGAATATTGATTAATAGGGCGTGTGGTATTTTCCGCTGAGGGTGATGGCGCCTGGTTAAGCGCTGCGTGGAAAACACTGCAAAAACAGTGTGCAATATTTTTGGTGAGCAATTCGCTCATGAGGGTTGCCAGCAAAGCTTTGGGGCGGTTTTTTTGTTGTTCGGTTAAATGCTCCACCAAATCTAAATGCGGCAATAAATTAATATTAATGTGTTGCCCCGGTTGCCAGCAGGATGAAATTTGCAATACAGCAGGCCCGCTTAGGCCACGGTGGGTAAATAACAGTGCTTCTGTAAAGCTGTGCTCGCCACAGGTTATTTGCACTTCAGCTGAATTACCGACACAGGCGGAAAATTGTTCTAGCTGCGCAGGTGTTAAGGTGAAGGGCACCAGCCCGGCTGTGCGCGGTATTAAAGGCAGGCCGAATTGTTCGGCTATTTGATAACCCAGCCCGGTTGCACCCATAGTGGGAATGGATAAGCCCCCAGTGGCAACCACTAAGGATTCACACTGAATAGCGCCCAAATTAGTTAACACGCTGTAGCGAAAGGGGGCTTGAGTTTCATCCAGCGCGGTAACGCTTGTAATGCTGCATTGGCTGTAAATAGCGGCGCTGGCTTCTGCGCATTCATCTAATAATAAATTTAAAATATCTTGTGCTTTGTCACTGCAAAATAATTGGCCTAATTTTTTTTCATGGTGTGGAATTTTATGTTTTTGCACTAACTGAATAAAATCCCACTGTGTAAAACGCGCTAATGCAGATTTGCAAAAATGCGGATTAGATGAAATGTAATAACTCGGGTGTGTGAAGGTATTGGTAAAATTGCAGCGCCCACCGCCCGACATCAGAATTTTTTTACCGACTTTATTGGCGTGGTCAATCACTACTACGCTTCGCCCGCGTTTGCCTGCTATTGCCGCACACATTAATCCTGCCGCGCCTGCGCCGATAATAAGTACGTGTGTGTGTTGGGGTAGGTTATTTGAGTGCATGGGGCAGGTCATTTGAGTGAACGGAAATGGTGAATGAGATGAATAAAGGGGCGCTAGAATAACGCTATAGCCCATAAAATTGTTTAAAGCGTGTGAAACCACACTTATATATAAAAAATATTGTTCTATATTGGCGCTGGATTTTTTTAGCCTTTGCCAATGGTGCCAATATGAAACTTATAGTCACAATGAGTTGTTTGCTCGCCGCATCTGCTTTTTTATCCGCTTGCACAGCGGATACAACAGGAAATGCCAGCTCCTCAAGTTCAAGCAGTTCTTCCAGCTCTTCCAATTCAAGCAGTTCTTCCAATTCGAGCAGTTCGTCTAGCTCTTCCAGTTCATCAAGCTCTTCCAGTTCGTCTTCTAGCTCTTCCAGTTCCTCCAGCTCTTCAAGCTCAGGCAGCGATGTAAGCCAAGCGGTGCTTTTATTTGAAAACGACAGCGCCGATTGTGAAATAGCCGCGTTACCGGCTGCGAGTGCCCTGCCAAAAATTGCTAAATTACCAGACCCATTCACACGCCTGGATGGCACACGCATGAGCACGCGGGCAGAGTGGCATTGCCGCAGGCAAGAAATACATAAACAAGCGGAAAAATATATCTACGGAGAAAAACCCCCAAAACCCGAAGTGGTGAGCGGCAGCGTGACCAAAACAAAAATATCGGTACACGCTGAATATATGGGTAAAAAAATAGATTTTAGCGCTGATGTAGTGTTGCCTACCACCGGGCGAGCGCCCTACCCTGCCATTATTAATTTGGGGGCCAAGGGTGGTTTTGGTGGCATTACGTTGGGTGAAAAATTTATTTTGGACCAGGGCGTGGCGGTTATTTATTACAACCATTACGACTTGGGTAAAGAGGGCACGCCCGAGCAATCCCGTGGCAAACCCAACCCCGGTAAATTTTACGATTTATATGGCGGCAAACATTCTGCCGGGCTTTTAATGTCCTGGTCTTGGGGTGCTAGCCGGTTGTTGGATGTATTACACCAGTACGGCGGCGAAATTATTGATGTATCGGGCATTGGTGTGACCGGTTGTTCGCGCAATGGTAAGGGTGCATTTACGGTGGGTGTATTTGACGACCGTATTGCACTGACCATTCCGCAGGAAACCAGTACCGGCGGATTACCGGCCTATCGCATTGTGGATGTGTTAAATACCGAGCGCACTGACCACAATTACAATGGCCTTAATTGGCTGAGCGATAATTTTGCACCGTTTGTTTTAAATGCAACGCAATTGCCGGTCGACTCCCATGAAATGGTCGCCATGCTGGCCCCCAGAGGGTTATTGGTTTTAGATAACCCGCATGTTAATCAATTCGGCGCACCTGCTGCGCACACCGCTGTTTTGGCGGGTGCTGAGGTTTATAAGCAGTTAGGTGTGGAGGCAAACATTAGTTATATCTCCACCGTAGCCAATGAAACCCACTGCGCATCTGGCAAGCCTGAATATAACGAGCCGCTGAAAGCGAATATCGCTAAATTTCTTAAACACGAAAACACCAAAACCGGCGAAATTAAAGCCCATAGCAAAGCCACGGGTGATTTAAGTAAATGGCGGGATTGGAAAACGCCTGTGTTGCAATAAAAATAACGCAATAAGCAGGATGCCCGGTGGGGCGCAATTTATTGCGCCCCACATCCAACCTGGGCGCACTTCGAGCGCCTGACAATTCCCGCCTACGCGGGGATAACACACGAAAACAGAAACTATTCAGCGCGTCCGCACGTAACTGTAGGTTGGGTAGAGCGTGCGAAACCCAACAAGGGTGGGGCAGAGAATAGTAGTTTGCGTTGCTATAAATCCAATTGCGCCCGATATTTTTCTGGTTGCAGGTACGTGCTGTGTTGGGTTTCGCGAGCTCTACCCAACCTACTATTCAGCGTATTTCATCGTCATTCGGCGCAAAGGCAGGGCGGGGATAACACACGAAAATAGAAAATATTCTGAATGGTTACAAAAAATAATGGAGGGGGTGGCGTGTGGTGGTGTCTTTACCTGTGGGTCAATTTATATGCACCGCCAAAGCGTGCAAATTAAAAGCATCAATAGAGCAGCCTATTGATACCGGCACACAACCATTTAAGGGGAAAATAAATGTATAAAAAACTACTACTCACCAGCGCCATAAGCCTTATGAGCCTCACAGCTTATGCGGCGGGCAACCGCAGCGATTACGACCTGGATAACGACGGTTTAATCGAAATTAACGACCTGACCGACCTTAATGCCATACCCAAAAACGGCGCCGCAATTGCGCTGTATGGCAGCACCAAAGGTTGCCCCAGCACCCAGTGTGTGGGCTATGAATTAACCAAAGACGTTAATTTTGATAGCAATAATGACGGGCTGTTTGACGAGGCTGATTCGCTTTGGAATGGAGGCAAAGGCTGGGAGCCGGCCTCTATTGAGCGCGTAACCTTTGAAGGCAACGGCTTTGCCATTCGTAATTTAAATTCCCACAACGCAGGCATAGAGCTAGCAAGCGGGGCCACAGTGGGCGGGTTATTTAATACCGTTAAGGATTCCACCATCCGCAACTTGGCGCTAACCGGGCCGCTCACGTCGGTTTCTGGCACTGTGGCTGGGCTGTTGGCCGTCAACGTCGAATACGGCACCATCGCCTGGGTTTTTGCCAGTGGGCGGGTTGAAGGCACCAATGTTGGGGGAATCATCGGCTACGGTTTTTATACTGTTACATTCAGCGACGTTATCGCCTCGGTTTTAGTGCATGGTTCAAACATCGGTAGTTTGGCCGTAAGCGGCTCGGCTGTTACGGTGCGCAATGCACTGATTGGCGGAAAAGGGTTTCCCCTGTCCCCCATGATTGATTCTGTTTATTTCGGCCCTGCCAATGGCGTTGACAGTAACTTTAACGAAATCTACTGGCCGGATCGCTCTTCAGTAACCGGCAGCAGAGGTGCGCCCGGCAGTATGACGCTGGCTACCCTAGCCTGCCCGACCAAGGCCAACAACACCAGCTGCCTACCCGGCAAAACACTGTTTAATGGCTGGAACACAACCCCCAACAACCAAAAATCCTACTGGGATATGGGGTCTGCCCAGCAAGTACCCGGTTTGGTATTGAAGGGCAAAACCTACCGCGACTCTGACGCGGATGGCGCTGCGGATACCGATGACCACTTCCCCCTCAACGACGCAGCCACAGTGGACGCCGACGCCGACGGCGCAGCCGATTACTGGATTGAAGGCTGTGATACCGCCTGCGGTGAAGCCAGCGGTTTGCAACTTGATCACTTCCCCGCACAGGCTGCGGCAAGTGCAGACGCCGACTATGACGGCCTGCCCGATGCCTGGAATGCCAACTGTGATACCGCCTGCCAAGCGGCCTCCGGCCTGCGTTTGGACGCCGCCCTGCAAGACCAAGATAACGATGGCATCGCAGATGCTAAAGACTCCGACGATGACAACAACGGCAAGCCCGATGCCGATGCCAACAACAACGGCCTCATTGATATTCGCACACTGGCGGAATTCAACGCCATCCGTTTTGACCCTTTGGGGCAACGCCTTAAGCTAAGCCAAACCAAGCTTCCCCCCGGCCCAGACAGCTCCGGTTGCCCTAAATCACCGGCTAATACAGTAGGTGCGTGCCACGGCTATGAATTGGTCGCCGACCTGGATTTTGACACCAACAGCGACGGCAAACTGGACGCCGCCGATACGTTTTGGAACGCAGGCAAAGGCTGGATAGCCATTGAAAACTTCAACACCCTGCTAGAAGGCAATGGCCATGTACTGCGCAACTGGATGGGCCAGGGTGTGTTTGGCGACATGACCAACGCCACGGTTCGCCGCTTGGGGTTTGCCGGTACGCTGACTGACATCAAAGGGCCAGCGCTTGCGTACAACGCCTACAGCAGCCAAGTTGAGGGTGTATTTGTGACCGGCAAGGTGGGTGCAGAAGGATCAATAAACAGCTTTAACGGTAATGTGACTCCCAGCGGAGGCCTGATTAACTCAGCCACCAACGTGCGCGTTAGCAATGTGTTTTCCACCGCCCGTGTGCGAGGCCGCAATAGCGGCGCTATCGTAGGTGCGGGGGAGGTTCAAGGCGCTATGCTGTTCACGGTGAATGGCGATGGCTACGGGCTGGAGGGCGACCACGCCTATGCCTCTCAAACCAAAATTGTGCAGTCCTACTGGGCCAATTCGGGTAAATACCGTCCAACGGTAGCGGGTTCAACGTTCAACACCACCTTGGCCTATTTGCAGTGCCCCACGCAAGCGGATAACACCAGCTGCCAATTACAAGGCACGCTGTATGAAGGCTGGGCCACACAAAAAGACGCATCCCCTAACAACCCAGGCGGCAAAGCCTATTGGGACTTTGGCACCAACACCCAACTGCCCGGTTTAGTACTGAATGGCACGTTGTACCGCGATAGCGACGGCGATGGTTATTTGGATGCCGACGACCAGTTCCCCACCGTCTATGCCGCCGCCTTTGACCGCGACCGCGATGGCGCGCCCGAAGCCTGGACAGAACATTGCGACACCGAGTGCAGAAAACTCAGTGGCCTCGTACTGGATCAACTCTCCAGCAACCCCGCTGCATCGGTCGATAAAGACTTTGACGGTTTGCCAGAGCGTTGGAATGCCAGCTGTGACCAAGCCTGCCAAACCGCCTCCGGCCTGAGCTTAGATACTCGCCCCAACGATACCGATAACGACGGCCTCAGCAACGAGCTGGACGCAGACGACAACAAAGACGGCAAAACCGATGCCGATGCCGACAGCAATGGGTTAGTTGAGATTCACTCCCTTACTGAGCTTGATGCCGTGCGCCACAGCTTAGATGGCGGTGGCCGCAGGTTAACAGCGGTTGGAGCGCTGGATACCAGCGGCTGCCCGGCCCGCCTTATCGACGGTGCGCAAAAACCCTACTGCCGAGGTTATGAGTTGGTGGCTGACCTGGATTTTGATACCAATGGCGATGGCAAGAT
>JBEGTZ010000129.1:0-4340 GCA_041179125.1 Pseudomonadota bacterium | reverse complement strand
TTTCGCGCCCTCGCTTCGTTATTTTCGTGCTCAGTCGGTCATTTATACCGCATAAACTCCCTCCCTCCGCGCGAAAATGCCTTGCGAGCATCACGAAAATTGAATTTCCGGAGGCGCCCTTAATTTAAATACGCCTAATTAAATAAGTCTTCCCACATAAAAAAGAGTCCGTTAGGCGCATCATAACGAGCAGGCTTTAACCACGCAGCCAAGCTTTACGCAGGTTTACCCCCGCAAGCAATAGGCCGCTCAACAACAGTAATTCATACAGGCCTAAGCTGCCCGCAGTAACTGGCGCGGCGGGCGGTTCTTCAATTACCAGGTCCTTTTCTATGCGGCCACTTAAGCTGGGCGTGCCAGAATCGGTAGCTTTAATTACCACTTTATAAGTGCCCGCTTTTAACCCGCTGGGGTCGAAGGTGAGGGCGGCGTCGTTGGCAGTGATGTCCAGCAAGCGGTAATCGGTGCCTGCCCAATCCAGTTTGTGGGTATCGCTGGGGTCTGCATCTTGAACCCGTGCTTGCAAGGTGACGATGCCGCCGTTGGTTATGAACTTATCTTTGATTTGCCCGCCTTGTTCCGCCTGTAAAGAAACCGTCGGCGCGCGGTTCGCTTGTGCCAACTGCCCATAGGCCTGGGCCAGTTTGGAGTAGTTGCGGCTGGCATCCAGTGCAAACACGGTGTAGTAATAAATGGAACCTGCGGCTAGTTGCGGGCTTTGGTATTGAGTTTGCGCGCCCAGCAACACCACTTTGCCATTGCCAAGGCTTGTGCCCAGGCGGTATTCAACACCGGCTTGAGGGTATTCGCCTAAGGGTTCGGTGCTCTGCACGACCATCGTTTGCGCGTAATCTTGCGCTGGGTTTTGCCAGCTTAAACGGATTACCTGGGTATCCGCCTGTAAACTCAGGTTAGTCACTGCTGCGGGCGCGGTGGTGTCGGCCACTACCGGGCTGGTGAGTTTTATATCGGCGCAGGAGTAATAAAGGCTGTTGCCGGAATCTGGCATGGTTTGAATCAGCTGTAGCGTACATTTATCGCAGGGCTGGTTGGGTAGGGTGATGGTGTAGGTTTGAAAGCGCTTATCAGCGTAGTCTTTAATGTTGTCAGCCAGCAGAACAAAGTTTTTGTCGTCGGCCGGGGAGAAGGAAATTCTAAACACGCCCTGATGGAAGATAACGCTTTCGAATTTAACCTCCACCTTGCTGCCCGCCACCAGCTCTGTTACCCGGTTAGTGGTGCGCGGCGCACCACAGGGGGCAGTTTTGATGCCGTTGGCATCGGTACGTGGTTTTACCAACCCATCCAATGCCCAGCGGGTGTGAGCAAAACTGTGTGACGATAGGCCAAGGCCTAAAAATAAGCAGGTTAAGGCAAAAAAACGCATAGACATGTACCGATTAAAATAAGGGTAAAAAGTAACGCGCAGCCTAAAGTGTTGGGGCATTACATGTGTTGAAGACGGTCACAACTGAGGTTTTTAGGTGCAGTAATAAGCGGCTATAGCCGTGTTTTAGGCTAAAGTAAGAAACGATGTATTGGCCAGATCCCTCATTTTATTAAAGCAGGATTCACAATGTTTAAATTGAAAATTATATTTATAAGCCTGTGTTTAAGCGCCTGCGCGCATTTAGAAACAACACCGCAATTAAATGCCGAACCCTCTTTGTGGCGGGCCTACAAGCCTTATTTCCGCATTGGCGCCGCGATTGACCCACAAAGTGTGCAAACACACGCAGCTATTTTAACGAAACACTTTAATAGCATGACCACTGAAAACGAAATGAAATGGGAATTACTGCAACCTAATCCCGATCAATTTGATTATGCCCCGGCAGATAATTTAATTAATTTTGCGCAGAGCCATAAAATGGCAGTTAGAGGCCATGCACTGGTGTGGCACAGGCAAACCCCGGCTTGGGTTTTTAAAGACAATAACGGCGGCAAGGTAACACCTGAAGAATTAAAACGCCGAATGAAACACCACATTACCCAAGTGATGCAGCACTTTGGCAATAAAATAAGTGCCTGGGATGTAGTAAACGAAGCAATTATGGATGACGGAAAATTACGCACCGATCAAGAAGAAAAAGACGATCAAAAAAGCCCTTGGTATGGTGTTTTAGGCGAATCCTACATAGCCGATGCGTTTATTTATGCACACGATGCCAACCCGCGCGCCAAGCTGTATTACAACGATTATTATAATTATGTGCCCGCACGCCGAGCGGCTATTTATCAATTATTAAAAAAACTGCGCGATCAAGGCGTGCCTGTGTACGGTGTGGGGTTACAGGCGCATTTAAATATTCATCCCTCAACAGACCCTAAACACCAATCTTTTCATCAAACCATTGAAAACTTAGAGCAGGCAATTCAGTTGTATGCGTCGTTAGGTTTGGATGTGCAAATTACCGAGTTGGATGTATCGGTTTATATTGGTGGCATTAAATACACGCCGCAAACTTTTTATACACCCTTAACATTCAATGCTGAAATTCAAGCACAACAGGCGCAACGCTTTCGTGAATTGTTTGCAATGTTTCGGCGCAACCATAAGTTAATTTCCAGTGTTTCCACCTGGGGGGTCGCGGATGATAATACTTGGTTGTCAGAATTCCCTTCTGGCCGTAAAGACTTCCCATTGTTGTTTGGCATCGACCACAAACCAAAACCTGCCTTTTTTGCGATTCTTGATTTTCTGCAGGAGCGCTAGTTAAGGGCGTCTCCGAAAATTCAATTTTGGTGATGATCACAAGGCATTTGGACGACACCAAGGATGGGGGAGGTAGAATTTCATCGGGAATGAAATCGAGGTAGGGCGACGCACGCCTAAAGGGATTTAGGCGGTATAAATGACCGACTGAGTACGAAAATAACGCAGTGAGCGCGCAAAAATGGATTTTTGGAGACGCCCTTAGGGTTGTTCTTAGCCTAGGTTTCATGGCTCAATGCTGCCCTTTTGCAGGGGAAGTGTGTGACGTCGCCACCATCAAACAAACTCATGCGCACCAGTGCTTTGGTGGGCAGCATGACGTTTATCTCGCGTATTTTAGGCTTGGCACGGGATGTCATCATGGCCCGTTACCTCGGTGCCGATGGCGCTGCGGATGCTTTTTATGTGGCGTTTCGCATACCCAATATGTTCCGACGTTTTTTTGCTGAAGGCGCATTTTCTCAGGCATTTGTGCCGGTGTTATCTGAATACCGTGCAGGCGGTAATGTGCAGGCGGTACGGTATTTAATTGATAGAATCTGCGGCTGTTTGGGTTTGAGCCTTCTATTACTGTCAACCTTTGTTGTAGTTGCTGCGCCTTATTTAATGGTGGTGTTTGCACCGGGGTTTGAAATCAATGGTGAACGTTTTAACCTGCTGGTGGATTTAATCCGCATTATGTTCCCGTATTTGTTGTTTATTTCTTTGGCGGGTTTTATCGGCAGCATTTTAAATAGTTACGATAAGTTTGCCATTCCCGCGTTTACCCCAGTTTTTTTAAATATTATTTTAATCATTGCTGCTGTAGGGTTTTCCGATGCAAGCCAGCACCCAGCTATTGCGCTGGCATGGGGTGTATTAATTGCTGGCGTGGTGCAGCTGGGGTTTCAATTACCTTTTGTGGCGCAATTGGGTTTAACGCCAAAACCCAAGATTGAATTTAAAGATCCAGCCGTCAAAAAAGTATTAAAACTTATGGCACCCGCATTATTTGGCGCATCGGTCAGCCAGCTGAATATTTTAATTAATACCATGCTGGCCTCGTTGTTACCGGTGGGCAGTGTAAGTTGGATGAGTTATTCAGACCGCTTAGTGGAATTACCTTTGGGTATTTTTGCTGTTGCCATAGCCACGGTAATTTTGCCGTTAATGTCGCGGCAAATGAAAGCCAATCCACAGGCAGCCAGCACAACTCTTGATTGGGGTATGCGCAGTGTTTTAATTATCGCCATACCTGCGTGTTTGGCTTTGGTGATACTCGCTCAACCCATTTTAATTACGCTGTTTTGTTACGGCGCTTATGATGAACGCGATGCATTAATGTCCAGCTACAGCCTGATGACCTATGCCCTGGGGCTGCCCGCCTTTATGTTGGTCAAAGTATTAGTGAGCGGTTTTGCTTCCCGCCAGGATACTAAAACACCGGTAAAAATAGGCCTTTGGGTGCTGGCTGCGAATATGGTGTTAAACGGTTTAGTGGTTTGGCCTATGCATCATTTTTGGCAAATAGGCCATGCGGGCTTAACCTTGGCCACGGCATTAGCCGCTATTTTAAATGCGCTGTGGTTATACCGTGCTTTACGCCGCACGCATGAATATAAACCTGCTTCAGGTTGGTGGCGTT
>JBEGTZ010000128.1:0-10823 GCA_041179125.1 Pseudomonadota bacterium | reverse complement strand
TCGGATTTTTACAGCAATACCAAACCAATGCCACCAATCGTAATCGCGCTCGTGCTCGCTGGACATACCAGCATTTTTTAGGTATTGACATAGAAAATTCGAGCACACGAAATATTGACGCCAGTATGTTAGTCGATCTTCAAGGCACAACCACCTCTCGCCAAGCCTGTAAAAGCTGCCACGACCGTATTGATCCTGTTGCGGGAGCATTTCAACGCTACGGCAGTCGCGGTATTTATTTGGACGGCGCCTTTGGAAAAGACACCATTGATCACCGCTATAAAATCTCGCAATTTTATACACAGGGCGACACCTGGTATCGCTATATGCTGGCACCGGGTTTTGAGGGGGAGGTTTTTGATTTGACTAATACATCAAAAGACCCATTACGAATTTTGGCGGAGCACTTAAGCCAGCACCCTAAGTTTCCAGAAGGGACAATAAAATTCTGGTGGCCTGCACTTTTTGGGGAAGAATTTTTATCCTATAAATTAGATGACAATGAACTTCAACTGCGCTTATCTTGGCTTAACAAACTTTCTGACAAGTTTAAATCCAGTGGATTTAATTTAAAGCACTTAATGCTTGAAATTATTATGTCACCATTTTTCCGCAATGATTTACTATCCACACCCAATGTATTTAAAAAATCAAAGCGCTTATTAACACCAGAAGAACTGCGCAATAAATCCCTATCCATTGCACGATATGACGATGCTGAACTAATAACAGAGCAGCTTATTATATATGGCGGTATCGACTCGTATAACGTTGAGCGCAGACAGCGCACTTTTTCTTCAATGATGTACCAAATAGCCAAACGACACGCAACCGAAGCATCCTGTAATTTATTGACTGATCTACATCAGGATTTTACCGATGCACCGAGCAATAAAATAACGCTTATTCAAAGTAATCATTCTGTATCCGCCTCCACCCCCACAATAATTCCGGCAAATGACACAACTCATTACCAATGGTTTTTCAAAAACACACATAGCTCACCAATAAATATACAAGCGAGCTTCATACCAGGCTCCGGGAGCACCATTGATTTTGAGGCATACCGCGTACCTGCTGGCGCCAGCTGGACATCCCCGCAACAAATACAAAGTGGCGAATGGTTAATCACTACAGACTCAGCAACACCAATCACCATTGAAACGACAAAAATCCAACCAAACAAAAACAGCACTATCAGTTATTTAAAAGAGATTGCATTTAAGTTTTGGGGGGATGGTTCGGACAAAACCGCAGATGATCTTTATACATTTTATTTAAGTACACATCAGGTGAGCGAGCCTAACTTGGTAGAAACCTGCACATCCACTAAAGCTATGCCTGCATGGATGATATATGAGCTTGCACGCTGGCGATTGGTATATATTCGGCTAATGACAGACTTCAACTATCTCTATGAATAATTTTACGCGACGCACATTTATAAGTGGCAGTGTAGCCCTTGGTTTAGGCGGGAGAATTAGACCAGGCTTTGCTTTGACAGAAGAAAGGCCCTTACTGCTCCATTTATTTGCCAATGGCGGCTGGGATGTGGCCAGTTTTTGTGACCCTAAAATAAATGTCACGCAAAAAACAAACACCTGGGCCGAATTGTCAAGCATTCAAAATGCAGGTGTTATACCTTACGCTCCCGTTGCTGAAAACACAGAATTTTTTACACGCCACAATGAAAAATTACTGGTTATAAACGGCGTTAATGCTAAAACAAATGTTCACTCAGCAGGCCGCTTAACCAGCCTTACGGGGCGCAGCACCAACGGTTTTCCGAGTATTTGTTCTTTATATGCAGCGACACATGGCAAGCACCTTGCTATGCCGCTGTTAGTAGGTAACTCATTTGAAACAGGGGGCATCATTGCGCCTACACAGATTAATGGTGGACTAATTAAACTATTAAAGTCCCCACAAATTACAGACAAAAATTATCTTTCAAACGCACAATTAAAAATTATTGAGGGTGCTTTGAATAGCAATACTCAAAGCGCTTATGAAAACACTTCGGCATCACTATACCGTTCAGCCGTCCAGGGTGAAAAAGCACATTTCGCCAAAACCATTGAGTTTTATCAATCATTAACAATGGGATCCTTGCCAGAATTATCAATCAATAATGATATAAAATTTACTCTATCTGCATTTGCAGCCGGCGCAAGTCTCGCCTGTGATTACAGCATCGCAGGATTCGACACCCATGAAAATCACGATAGAAACATGGTAGAACCTCTGATACAGATAACTCGTGCCGCCAATGCCGCATGGCAGTTTGCCGAGCAATTGAATATTGCGGATCGATTAATTGTTGTCATGTCATCGGAATTTGGGCGCGCACCGTTTTACAATGATGTGGCAGGAAAAGACCACTGGCCCTTTAGCAGTGTTGTAATTATGAAAAAAAATTCCCCCTGGGGTAATCGCATCATAGGAAAAACAGATGATGGTTTAGTCGGTATCCCACAAAATACCTATACATCTATCCCCAGTGGGAAATTATTAGAGATGGGGCATATACACCAATCACTACGTAACTACCTTGCAATTAATAATTCCCTTGCAGCAACCTACCCTCTTGAAAAATCAGTACTGCCGATTTTTTAGGACACCCCTGAAAATAATTTTTCCGCTTCTCGCCAATTATTAAAGGCGATTATGTCATACGCCTGTCACGCAGCATGCGTATAAAACACCCTATTTTTCCGAGATCTGCACATGAAACAACTATTACAAAGCTTGCGCAATGGGGACACGCTGATCACTGAAGTACCCGCGCCCTCTATCTCGCCCCAACAAGTATTAATCCGCAGCCATATAACTGTTATATCGGCTGGCACAGAAAAAATGATCGTTGATTTTGGCAAAGCCAATTTAATTAATAAAGTAAGACAGCAACCCGATAAAGTACGCATGGTGCTGGATAAAATTAAAACAGATGGGTTATTAACCACATTAGATACCGTGCGTTCAAAATTAGACGACCCCATCGCACTGGGTTATTGCAATGTAGGTACAGTCATTGCTGTGGGCAACCAAGTTACTGAATTTTTACCTGGCGATCGAGTGGTAAGCAACGGTAGCCACGCAGAAATTGTTGCCGTTAATAAAAATTTATGCGCAAAAATACCCGACAATGTAAGCGATGAAGATGCTGTTTTTACTGTACTCGGCGCAATTGCACTACAAGGTATTCGATTAATTGACGCGCGCATAGGCGAAACTTATGTTGTAATGGGTTTAGGTTTAATTGGATTATTAGCCGTACAAATATTAAAGGCACAAGGCTGCCAAGTATTTGCATTGGATTTAGCCGCCGATAAAGTAGCCGCCGCCGAAACACTAGGCGCCACTGGATTTTGTATTTCCGCAGACAATGACTGCGTAAGCTTAATTAAAAATATTATTCCAGAAGGCGTGGATGGTGTTTTATTAACACTAAGCACTCAATCGTCAGGCCCAGTATCCCAAGCGGCACAGCTGTGCCGAAAACGCGGCAAGATTGTTTTGGTGGGTGTAACAGGGCTGCATTTGGCCCGGTCAGATTTTTACGAAAAAGAATTATCTTTTCAGGTTTCCTGCTCCTACGGCCCAGGCCGCTACGACCCTAATTATGAAGTGCTCGGCCAGGATTATCCGATTGGCTTTGTACGCTGGACAGAGCAACGTAACTTTAATGCGATATTACAACTGATGGCGGATGGCCGAATTAATATTCGCAATAATATCTCCCATCGTTTTTCCATAAATGACGCACAAGAAGCTTATTCGTTACTGGGGCAGCCAGGTGTCAGTGCAATATTATTAGAATATCCAAAATCTGACGCCATACCCAATAATTTTATTCATTACCCCGCCCACCAAACAGCCACACCCACTACCGGGAGTATCGGTGTTAGCTTCATCGGCAGCGGAAATTATGCACGCCGACATTTAATTCCTGCATTTGCTAAAACAGGGGTGCGGCTTTTGCGCGTGTCCTGCCGCAATGGGATTAGCGGTGCAAAAGCCGCTATGGATTTTAAAATTGGTACAGCCTGTTCAGATAACAAAAGTATTTTCGATGATGCGCAATGTGATTTAGTTGTTATCAGCACTCAACACAATAGTCATGGCTCACTGGTGCAGCAAGCGCTTAATGCAGGCAAACATGTTTTTGTTGAAAAACCTTTATGCTTAACTCAAAGTGAACTCGATGCCATATCCGCATTAATGTGTACACCTGAGCAAACGCGGCAAATTTCTGTAGGATTTAATCGCCGATTTTCGCGCTTAACGCAAAAACTTAAAACCTTAGCGGACTCCACCGGCGAACCGGTAAGCATTAGTTACAACATTAACGCAGGTTTTATTCCTAAAGATCATTGGATACAGGATCTTAATATCGGTGGTGGGCGCCTACTGGGCGAGGTGTGTCACTTTATTGATCTATGTCGATTTATCGCCGGATCCCCCATTGAGTCGTCACACATCATTAGCCTAAAAAAATCCGGTATAACAACTGATTCTTGGCAAATTTTACTAGGTTTTAGCAATGGCTCCACCGCCATAGTTAATTATTTTACCAACGGGCATAAATCTCAACCAAAAGAACATTTACAAGTCAACAGTGCGGGTAAAACACTTATTATTGATAACTTTCGCGCCTTGTTGTGTTACGGCTTTGGCACAACCCACAATATAAAACTATGGCGACAGGATAAAGGGCAAGAACAATGCGCTTTAAATGTGGTGACACACTTGAATAAGGGCCTTGCGCCGCCAATTCCTTTTGCAGAACTTGAAGAGGTCATGCAGGTTTGTCTTAACCTTTGGAGCCAGGTAAATCCAACAGAGCTGCCGGAAAAAAGCTAACTTATTATGCCAAATCAACTTGTCTCTGTGCGCCGGGCAAGCGGGCTTGCGTCCCGTTTATTGCGGCTTTTTAATACGTTGAGCAACCTTAAATTACGCCAGTTAGTTTTTTTAATTTTACGCAGGGGCATCAAACTTCCCTACCACTTACCCTGCGAAATGGAGCCAATAAATCCTACATTTCAACTGCCCTGCGCGCCACATGACAACCACTGCATCCAGGCTGATCGTTTTATTTTTTTAAATACACTCGCCACTTTTACGCTAGAAAAAGTGCGATGGCGCGGCGAAGCCATGAGCAAACTGTGGCGCTACAATTTACATTACTTCGATTATTTATCCGCTCAATTGGAGAGAAAAACTAAAGATTTTCTTATTCAGCACTGGATTGAAAACAATCCTTACCCCTGTGAAGACGCATGGGAACCCTATCCTGTAAGTTTGCGCATTATTAATTGGATTAAATATTTCCATCAGAACCCCTCCAAACCACTGCCAAACAGTTGGCTGTTAAGTCTTTACCGCCAAGGGCATTATTTAACTAGGCATATTGAGTGGCATATTGATGCCAATCATTTACTTAAAAACATCATTGCACTGGTTCTATGGAGCCATTTTTTTAACGGTGCCCACGCGCAACATTGGCGAAGCCGCTCCTGTACATTATTAAAAACCATCGCTCAAGAACAATTTAATGCCGATGGCGGGCATTATGAACGCAGCCCTATGTACCACTCTATTTTGCTTTTTCACTTGCTGGATGCTTATAGCTGTATTCAGCACAATTCAAACACTGCGCCCACCTGGCTACACAAACTTATTACTAACGCCATCATTTTTAACCAAATAATGGCAAAGCCAGATGGCACATTTCCACTGATTAAAGATAGCGCCCACGCAATTGCGCCCACGCTGGGTGAATTAACTCATTATGCAAGTCAGCTGGGTATTTTCCTGCCGCCCGATAAAAGTGCGCCCACCACAGCAAAGCAATTTTTTTTACCACAAACAGGCTATTTTATAAAAAAAACCACACGGGATTATTTATTATTTGATGTGGGCAATATCACGCCAAACCATCAGCCAGGGCACGCACATTGCGACGCCCTACATGTTGAACTGTTTTTTAATGGGCGATCCATCTTCACCGATAGCGGTGTATTTTGTTACGTCGCCTCGGCTGAGCGGCACTATTCTCGCTCAGTGCGAGCGCATAATACTTTGAGTATTGATGGCCAGGAGCAGCATGAAATATGGGATGCGTTTCGAATAGGTAAACGCGGCAAAATGCACAATGTAAAAACAGGTGATAACTTTTGTAGCGCGGAATTCACACCCTTTTCAAAACGCCACACACGACACGAGCGTTGCGTCTCAACTGAAACACTAGGTGAAATAAACATCGTTGATCGCGTGCTGGGTATAGGCACGGCATCTGTCGAGATTTTCTGGCATCTTGCGCCAGGGCTTACGCCAACGGTGCATCCTGGGGCCGTCCACATTCATGATGAAACAAATACTTTAGTCTCTGTCATGAAACTTCAACACAACCAGGTTATTCCTATAGTCATGCAAAGTGACTACTTCCCTGAATTTGGTCTACGTAACCTTCGATACTGTCTGGTGTTTAAGGCAGGCTCAGCTGAGCTTCCCTGGCAGCTGGGCTATCAAATCAGTAAATTCGGTTGATGCCCTGGATTCCTCTGCGGATTAATTGCCATTCGCACGAGCACTTTATCCAAAAAATCTAACCCATAGTATTCACTGCGCACAATAGATTATCCCTACACACCTGAGCGCCAATTATTTTGCCCTCAGAAATAAGGTGCATCATGAAAATATTATTTCTTTCCCATTATTTTCCTCCTGAGGTTAATGCCCCTGCCACGCGCACCTATGAACATTGCCGCCAGTGGGTTAAAGAGGGCCACCAAGTCACCGTAATTACCTGCGCGCCCAATCACCCAAAGGGTGAAGTATTTAAAGGTTTTAGCAATAAACTCTATGACGTATCCAACGTCGATGGGATTAAAGTTGTCCGCGTATGGACCTATATCACGGCCAATGAAGGGTTTTTAAAACGTACCCTAGGTTATATTTCATACATGCTTGCAGCTATTTTCGCGAGTTTTTTTGTTGGCAAACAAGATTTGGTATTATCCACATCGCCACAATTTTTTAATGGTTTAGCGGGGTTTTTTGTGAGCAAAATAAAACGCTCACCCTGGATTCTTGAAATACGCGATTTGTGGCCAGAATCAATTGTTGCTGTTGGCGCCATCAAAAATGAATTCATCATTAAATGTCTTGAACGCATCGAAGCGTTTTGTTATCGCAACGCGGATCACGTAATAGCCGTAACGCAATCTTTTAAAAAACATATTCTCGGTCACGGCGGCAGCCCAGAAAAGCTATCCGTTATTTACAACGGCGTAGACCTCAGCCTATTTGACACCCAAACGCGCATGGAAAAAACTGAAGTTGCGCGGCATTTTGGTGTCACCTACGAACCCAGTTTATTTTTTGCAGCTTATGTTGGCACCCACGGCATGGCGCACCACTTAGAAACTATTCTTGAAGCCGCTGAAATACTGCGGGATCACCCATCCATTCGGTTTTTAATGGCCGGTGATGGGTCAGAAAAATCCAACTTATTAAAAATGCAGCAAGAAAAAAACCTCACCAATGTGATTATGCTCGACCAATTACCCAAGGCTGATATGCCACGCCTTTGGCAATTGGTAAATGCAAGCCTGGTTTTACTTAAAAAATCAGACCTTTTTAAAACAGTTATCCCATCAAAAATATTTGAAAGCATGGCGATGCGCTGCCCAATTGTTTTAGGTGTTGAAGGTGAAGTGGCAGGTATTATTGATGAATCGGCTTCCGGCCTATGTATTGAGCCAGAAAATGCAAAACAATTAGCCGATGCAGTACAACGACTGCACGATGACAATAGCTACGCACAATTACTGGGCGATAACGGTTTAACTTACGTAAGCCGCGCATTTGAGCGCAGTCAATTAGCCTTACAGTTTTTGCATATTTTAGAAAACATTCATAACCGCCGTCATCCCGTTTCGGCCAACGTTCTATCAACACGCCAGCTACCTTGATTTATTATGACGCCTACTACTGCTCAAACTGTTACACAATGGAATACCCCACTTACTCTTTGGTTGACATTTGCCATAGCGCTGGCCGCGTTATCCTGGGTATTTGCCACAGGGCTTGAAAACCTTTGGTTTAACTGGCAAAACAAAGAAGAATATAGCCACGGCGTTTTGTTGCCATTTATATCCTTGTTTTTAATTTGGCAGAAAAAAAATGAAATAGCATCAGAACCCTTTGTTGGCTCTTGGGCTGGGTTAGTTATTTTTTTACTGGGCACCCTGGGCTGTTATGCAGGCTCGCTAAGTACTTTGTTTCCCGTTATGCAATATTCTTTGCTGATTGCGCTTTCCGGGTTGACGCTGGCCATTACCGGCCTGCGTGCATTTCGATTTTTTATGGTTCCGTTGCTCATTTTACTATTAAGCGTACCCCTACCAAATTTTATCTACAAAAACTTATCTTTTGAGCTGCAACTTATATCATCCGTTATTGGCGTGCATTTTATTCGTCTTTTTGATATCCCTGTATATTTAGAAGGCAATGTTATCGACATGGGCAGCATGAAATTACAAGTGGTTGAGGCTTGTTCGGGATTGCGTTATTTATTCCCGCTGATGACGCTTGGATTTATTGCTGCGCATTTTTTTAAAGCGCCTTTATGGAAAAAAATTGTTATATTTTTTTCCACCATCCCCATAACCGTGTTCATGAACAGCCTGCGTATAGGTATTATCGGCGTTACCGTTGAATGGTGGGGCCCTGCAATGGCCGAAGGTTTTTTACACGATTTTGAAGGCTGGGTGATATTTATGGCCTGCACGGCTATATTGCTGGGTGAAATGGCGCTATTTGCGCGGCTTTCAAAACCACGCAAAAGTCTTTTAGATCTTCTCATGATTGAGCTGCCTACCGATGCACCTCAAAATACAGCACCCACACAAAAACGCAGTTTGCCCTTGAGTTATACCCTGGCGTGTGCAGGTGCCATTGCTATTTCTATAGCCGCATATTTAACACCAAGCCAATCTTTAACAACGGTGGCCCGCGAACAATTTTCAACATTTCCAATGACACTAGGCCCTTGGTCGGGCAACCGTGAATCCATCGAGCAACGCTATATTGACGAGCTGAAATTTGACGATTATTTATCGGCACGCTATAAAAATAACCACAGCGAATCACTAGATTTATATGTAGCTTATTACAATTCACAAAGTGCTGGTCAGTCGGCTCACTCACCGCGCTCATGTATTCCAGCAGGCGGCTGGGAAATTCAAAACTCGGCAACCATAGACTTGCAGAACTTTAGTAATACAAGAAAAACATTGCAGTTGAATCGCTTGCAAGTACAAAAAGGCGATACTCGCTTAATGGTTTATTATTTCTTTAAACAACGGCACCGGTTTTTGTCTAATGAATTTTTAGTTAAGTGGTATTTGCTGTGGGATGCAATTACTTTACAACGCAAGGACGGTGCCCTGGTTCGTATTAGTTTTTTGACCAATAGCAACAGTTCTTCTGAGCAATCTGATCAGCGTGCGATTGACTTTTTAAACCTTGTATATCCTGGGCTTAATCGCTATATACCCGACTAGAGAATTAGCGTGATATTTTTTGTTTGTTTTATCGTGTCTATGCTGCTGACGCTGGGTTTTATTCCACCGCTTATGAAGCTCTCACCTATCATTAAATTGGTTGATGAGCCCAATGAACGCAAAGTGCATCAGAAGTTAATACCACGTATTGGCGGCATTGCCATTGTGTGTGGCGCCTTGGTGCCGCTGCTTATTTGGCTGCCGCAACAAGATTCTGTTTTAAGCCTATTTTTAGCCATTATTGTGTTGTTGGGCTTTGGCGTTTGGGATGACCGGGCCGATTTAGATTTTCGTATTAAATTATTTGGCCAATTACTCAGCACGATACTTGTTGTAGTGGGTGCCGATATACGCATTATTTCCTTACCTTTTTTGCCCGTTGCTGAACTGCCAATACTAATAAGCCAAGTGATTAGTGTGGTGGCATTAATCGGTATTATTAATGCCGTAAATCTTGTAGATGGTTTGGATGGTCTTGCCGGTGGGTCAACACTGGTTGGGTTTAGCCTGATTGCATTTCTTGCCTATCAAGCGGGTGATCCTGGCCTTACGCTGTTATGTTTAAGTGTTGTTGGCGCGCTGCTGGGTTTTTTACGTTTTAATACACACCCCGCAAGTATTTTTATGGGGGATTCTGGCAGCCAATTTTTAGGGTTTGTTGCGGGCATTACGTCTTTACGTTTAACGCAGCAATCGGATGTGGGCATTAGCCCATTATTTCCATTGTTGCTGTTTGCCATTCCTATTTTTGATACTTTTGTGGTTATTATGCGCCGCTTAGCGCAAGGGCGTTCGCCGTTTTCGCCGGATAAAAACCACATACATCACCGCTTGCTCAGCGCAGGGCTAGACCATTATGAGACCGTGGTGTGTATTTATGTGCTGCAAGGTTTATTAGCATTGCTGGGGTTTTATTTTCGTTACCACACAGACTTACAAGTGTTATGTGTTCTTGTGACTGTGCTCGTAATAATATTTGGCGCCCTGCATTGGTGTGATGCGCACCCAAATATTTTAGGACGATTACTGGCGCCCCACATAGCGGCAACCCCCACACGCCACCAGCTTAAAAGCAGTGCATTAATAATGGGCCGCTATGGCATAGCCTTGCTGCTGTGTACTTTAATTGTTCAATGCGCTTTTTTTACCTCAGCACAAAATGCTGATTTATCTATTCTTATAATGGCGCTCGCTGTTTTATTTATAGGTGTGGGCATTGCCAACCGAAAACTGCAAACATTGGTTTGGCTT
>JBEGTZ010000127.1:0-3505 GCA_041179125.1 Pseudomonadota bacterium | reverse complement strand
CTTTAGTGAGGATGGCAATAATTCACCGGCAATTTATATTAACGACTCAGAGCCGCGTAATTTGACATTCGAATTGGAGGGGACGCTTATTCAAAACCCGCTGCTGTTAACCACCAGCATTGGCAAACCCAATGAGGAGCCTGCCGATAAAATATGTAACAAAATTGTTCAATTAATTGAGATTGACGAGTTTGGTTTAAGCGATGAAGTCATTAACAATCAAAGCTGCCAATCTCTAACTCAAGGCGCTGGTTTTTTTGCCAATTATTATGCAGTTAAAATAAAAGAAAATTCGTATTTTTATGCTGTGGCAGTAGAAGTAGACCCGATATCTCAGGATAACACCATTATTTTTCACCTGCGTAACTCTGCTGGCAAGAGTGTGTATTTAAATGGGCAGCATAAGCCAGGTCAGCTATTCGCTTCCGCTGTTATTGAAAGTGGTGACTATGTATTAGAGGTAACGTCACTTAAAAAAATTGATTCGTTAAATTACCGGTTTAGGTTTTCCGCAAATGAGGTGCACGTTCCCGAGCCAACCAGTAGCTCTTCCTCCTCTGGCGGGCTTTCATCGTCTGGCCTCTCTTCAAGTTCCTCTAGCAGCTCATCTAGTGGACGTTCAAGCAGTACGTCTAGCGGATTTACAGGCAGTTCTGGCAATTTGTCTGGTTTTTCTTCTAGCTCTTCTGGTAGCTCGTCCTCTAGTAGTTCATCGTCTTCTAGCAGTTCTTCTAGCTCATCGAGCAGTTCTTCCAGCGGCGCCACCGGTTGGCCGAAGGGAACCACCGATGTTCAGGCCGGTAGCGTGGATATTTTTTATATCCTTGGTTTGCTTGGGGCGTTTGTTTGTATGCGCCGCAATCCTCGCCGTGTGAGTGTGGGTAATTAATACTTAGGCGCTTCAGTCGGGTTGGGTGTGGCGTACTTGGTTGCGCCATTCAACCCGCCCTAAGCGTGCGAGGCCTTACCCTATGGAGGGATTTCGGCATGATTTATTGGGCTGAAACCCTCCCTCAGCCTTACCGGGCGCGATGAATCGTGCCCCTACGTGTGAAACTCGGATTCAGCTGAGGTTTTTAGGTTGAAATCCTTAACCCAACAAAGCCCCCATCACCTGCGGCATACCACCGCCAACACCCCTAACGCCGCCAAAGCCGTAAGGCCGGTGAAGCCGTATACGCCGCCATATCCCACCTGCTGGGCCACCAGGGCGATGATTAAATAGCCGATGATCTCCCCCAGGCCGCTGGCGTTACTGAAGTAGGAGGAGCTTAAGCCTGCCTGGCCGGGCAGTAGGTTTTGGAACCAGGTCATGCCGATGCCTGCAATAAACCCGATAAACACCGCGTTAAAAATTTGTAACACAAACAACTGCCATACCGCTGTGGCCTGCCAGATGCCGATGTACAGCAGCACGGCGGCGAGGGCGCCGATGCGGATGAGCGGCAGCAGTGCCATGCGGCTGCCGAGCCAGCCCGCCAGAATCATGATGGGGATTTCAAGCAAGGCGGCGGTGCCCATGATGAAACCGGCTTGGGCTGGGTCTGCGTGTAATTTGGTTTGAATCATTAAGGGCAGGGCGATTTGGTAGCTGGCGTTGCAGCCGAACATCAAGCTAAACGCCACGATGGCGCCCGTGAGCGTGCGATCCAACGGTTGTTTAGCGGTGTTTTCCCGCGCTGCGGGGGCTTGTGCGGCGAGTTTTGGCAGGATAAACAGGCTGATCAACGCGGCCACAAAATAAGCGGTGCCTACAATTTGGCATTGAATAACAAAGCCCAGTTGTGTGAGCAAAATAAACCCCAGCGGCGGGCCTGCAATCCAGGATACCGCGAGGCAGGCGCGCACGATGGAGTTGAACAGGGTGGCGCGGTTGGGGGCCAGTTGGGCGTCGGCGAATTCGCGGGTTTGTGCCATTAATTGCGCGTTGGCGGCGAAGGAGAGGCCAAAAACACTGGTGGCGATTAACAACATCTGGTTAAACGAGCTGGCTTCAGCGAACAAAAAACAACTCACCCCGCCGCAGGCCATTGCAGCGGCGATAAGGGGGCGGCGGTCGCTTAAGGTGTCAGATTTGCGCGCGATCAGTTGGGCGAAGACGATGCTGGCGGCGGCTTTAGCGATAAAAAACACGCCGATCCACCAGGCGGACACCTGGTAGGCCTGGGCCAGGTGCAGGCTGAGGGTGGGCACCACCAGGGCGTACAAGGCCCCGGCCAAAAACGACACCGTATAGTTGGCCCAGGCCGGTGGGCTGAGTAGGGAGCGGTACTGCACCGATGCGCTAGCGCAGCAGGGAGCGGAAGGCGATGAGGCTGGCCGCAACGCTTACGTTCAGCGATTCCACGCCCCGGCTCATGGGGATAGAAATAAACCCATCGCAGAGGCTTTTTACCTCGGCGGACAGCCCCGTGCTTTCATTGCCCATCACCATCACACAGCGCTTGGGGGCTTTAAACTGGGCGAGGGATTGCGCGCCCTGTGCATCCAACCCATAAACGCACGTGCCCTGTTGTTTGAGGCGGCGTAAACAATCGGCCAGGTTTGATGTGTGGATGATGGGTGTGCGAAATAACGTGCCTGCACTGGCTTTGATCACCAGGGCATCGAGCTTGGCGCAGCCTTTTTCCGGCAGCAACAGGCCGTGCAGGGGGGAGGCGCAGAGGCTGCGGATGATCATGCCGAGGTTTTGCGGGTTGGTGACGCCATCGGCGGCCATCAGCTCGAACTGATCGGGCAGGGCGGCACACCATTCGTCTTCCTGGCAGAAGCCCTCGGTGATCACATCCAGCGCCACGCCTTGGTCTTGCTGGCTGTTTTTGGAGATGCGTGAGAGCGCCTGTTTGCTGTGCCACATCACTTCTGCGCCTTTTTTCTGAGCCAAATCCTGCATTTGATTGAGCTGGGCATTGGCCTTGTTGCTGTCGGCCAGGTGCAGGCGGAACACTTTGAGGCGATCATCTTGCAGGGCTTCCAGCACCGGGTTGCGGCCATAAATGGTGAGCATTCGGCTGAGTTGGCGTTTTTTGGCTTGGTATTCGGGGGAGTCGTTTTTGGGGGAATCGGGTTTCATGGGTGTCTTTTTATGGGGTAGTGTTGGTTGGGGTTTATTCCGATATGTGTTGGGTGAAAAGTGCGCGGTTTTTCCGTGGATACCTTCTCACCCGCTTTACAAGACCACTTTATAGCACCATTATCCTAAAAGCCTTACTCGTTCCCACGCTCCAGCGTGGGAATGTCTGTCTGTCATGCAGCCAGTTTTGCTGGTTCGAAGCCTATGCATTCCCACGCCGGAGCGTGGGAACGAGGTCAACACGGCACGTACTCATAACCCTAAAAACCTCAGTTGGATCACCCAAGTCTGCGCAACCCCTCAGGCATCGCCTGGCAAAAGTTAAAAATTTCGAACAACCAATAAGGTTGCCCTTCATTTTTAACTTTCACTATCCGCTACCCGTGCCTTACACAGCTTTTGGGCGCCCAACTGAGGTTAAACGGCCTTGGG
>JBEGTZ010000126.1:0-3020 GCA_041179125.1 Pseudomonadota bacterium | reverse complement strand
TTGAATGACATTCGGTTATGTACGAATAAAGAGTGGGTTATCGGGCATGCAGATTTTATTAAACAAATAGAAGACGCTTTGGGACGCAAGGCGCATCAGAAGCAATGGGGTGGAGATCGACGAAGTAAGGGTTTTTACTCTGCCCCTTGATTCGAATCCGACAATTTATTTATTTATTTGGTGAAATTTTATGAGACAAATAGTTATATTTTTTTCGATATTATTAACCTCGTTCAGCGCTTTAGCTTGGGATGGCTGGGAAGCAGGTGTTATTAATTCGATTGAAGTAACGGGCGCAGAAAACTACGGATTTCGGATTGCGTTTAAGGGCGGCCCTGCTATGTGCGGTAGCGGCAGCCCCAATTGGGCTTATATCAATAAGTCAAACGACAATTATCAAACTTATGTTTCCACATTGCTAGCAGTTGCCTTGTCAGCCAAGCGAGTAATTGTTTACACGATTAAAAATCCGGCCGATGGTCAATGCCAAGTCGGACATATATCTGTTCTCATCGATTAATTTTTGGCCCGTTCCAATGCATAACTCACACGGTCAGCTCGTAGATACCGTCTCACCCATACCCCCGCGAGCGGCTTAATTTAGCGCTTGTGGGGGTATGGGTGAGATGGTATCTACGAGCTACGCATCACCGCGTGGTCAAAATTCCCAAAACTAATCTGTAATTAACAAAGTGGAGAGATGTTGTGAAAAATGGTTCCTTAATCTCAATGGTATTGGGGTTGTGTTTTTGTTCTATACAAGTACAGGCTGCGGAAAGAAGTAATTTATTAATTGAGTCTATACGTTACTACACAAGTGATCAGGCAACGGTTAATGCCCGCAAGTATACAATCGTTAAGGTTAATCAGACGCTATCAGGGGGCTGCAGCTCTCTCTACGTTAAACTTGAAGATAATAACGCATTGAGTATGTTGCTCATGGCTAAAGCGCAAAAAAGCCTGGTGTTAGTTGGGTATGAGGAGCTAGTGAGAGGGGTATTTGATTCAACCTCATGTGCATTGGTGCATATAGAAATCCTCTAAATAAAATACTCCGATCAAGCCTTGTAACGCGTAACCCGGACTAATGTAGGGCGCACCTTGGTGCGCCGTTTCGGTGTGTCGGTGTGTCGGACTATTCGGTGTGGCGCACAAAGGTGACGCCCTACGAATCTAATTCAAGCTAAGCATTAACCGCTCATCAAGGTTTTTAATTTATCAAATAGAGTTTGTATGAAAAAGTTATTTATAAGCTGTTTTTTAAGTTTTTTTGGGGCTGCTGCCTGGGCAGATTGTGGCGTGGATAACGCCAAAATTACTTTTGTGTATCAATATTACGATGGATCAATTTTTGTAAATTTCAACAAGGACACCAGTTGCAATTGCCCCATACCATCTCGCATGGCATTTAACACTGCGGATCCAGGTTACGATTACATTAAAGCTATGGTGCTGCTAGCCTATGCATCAGGAAAATCAATTACGGCCAATTCCAATATTGCCGGTTGCCCGATACACGGAAATACAGCGAAAATGAATTATTTTGGTGTTTTTCCAAACTAATTAGACGCCGCATAACTAGCGCTTTAACATTGCAATATCCTGGCTTTATGGCTTTCCCTGAGCGTTAAATTGTTAACCCTGCATTCCACCGTTATTTATGGAGCTTTTATGAAAAGTTTATTCGCCATTTTATGTAGCTTGGCAATATCAACGTCAACCCATGCAGGCGCTTTGGCTTCAAATGAAGCCATTAACGTGCTGCACTATTATGAAGGGCATGTGGGTGTTTTAATTAAGCAGCCGACTATGATCGACCCGGATAAATGTGGGCGGACGGATTGGTATATTTTGCGCAACGATCATCCCTTATATAAAGAAATGTACGCCGTGGTGCTTGCTGCACACATGGCCAATAAACCCGTGCATTTTTATTTGGAAGGATGTGTACAGGGCATACCGTCTATTCGCCATGCTTACATTAATAAATAGATATTTACAAAACGCCCCCCTCGCCGCCAAGGTGTTTATATACGCATCTAAGTTGCTGGGGAATTATTGCCCGGCGTACAAAATAATAGCTGCTAGGAATTTGTATGCCGTTTAAACCCAGCCAGCACGCCCTATTCTTGTTTGTCGCGTTACTCTGCCTGAACGCTTGCTCCCCGCTAAAAACTAAAAATCCAAACAACTATTTGTTAACCACCCCTGCGGATTTACATTTAAGTTTTACGGGCCGAGGTGCGGCATCCAGCGCTATGTTAATGAGTGCTATGGGGCCTGCGGGGATTGCGGTGGGGTTGGCTATTGATGTGGGGATTGGTAAAGATATTGAAAAATTGGGTTTTGCTGAGGGGTTAAATGCTGATGTTTTATTTGCATCGGCAGTGGGCGCAATTAATAAACCCAGCAAATTATTTTTTTCCTCCAAACAAAAACCGCATTTTCATCTTCAAAAAATTGGTTTTGTGGAATTGTCAGGACAGGATAATTTAATTACGCCCGCCATTGAGTTATCTGTTGTGCGCGCCGATTGGAAAAAAACCTACCGCTACCCAGATGATTTCCACCCTGCGGCCAACACGCCCTTACCCAGTGCAAGCCTTGAGCAATTAAAAAGCCCACAATCCCCAGCCCGCACTTTAGTGCAACAGGCGCTGGCGGCTGTACTTCAGCAAGCTTCAGCGGATTGGCTGCGTGCGGTTCCGAGCGCTTAGCGGTGCGGCTATATTCCTCTGATAGAGCACTGGATGGGTAAATACAGATGACTAAGGCGCTGAATATGTGCGGTTTTTTATTGGGTTTGTACTTGGCTGCCGGTGTGCTGCGCGGGTTACGCCGCAGGCATAAGCCGCCCTACACGGCTTCGCTTTTCCCGCCTATGCCACTCAACTGAGGTTTCTAGGTTCCAAGCGAATGGCGAAAACCCCAAGCTCAACTAGGCTCTACACACCCCCAACCACAACGAGCCGATCATGCCTAAAAAAATCCCCTACCGCATCGCACTCTTCTGCATGGCC
>JBEGTZ010000125.1:0-20224 GCA_041179125.1 Pseudomonadota bacterium | reverse complement strand
CTAAAAAGCCGACGTTGAGTCGGCTTTTTTATTTGTAACGAGACCTTTGCACGAATTAGATTTTGTTTATTTTTGCCCCGTCATTCCCGCGAAGGCGGGAAGCAAGCTATTGATTTCATTAGGCATTTTGAACAGCTAGATAAGCTTCGCTGGACTGACGGCTCCCGCCTTCGCGGGAATGACGATAGATTTTATTTCGTGCAAAGGTCTCGATACGTTTTATTTATTAACCTCAGGTTTCGCCGCCGCTTCTTGCACCGGAGTTTTTTCAGTAATTTTAGTATCGCTGCTGCCTGCATAAAATACTAAAATTTTAACCGGTGTGCGGCCTATATTGCGCCCAATGTGTGGCGTGTTAACCACTTCGGCTATGGCTTCACCCGCTTTAATTATTTTTTTCTCGCCGGTTTTTAACGCCACTTCCAGTTCGCCTTCTAACACCACGCCAAACGAGGGCACCGGGTGCAAATGCCAGCCGGTTTCTCCGCCCACGGCAATTTCAACCGTCATTCCGGTAATTTCCGCTTTACCCTTGGGGTATTCAATGGCTTTACCGTCCCAACTGGTTTGGGTTTTTAACAATGGGGTTACTTTTATAGCGCTGCTGGCTTCAATACAAAAGCCATCGGCAGCTGAAAACGCGAGCAGTAATAGGGCAGTAAGGGTAGGCAATGTGCGCATGATTAAGCCTTAAAAATGGGTTAAAGAGCGGCGAATTCTAGCCGATAACCCGGTGTCGTGCGGCAGGAATATGCCAGGTTATGTTTCCAATCCCCCCTAACAAACCCCCCATTAGCCCGCCCAAAGGGCCAGGCGGGGTGGCGCCAGTGGAAAAAATAAATGACCGCCGCGTGCAAACCACCACTGAATCCCCCAGTGAAGCCGAGCGCCGAGGCCGCCGGGAACGGCGCAAAAACAGTGGCCCGCGTATAAAAGGATACGATTTTCGCTCAGGCCGAGATCGCCGTAAAAACCCACGCACCACACCCATTATCGACTTGGATGTATAGCTTGGCATTGTTTTAGCAATTACCCAGATGACACTAACAATTTCGGCAAGCGTTTGCCGAACAGTCTTTGAGGATAATTATTATGGCAATTACATATACTAAAGCGGCGCAATTAATGAATGAGCAAATGGAATCCATTACTTCTCATCAAATAATTTCTCTTTTAATGGATGGCGCATTAGAGCGTATTGATCAAGGAATTTTGGCCCTACATGCCAACCATATTGAAGATCACATTATGCTAAAAGAAAAACTCATCGCCATTATTAACGGCTTGCGTAATTGCCTGGATTTTGAACGCGGTGGTGAAATTGCATCGAATTTGAATGAGCTGTATTTATATATGGCGGAGCGTTTAGACGATACGGAAGGCGATGCACATTTGCTGGCTTTAACCGAAGTGCGCCATTTGATACTGGAGGTAAAATCTGGCTGGGATAATATGCCGAAAGACATAGTGGGTGAAGCAGTGGCAGCCTAATTCACTTTAAAAAAAACACTATTATTGCCGTATAAAAACTGCCAGTTATTGCTGGCGGTTTTTGTGTGGAGATAATAATTAATTTGTTGCGCGCACATAAATGTAAAAAAGAGTTGACTGCATTTAGGATACCTCCAAAAATAAAACAAAAAACTAACTATTCAGCACTCCCGATGAGCTGAGCAGAACGTAGGTTGGGCAGTAATGCCCAACACAACACATTCCGCTCCAGTACTCCGATATTTCAAGGCGCCGCATGGCGACCATTTTTTATCGCAGCCTCTGCTGCGCTGGGCATTACTGCCCAACCTACACCCTAGCGGTATTTTTACTTAAGGGCGCCTTGCGGAAATTCAATTTTCGTGATCATCGCAAGGCATTTTCGCGTGGACGACTGCACGGATGCAGGACGACCCCACGGATGGGGGAGGTAGAATTTCATCGGGAATGAAATCGAGGTAGAGCGACGCAGGATGCCCAAGCCGAATGAGGGAGTTTATGCGGTATAAATGACCGAATGAGCACGAAAATAACGAAGTGAGGGCGCGAAAAGTGAATTTCCGCAAGGTGCCCTAAAGTTTCCCACACCCTGGCCGTTAAACTTTTTATCAACGGTTTAGGAGAAGGTTATGAAGTTAGTGTCGGCATCTCTGGTGAATGTTAAGCGTGCGCGCCGGGAAATGGAGCGCGCATTTGAAGTGGGCGATTGGGATGGCGTACGGCGCTGGGATGGACTGGTAGGCGAAGGGCTTGATAAGGCCTTTGATGACCCTAGCCGCGACAATGTGGGCTTGGTGGATGAACTGGAAAAAATTCTTGGCCTGTACGCACAAATAGTGTTGGGGCTGCCAGAACAAACCGCCGAACAATGGCTGAACAATACGACCACAGCAAATGTAAAACGCGATTTTAGCGTTAGCCCGTATTAATCCTAAAAAATAATATGCCGCTATAAAAATATCTGCCCGCCTAAAAAACTTCCGTAGAACACAAAGTGATTGAGCCTTAGAATTCTATGCTTACCGTGCTCAACGGAAGTTTTTAAAGGGCACCTTGCGGAAATCCACTTTTCGCGCCCTCGCTTCGTTATTTTCGTGCTCAGCCGGTCATTTATACCGCATAAACTCCCTCCCTCGGCTTTAGCAGCTCTACCTCCCCCATCCGTGGGGTCGTCCAAATGCCTTGCGAGCATCACGAAAATTGAATTTCCGCAAGGCGCCCTAAAATTACATTAGGCTGGATAAACCCGCAAAAACGGATTAATAAATCTGCCCAACCAATGGGTTAAACGCACCGGTTGCTCCACCGCAGTTAAACACAAACAATCTTCGTTTTGGCTGGCTGTGGGTTTATGAATTTGCCCCGGCTGGCGCTGTATAAAATCACCCGCATTATAAATACCGTCTGCATCAGAAAAGCTGCCCTGTAATACCAGTGTATATTCAGTGCTGCGATGATCATGCGTACTCACTTGGCCACCACTTTTAATTGATTGCAGTGCCACTTCATATTTGTTTTGGCCTGTTACCAAACGTTTTTGTTTTAAGTGTTTGGATATTTTTTTCCAAGGTAATTCAGGTTTAACCAAACGCTGTATTAATTTTGGCAATTCCTGCATGTTCGGCTCAACACAGGGGGGTGGGACTGAATTACTAGCAGGTAATTCGTCAATACTTTGCCAAAGCTGATCCAAACATTCATCCGCCACTTCAACCGAAGGGCCAAAGCTCAGCAGTGCCGCACCCAGTTGTTCCATTTGATGCACCTGGCTACGGCAAAGTCGACAGTGCTCTAAATGTGTTTTTATCAAAATAGCCAAAGCCCAATCACAACTGCCATTTGTGTATTCAGTTAATAAATGGATATCAGGATGCTGGGAAATCATAAACCTTCTCCCGTTTTAAATAGGGTGTGTAATTTTTTAAGCCCCATACGGACGCGCGATTTTACAGTGCCCAGCGGCAAGCCGGTTTCTTCAGCCATTTCAGCATGGGATTTACCATGCATATATACAAATGTAAGCGCTTGTTTTTGCTCTAACGGTAGCTGTTCGAAGCCCTGCGCAATTTGCTGCTGTTGTCGCCCCTGTTGCAAAACAGAGAATGGCGAATGGTCTTCACTTTCATCCCACAAATCATCCACATCCAAATCACAGCCCTCAAAATTCCGCCGCTGACCACGGCGAACCAAATCGATTCGACAATTACGCATTACCGTATAAACCCAGGTATTGGCTGAGGATTTACTGGGGTCAAAATTATCGGCTTTAAGCCATACCTTGAGCATAACTTCTTGAACCAATTCATCAGCCGCTTCCACCGGAAAGCGATAATTGGCGTGCTGTATGGCAAAGCCTTTAATCAAAGGGCCGTAGTGGCGAAATAGTTCAGCAAAAGCACGACGATTTTTTTCACCCGCCTGAACCAATAGCAGGCTTAAATGATCAGTTCGTATCAGCGGGGACAGTGCTGCAGATGTAGAATCGGGGTACATGGGACACCATAGATTGTGTTTGTAGAGCTTCTACGCAAAGAGGCTGTGCTTGGATCATAACCCAAGTAAATTTTTGTACTGATAAGCGCTGAAAATTTTTGCCAGGGTAAATCCACCCTATCCATCTGTGCGTATACACCCCTGATTCTCTATGGCCTTACACCTTATGTCATCACCCACTTTTAACCAGAACGAGCTGGTTGAGCAGTTTAAGCTCGCGTATGCAACATTTGATATGGCTACGCTTAAAAAGCTTAAAGAACTTTATGATCCAAATGTTATTTTTGTGGATCCACTGCACCGCATTGAAGGGTGGACACAGCTTGAACGCTACTTTCTTGCCAGTGCAGAGAATTTACACTATTGCCGTTTTGATTTTGACGATACCCTAGCCGATGATAACACCGCCTTTTTAAAATGGCGCATGGCCTATGCACACAATAAAATCGCCAACGGAAAACCCTTGATTTTAAATGGTGTTACTAAAATAAAATTTAACACACATATTATTTACCATGAGGATTTTTATGATTTGGGCGCAATGCTATATGAGCATATCCCAATATTTGGCACCCTCATTAAAAAATTAAAATCCTACATTGTGCGAACTAGCAGCCGTGAACGGTAAAACATTGTGGGTTATTGGCGCGAGCACTGGCATTGGCGCTGAAATAACATTACAACTGGCGGAAGCTGGGAATTTTGTCATTGCGAGCGCACGCGATGAAAAAGCACTGCTGCAACTGAGCCTGCAACACCCTTCAAATATTAAAATATTAGCTTTTGACTTAACGGCGCCGGAGCGTTTTTCTTCAGTGCAGCGCAGCTTATTCAGCCTTACCGATTATTTAGACGGCATTATATTTTCTGCGGGTATATGTGAATATGAAACAAGCCTGGAGTTTAATTATGCGCAATACCAGCGTGTTATGCAGGTTAATTTTTTAGGTTTAATTGCTGTATTGAACATGGCAAAGCCCTTAATTAAAAATGCCATCCACCCGGCACAACTATGTGTAGTAAGCAGCTTAGCAACCATTACACCATTCCCACAAAATGAAATTTACGGAGCCTCAAAAGCCGCATTGGACTATTTTGTCGGCGCACTAAGATGCGACAGCGTACATTTGCCATTAGATATTACCTGGGTAAGGCCTGGCTTTGTAACAACAAGGCTTACCGCTAAAAATGATTTTTCTATGCCGTTTTTAATGGATGCGAAATCAGCCGCCGCGAAAATTGTGTCGGGGTTTTTAGCGCGAAAAAAGACCATAATTTTCCCGCGCAGATTTTACGTGTTGTTATGCGTAATGGCATTGTTTCAAACTATATTGCCAAACCTTACTGCACGACTTTTAACGAGAACTAAAAAATGGTAACGCCCAGCGCGCCAATAAATAACAATAACAGTGCACATAAACAGCGCATTGCCGTAGTGGGCGGAGGCATTTCCGGCATGGCGTGTGCGCATTATTTAAGCCGCAAACATGAGGTTACACTGTTTGAAGCGGCGCACCGGATGGGAGGACATACAGCCACCCAATCAGTTGATTGGCAAGGGCAGGTTTATAATGTGGACACTGGTTTTATTGTGTATAACGATTGGACTTACCCAAATTTTATTCGCTTATTAGATGAATTAGGCGTACAGAGCCAAGCCACCAATATGGGCTTTAGTGTTAGCCATTTGCACAGAGATTATGAATATTCCGGAGCCAACCTAAATACATTATTTGCGCAGCGCAAGAATATATTTAACCCTCAGCATTGGCAAATGCTTGTGGATATAATGCGTTTTAACCGCAAGGCGACAGAAGATTTTCTAACCGATAATTTATCTAAGTCCGAACCCTTGCGAACGTATTTGGCGCGCATTGGTATTGGCCAACACTTTATAGATTATTATTTGGCCCCTATGGGTTCTGCGATATGGTCATCCTCCAACACAGAAGTGCTTGACTTTAGCGCGTATTTTTTTGTGCGGTTTTTCTATAATCACGGGTTGCTAAATGTTAAAAGCCGACCGCAGTGGCGTGTTTTGCGCGGCGGTTCCCACTCCTATATAAAACCACTATTGGCGCCAGTGGCGCACTGCATTACAGGTACTTTAATTCAAGGTGTTAAACGTGAAACTGATGGCGCGCTAATTAATTACGGCAACAAAACTCAGAAATTCGACCAAATTGTTTTTGCTTGCCACAGTGATGAAGCATTAAAAATATTAGATGACACAAGCGATGAGGAGCGCGAAATTTTAAGTGCAATCACCTACAGGCAAAACCGCGTAACCTTGCACAGGGATACCAAGTTATTGCCCAAACGCAAACGAACATGGGCCAGCTGGAATTATTTATTGCAAGAAGAAAAAGAACAAATACCCATACTTACCTACAACATGAATATACTGCAACAGATCAAAGCACCCATTACATTCTGCGTGACACTAAACGCCGACAATCTTATTTCTCCTGAATTAATATTCCACGACACAACCTTCGCACACCCGGTATTTAGCGCATCGGCCACTCAGTCACAAAACCGATGGGGTGAAATTAACGGCGTTAATAACACCTGGTTTGCTGGCGCGTATTGGTTTAATGGGTTTCATGAGGATGGCGTTGTGAGCGCATTACGCGTGGCGAATAGCCTGGGCGTGGAAATTCCCATATTAACTAACCCTTCCAATGTATAACCCGATTAACCCTGGCGCGCCCACACCCAAACTTTATGTGGGGAAATTGCGACACAGACGATTCCTGCCAAAATCACATCAGTTTACCTATCGCGTTTTTATGTTGTACGTAAACTGCGATGATGTGCATAACCATAGAATAGGGCCTTGGCTGGGGCCATGTTTTTGGCACTGGTTACGATTTTGTCGACGAGATTTCCACGGCGATCCAGCCATTAATTTAGCCGATGCGGTAAGGCATACCGTACACAAAAAAACCGGGTTTTTACCCGAAGGCCCCATAATGGTTTTGGCAAACTGGCGCACCTGGGGCGTGTCTATGAACCCGCTCACAACCTATTATTGCTGGGATAAAAATAAAGTACGGGTGGAATATATCGTTGCCGAAGTTAACAACACGCCCTGGAATGAACGGCACGCCTATGTACTAGCCTGCGCTACCGGTGACAAACAAAATATTGTTTTTGATAAGGCTTTTCCTGTATCACCTTTTAACCCTATGGACATGGCGTACCGCTGGAAATCCACAAAACCACAAGAACAACTACTGATTCACATTGAAAACTGGCGCGAGGATGCAGCTCATGGTGTAAAAATTATGGATGCCACATTGAGTTTAAAAGCATTAGATCTAACATCAAAAAATTTGCGTAAAACATTAATGAGCCTGCCAGCAATGAGCATTCAAGTAATAACAGCTATTTATTGGCAAGCTTTGCGCTTATGGTTAAAACGCATACCTTTTTTAGGGCGTGGACATTAACCGCACCAAATTTAACAAACTAAAGGGCACCTTTCGGAAATCCAATGTCGCGCCACCGCGAAACTGGATTTCAGGAAGCGCTCTGAATACTGAGACTATTTTCAATGAGTTTTGCAGGCCAGGCACAGCAAGAAGTAATACAACACCACACGAATTACAAAAGCACATTTCCCAACCGTAAAATTAATGATTTTGCCAAGCGGTCGGTATTACGTCTGTTTGCATCACTTACTCGCGGCAGTTTAATTTTGCGCGATGGTTATGAGCTGCACGAATTTGGGGAGCCAACAGCCACATGCAAATATGTAGCTGAAGTGGATATTCTGCACCCGTCTTTTTATCGCCACATCTTATTGGGCGGCACGGTGGGTTCCGGTGAAGCTTTTATGCAAAATACCTGGCAAAGCCCAAACCTAACTAGAGTCATTGAGGTGATGGTGATGAACTTAGCCACACTCACACAAATGAATAAACGCTGGCAGCGGCTGGCATCCTGGCTGGGCATTTGGAAATATTATTGGCAAAAAAACTCCAAGCGCGGTTCAAAAAAGAATATCGCTGCACACTACGATTTAAGTAATGATTTTTTTACCTTATTTTTAGACCCAACCATGATGTATTCGGCAGCCGTTTACACGGCTGACACAAACAATTTACATCAAGCTTCCATTAATAAATTACAACAAATCTGCACACAGCTTGAGCTTAAGGCCTGTGATCATTTATTGGAAATAGGCACCGGTTGGGGCGGGTTAGCCATTCATTGTGCGCGCACAACGGGGTGTCGCGTGACAACCATAACCATATCTCAAGCGCAGTTCCTCTATGCCCGCGAACAAGTTGAAATAAATGGCCTATCTGGCCGTGTAGAGGTGCTGCTGTGTGACTACCGCGATGTGGGCGGGCAGTATGATAAATTAGTTTCTATTGAAATGATTGAGGCTGTAGGGCATCAATATTATGCTGAGTATTTCCAGAAGTGCTCAAGCCTGCTCAAACCCGATGGAAAAATGTTTTTACAGGCAATCACCATCCCCCACGAACGCTTTGATGAGGGAAAATATAAAATGGATTTTATTCGCCAGTATATTTTCCCGGGGGGATGCCTGCCTTCCCAGCACATTATTATGAAAAACATATCCACACAGACTGACATGGAGCTAGTACAGTTCAACGATATTACTCATGATTATGCGCGCACCCTGTACGATTGGCACAATGCATTTAATGAAAAACACAATGCGGTGCGCGCATTGGGTTTTGATGATGTTTTTATTCGTATGTGGAAATTTTATTTAAGTTATTGCGAGGGTGGATTTAGGCAGCGCGTAATTGGCGCATCACAATGGTTGTTTGCTAAACCACAGTCTAATGTGATGGAATAAATTTCCTGTATTCCCAAGCCTTAACGCTTCAAACAAACACTCACTAAAACACCCGCTATGAATAAATGCCTCTACCTCGGCGGTGCCCGTTCCGGCAAAAGCCGTTTGGCGCAATTGCGCGCCGCTAGTTATCCTCAGGTCACACTAATTGCCACGGCTCAAGCCTTGGACGATGAGATGACGCTTCGCATTAGCGACCACCAAGCTCAACGCCCGGCCCATTGGAAATTAATAGAGGAACCTATCCATTTGGGTGATGTATTAATGGAGCACAATCAACACACTCCCGGACAGCTGGTGTTGGTGGATTGCCTGACGCTTTGGTTATCCAACCTTTTATGCTTAGAAAACGACAGCCTGTACCAGGCTGAGCGAACTAAATTCCTAGCGGCAGTGACTAAGATCGCCCTGCCAGTTTTACTGGTGAGCAATGAGGTGGGCCAGGGTTTGATTGCGCCCACACTACTGGGCCGCCGCTTTGTGGACGAAGCGGGGCGCTTGCATCAGGAGCTGGCCGGTTTGTGTGATGAGGTGATTTGGGTGGCTGCGGGTTTGCCGCTATGGCTTAAACCTAAAAACCAGAGCTGAACCCAAAAACCTCAGCAAAAAGTAGCAAGGATATTACTGCCGCCAAATGGCGTGATATGCGTCTAAAATTTGGTGTGCCGCCACTTACTAACTTAGCAAATCCAGCTAGAGTGGCTAATACTTAAGACGTAAAAAAAACCAACTACCTTACGATCACCTTAAAAAGGTACTTCCCGATGGGCAACCCGGTCTCAGCTTTAGCAAATAATCCACGCTACCTAGACCCAGTGGCCATCCGTCAGTTGGAGCGGGAAATCACCACCTTGCGGCAGCATTTGGCGCGTATGCGCAACCGGCCTGAGTTGGCAGACGCCAAAACCCTTCTCACCTACGAGGAAATGATCGAACAACGTCTTCAACTCCTCCCCCGTACCGCTGAACCTGTTTTAGTGCGCTGTTAATCAAACACGTAGAAACACCCTATTCAGACTAGAAACCTCAGTTGAATCACCCGCGCAAGTCCACAGGCTCAGCTGGTAAAAGTTAAAATTTCGAACAACCAATAAGTTTGCCCTGCATTATTAACTTCCGCTCTCTGATACCCGTGCCTTACACAGCTTTTGGGCGCTCAATGGATGTTTCTAGGCTAAATCACACCAATGCGGCCACAGATTTTGCGCTTCCCACGCAGCCGCGCTTATACTCCTTCCACGTCGTGAGCCTGCGGCTCATACCTTGCACCTACAATAAAAGAAGACACAAGGTCATCAATACTCCCTATGTACCATAGTTATTTCGGCATTGAAGAACAGGCGTTTTCTATCGCGGTTAACCCCCGTTACCTCTACATGAGTGCTCAGCACAGAGAAGCCTTGGCGCATCTGTTGTACGGCGTTAATAGCGGCGGGTTTGTGATGCTCACAGGTGAAGTGGGTACGGGTAAAACCACCATCATCCGCTGTTTGTTAGAGCAACTGCCCAAACAGGCCGATGTGGCCATGATTATGAACCCGGCGGCCAGCGCACGGGATTTGCTCTGTAGTATCTGCGACGAGCTGGGGATTGATTATCTGCCCGATGAAACCAGCCTTAAAATACTGACGGACAAGCTGTACGAATTTTTGCTGACCAACCACAGCAAAGGCCGCAACACCATTGTGTTGATTGACGAAGCCCAACTGCTGCGCATCTCCACCCTGGAGCAAATTCGCCTACTCACCAACCTTGAAAGCAACACACAAAAACTGCTGCAAATTATTTTGGTTGGGCAGCCGGAATTAAACGAACTGCTGGCCAAACCGGCCCTGCGGCAGCTCTCCCAACGCATCACCGCCCGCTATCACCTGCGGCCTTTAAGCCAAGATGAAACCGGCGCTTACATTAAACACCGGCTGCACATTGCAGGTATGCCACCGGGCCGGCAACCCTTCCCGGATGCCATCATCAAAAAAGTCCATGCCATCAGCGGTGGCATTCCCAGGCTGATTAATATTCTTTGCGACCGTATGCTGCTCGGGGCCTATACACAAGAAACCACCCAGATCGACCACAACATTTACAAGCAGGCAACCCTTGAAGTCATGGGCGAGCGCCCGCGCACCCAGGCGATCAATTACCAAAAGTACCAAACCTATTTTTACCTCGCCGCCATCGCCCTAGGGCTGGTAGTGGCGGGCCTGCTTATTTGGTTATTGCTCGCACCGCCAACCAAACCCATTGATGCGCCCCCCGAGACCCCGGCAACGCCTGCGGTTGATACCACACCAAAAACCGCACAGACCGCCCCACCTGCACCTTCGCCCACTCAAGCCGCACCTGCGGCCAGCCCCGCCACAGTGGCCAACGGCGAACTTTTTTGGCAGCCCACACAAAACCAAGCATTGGCGGATTTACTGGGGTATATCGGCGTGGATAAAACCAACGCTATGTACCCCTGCTGGGTGGTCAACAAAGAAGGCCTTCACTGCGAAACACAAAAGGCCACAACCTGGGATGAATTCAAACGTTTTAACCGCCCGGCGGTGCTCAGCCTGACCACAAAAACCCGCCAGGCCGGTTACATCGCGCTGATCGGAATAGACGGCCTGGAGGCGGAATTACTGGTGAACGGCCAGCGCAAACGGATCAGCCTTGAAACACTCGGCGGGCTGTGGACCGGTGAATTAGTGTTTATCTGGCGCAAACCAGAAGGCTTTGACGGCCCCGTGGGGCTAGGCTCCAAGGCGCCGATCGTCAGCTGGGTGGCTCAACGGTTTGCCAGCATGGACAAACAAACCGCCCCGCTCACCACCGGCGTGTTTAACCCGCCTTTGCAGCGGCGCATCAAAATGTTTCAACAGGCCCAAGGCATTACCGACGACGGCTTAATTACCCTTCACACCTTGCTAAAAATCAACGATGCGCTAAAAGCAGATAAACCCCTACTGCCACCTGCAACGGCTCAGGCCCCTAATTAAACTATGTCACTCATACTCGAAGCCCTAAATAAAGCCGATCGCGAACGCGACAACCAGCCCATAGTGCCGGATTTACAAACCGTACACGGTCGCATCGTGCCGCCCCCGCAGAACAAACGCCACTGGGGCGTATATGTCATCATCGCCCTGCTGATACTGATACTGTTTCTTTTGATTGCTGTGCTCGTGCGCCAAACAATGGCACCCGCTGTGCGTCAAGAAGCCGCGCCAACTCCACCCCCAGTTGCGCCCACGGTAGCAGCCCCCGCCGCACCTTCAGCACCGCAAACAATGCCCCCCCCGCCTGCCCCCGTGGATACCGGCAGTGACGTACACGACATCTACCAAGATGCCAATACAACACCGCCCATGCCCGAATACAACACCGGCTACGACGATGCGCCCGCAGTACCGCGCGGCAAAAAATCCCGCAGCCGCCTGCTTGAAGACCTCGAAGCGCAAGCACAAGCTTTAGATGAAGACAACAACTCAGAAGACGAAGAATTACCCGCCACGGTACGCAAAACCAGTAAAGCGCCCGCACCCGTCACGGACAGCCTGCAAGATGCAGCCGACCTTAATGAAGAGAAAATACGCACGCTGTGGGAGCAAACCAAAAAAGAAATACCCGACAAACCCGCAAATAACGCTCGCCTAGAAACGCAAATTAAAGAGGCGATTAAAGATACGCTGTCTCTTTACAAGCAAATTCCCTTTTTGCACGAATTACCCGAAAAAACACAAAATGCCGTACCGAGCATCAACTACGTCAACCATCTGTATTCAGAAAAAGCCGGTGGCGTAGTGATTATCAACAAAAAAACCCTGCGTGCAGGGCAAGAAATTACACCGGGCATGTTAATTCAGCGCGTGGCTTCAGACGGCATTGTGGTGCAATACCAAGGCTTGCAATTTAAACTCAATGCGCTGAGCAGCTGGGTAAATTTTTCATCCGCAGCCCCAACCAATGGCAAAAAAAAGTAACAGGCCGATGATTTTGATGTTTTGCGGGCGGTTGCCCTTGCGTCAGACGAAGGGCTGAATTTGAAATCGTTTTTGTGACCGTTTTTAGGTTAAAAACGTTGAACAAACTATTAGGTTGCCCTGCATTTTAACTTTCACTATACACACCATTTCACCCCGCGTAGGGGCGCGACTCATCTCGCCTGATGTTAGCTGGGCGTTAATTGCGCCCCTACACGGGTTTATGGATCTACCGAAGTTTTTAAGTTAAATAAAACGAAGCCCCAAATACCGGGTATTTGAGGCTCAGTGAGTGTATAACCATGTAACCTATGAGTGTGCTTGGTTGGCCATTCCATTGAGAGGTGCCAATATATCCGCAGGTGCAAGCACGGCAGCCTTACGGGCCTCGTTGTTTCCTGTTTTTGGCTTCCTGTGGTTTCCTTTTTCCCCGCTGCTCCATAGTGCATACGGTTTTTTCTATCCTTTCGCCTAATGTTCCCTTCGCCAATTCCTGTGTTTTCCTGTGCGGTTTGTTTCCTGCTGCGCTGTCCTATTGACTCCATTATTCTGATCCGTTTGTGCGCCCTTTTTGTATGCCTTTTTTATTCCCATTCGCTTTTGTCCCGAGGTTCCGTTTTTTGTTTTCCTTTTCTGTTTTCCTTTTCTAATAGCTCCGTTCTGGTGATTCCTTTATTGTTATTCCTGTTTTTTATTCCGTTTTCGGTTTCCGTTGTTTCTTTTTTTGATCCTTTAAGGGTTCCTTTGGGGTGGCTCCTTTAATTTTTCCTTTTTAGTTTTTCCCTTTTGATTTTTCCTTTTTTATCCTGTTGATTTCCCATCGCCTGTACCTTCCTTTTTATTCCATTTGACTTGATCCTTATGTTCTCCTTGGTTTGAATTAAAAACTGCACCTTTTCGCGTTGTGTGCTCCTCATTTTGGGCGGCTGAGGTTAATAACGCTTTGTGCCTGTTTGCTTGCGCCTCATTCCTTAGCGCTGCAACTTGAAAACAGTATGGTTCAATTTTTGAGGTGTGTTTAGTCGCACAAAGCCCTGATACCTGTGAGACATCGCCCCTAGTGTGTGAGGCAATCGCGGTTGTGCTAGGGAAATCACCGCTTTGCAGCATTTAGCCCCATTCAGGAATAGTGCGGTGAGAAAAGCCGCCTGCGACGGGCGGCACGCTTGGCGGATAAGTGGCGAGCCCTTTAAACTCCAATAAAAAAGCGCCTTAAATTTCAATAGGTTGAAGCTGACAAACTCTTGTCGCAGCGGCGTGTGTGGCGGTTTTTTTGTTGTGGTATTGACGGGTAGTTGGCGCGTTAAATGTACTTTTTTACTACCAGAACAGTCACCGTCACCCATGCAGAGGCGCAATTTATTGCGCCCAAGTGAACCGCCAGGGAAATCATCAACCAAGGCGCGATGAATCGCGCCCCTACAGGCTGCGGGCATTCATTAAAACACTGAACAGTTACCCAGAAAATACTCCGGACAAAGAGCCTATAAAAACGTAGCATCGGTTATTTTTAGGTAGAACCTTCCATGCCCCAGGCTTTAAGCCCCACCCGCGAGCGCGCGTTACTTCTGACGTTGATGGCAGCGCAGTTCACGAATATTTTGGATTTTATGATCATGCTGCCGCTGTCAGCGCAGTTGATGGCGGCGTTTGAGATCAGTACGGGGCAGTTTGGCCTGTTGGTTTCGGCCTATTCCTTAACTGCGGGTGTGACGGCTTTGGTGGCTTCGGCCATTTTGGATCGCTACGACCGACGCCAGGTTTTGCTTTTGACCTATGCGGGTTTAACGCTCGCCACCGCCGCCTGCGCCTTGGCGCCGAATCATTTATGGATGCTGCTGGCGCGCTGTATGGCGGGGTTGTTTGGCGGCGTAGCCAGTTCGATTGTGATGGCTATTGTGGGGGATGTGATTCCGCCTAAGCGACGTGGGCGCGCTATGGGTGTGGTAATGCTGGCGTTTTCGCTGGCGAGTGTGGCGGGTGTGCCAGCGGGGATTTGGATTGCGGAGCATTTTTCCTGGCGCGCGCCGTTTGTGGGCGTGGCCTTGATGTGTGGTGTGATACTGGTGTGTTGCGGGCTTTGGGTGCCTAAGTTGGCGGAGCATATTCAGGCCAAGCGTGAGAGCTTATGGCAGAGTTACCGCGCCTTGCTGACCAATACGAACCACCTTTGGGCCTTTGCCACGGCTTTTATGATGATGATGGCGGGCTTTATGACCATCCCCTACCTTGCGCCCTCCTTGGTGGCCAATGCGGGCTTAAGTTATAGCCAGTTGCCTTATATTTATTTTGTGGGTGGCGCCTTAACGCTGGTGACGCGCCCCATGATTGGCCGCCTGACCGACCGCTTCCCCCATGCTTGGGTGCTGAATGTACTGATGCTCGCAAGCACAGTGCCGATTGTGTTGGTATCCCAGTGTTTACCTTTGGGTTTGCCCTACCAGTTGTTTGTGGCGGGGTTGTTTTTTGTGTTGGTGTCGGGCCGTTTTATCCCCTGTTCGGCTATGGTGACGGCCTGTTGTACGCCGCAGTTTCGCGGGCGGGTGATGTCGTTTAATTCGGCGGTGATGAATTTAGGTTCTGGCCTCGCTGCCCTGCTTGCGGGCTACATTATGACCAGCGATACCCAGGGCCGCTTGGTGCATTACGATTGGGTGGGGTATATCAGTTGCGTGTTGACGCTGGTGGGGATGTGGGTGGCCTGGCGGGTGAGGCCGGTTTCTTAGGCTTTTTGCGCCACCACAAGCAGGTTAAAACTGCTGCCCTGCCAGGCAATTAACTGCTCAAAATTGCGTTCAAATAAGGTGAGGGTAAAGCCTTGTTGGGTCAGCAGGGCTTCAAGCTCGGCAATGCTGACGGCGACCATCGGGTGTTCGTCTTGCCAGCTGTAGTGCTGGCCGTTTTCGGTTAGCTCAATGGAGAGGTTAAGCGTTTGTTGGTTGCCCTGGCCTGGGTAAACCCAGCGGGAATTAAAGGCGAAGTGTTGTGAGCCGTTTTGATAGTAGGTGGTGAGGCCTGCGGTGTTATCTATGCCGCGTTTGTCTACGCAATCGAACAGGCAAAAGCCGCCGGGTTTTAAGGCGTTCCACAGCGCGCGAAAAAACGCCTCCAACTGCTGCACGCTGCTGTTGTAGTGCATGGAATACAGCAGGCAACTGGCGAGCGTGTATTGGGGGTCTGCGGGGATGTTGGCCATGTCGGACAGCAACCAGCGCGCGTTGGGGCAGCGCAAGGCCGCCTGGTCTAACATGCTGGCAGCGTTATCCAACCCGGTTAAGTGCCAACCGAAGGCCTGGGTGTGGGCCATAAGCTGGCCGGTACCGCAGGCGATGTCTAAATAGTGTGTGCTGCTGGGGGTTGAATCGGTGTTGTTAAAAATTTGCGCTATGCGGTAAAGGGTTTGCGCTTGCTGCGCGTAGGGGATGTCTTGGCAGAATTGGTCGTAGTAGCGGGATAAGTCTTGATACAAATGGCAGGGAGTGGGCACGGGTTTCTCGTTTTTTTTAGCGGGCAAGGGGGCAATGTCTTAAGTTAAGGGTTCCGTTCGCCCTGAGCTTGTCGAACCACCCTTCGACAAGCTCAGGGCGAACGGAACCCTTAAAATGACATTGGGCGAGGGGGTTAACGCAGGGTTAGGTGGCCGGTTTTAGGTTATGGCTTTGCGGGATACTTTTGCGCAGCAAAACCATAAAACTGCGGCTTAAAAATCATCCTGCGTGCGAGCTGCTACTACTTGTTATGGCTTGACTTTATTTGTACTCAAACCTAGAAAGAACAGGTAACAAATGATTACTAAGTGTTTCCGAGAGAATACCAATTTCATTTGCTATTTCAACAAGCCGATTGTTTAGTTCGGGATTTTTACACCAAAAGTCTTCTGGTATAGCCGAAACATTCGCGAGCAAATCACCTTTATACATTTCACCAGCAACTAAAGGATTTAGCTCAAGCAACTCCAAAGCCAATGGGACAAGAAAACTTAAACCAATTTTTTGACCGATAAGAAACCGGAGGTCTTCAACTGAGAGTTTTGAAATGGGCAATTTTCTAAATTCATGACATTTCAGAGCCAAGTTTGAATTAAGTGAAGGCTCAGCCCAAAAATCGTTTTCCAACTCCTCTAATGATTTATTTAAATTCACGACACACCTTGATTACCATAATATTTTATTAGCTGCACTCACGCTGAAAATCTTGTCATGAAGTCACGCACTGATGTGACAAATAAAGTAACCCGACCCTTTTCATATTCCCCATACGCGCCATCAGCCGCGTTATTTCGAAGACCCAGCAATACTGTGCTATTTTTTTGTGTCTAATTTTGAGTATATTTTTTAGCTGGAAGTTCACCATTAATTGAGCCTGCCTTTTTGACTTTTCGGAATTTTCTGTAGAAATTCCTGCTTTTTACACAGTTGCTTTAAATGCGCCTCAAGTGTGCTTCCACAAACAACTGCCGCTGCATTTTTATAGCCATCAACTAATAGATGTTGAGCCATTTCTAGAAAACCTCCGAACAGCTCTCCATGTACAAGCTCCTAAAATGACTTTAAATAACCTGCCCGCATGTTATACAACAATGAATAAGCCACCCCATTGAGACCGATTAAATGGTCATACTTACGACTAATGTAAATATGATTCGCATGAGATCACCTAACACTGAGCCAAGCGGTCGTTTATGGATTTTTGCTTTTTATATTATTTCCGTAGTCCATTTGCATTTTAAAATAGAGAGGATAAACCTCTGGACTTTTAAATTTTTTACCCAGATATGTTTCTCTATAACACTTCGTTTTTAAATTCTCCGTTTCGGCAAGAACGAGATCAATTACACCCTTCTTGTTCACCCTCGAAATTAACGTAACGCCGCCGCCAGGAATTAGATAACACCTCTTACTTTCATATAGTGCAATTTCATTCTCATATTTTATTCTTTCGTTTAAATATGAGATCACTCGCGGGTCTTTTTTTTCCGTTTCTATTTTGTTTAATTCTAAAGCTTCTGCATAGCTTGGAACATACTGCTTTTTAGAAACACTTGAACAAGCAGCAATAAAAATCAGCACAAAACAACTTATATATATTTTCATATAGCTCCATAACAAAGGTTTTTAGATTCAGCCGATACCTACCGCTGCACCAACAACAAATGGTTAATCAACGCCCGCAGCCGCGCTGGTTTGAAGGGTTTGCAGGTGGCGTGTAGGCCTGCGGTTTGGATCGTTTGCCATATCTCCGGGTCGTCGGCGCCGGTGACGATAAACGCGGGGGTGGCCTCGCCTAGTTGTTGGCGCAGTTGGCTTATGGCCTGTACGCCGGTGGTGTCTGGCCCCAGTTCAAAATCCGAGATCATCATATCCGGGGTTTTGCTGCCTGCTCGGTAAAACGCTTCCGCTTGGGCGGCGCTGGCAAAATCATCTACTACAAAACCCCATTCCTCTAGGTGTTGTTTGATGCCCCAGCGCACGTCGTCGTGGTCGTCTAGCACTAATATGCGCAGTTCTTTGCTTTCGCGCATGTCGGCCACTTTGAGCGGGGCGACGGGGGCGGGGGTGGCGGTGACGGCGAGGTTGGGGCGCGGCATGGGGCGCATGGGCCGTTTGCTGTTGTTGACGAGGGGGACTTGTAGGCAAAATACGGTGCCCCGGCCCGGTATGGAGTGTACCGAGAGGTTGTAGCCTAGGCTGTCTACAAATTGTTTGACGATGGCCAGGCCCATGCCGAAGCCGCCGCGAACGTCGCGGTCTTCGTCGCTCACTTGCACAAATTTATGGAAGATTTGCTCGCGCAGGTGGGCGGGTATGCCGCGCCCGGTGTCCCACACTTCTATGGCTAAATAATTGCCGCGCCTGCGGCAGCCGAGCAACACGCCGCCTTTGTCGGTGTAGCGGATGGCGTTGCTGAGTAGGTTGCGAATGATGCGCTCCAGCAGGATGGAGTGGGCGAGCACTTTGTAATCTGGGGTGAAAAAATGCAGCCTTAGGCCCTTTTCTTGCGCGAGGGCTTCGAACTCTAAAAATATTTTATTGAGTAGCGGTTTTATGGCGATGGGTTGGGTGCTGGCTACCTGTTGGTCAAATTCATAACGCGCTACATCTAATACTTCTTTAAATAATCCACTTAGGTTTTGTGTGGCCTGGCGCAGTTTGTCGACAATTTTTAATTGTTCTGGGTCTTGCACTTTGCGCCCTAGGGTTTGCACAAAGATGGTCATGGCTTGTAACGGTTGGCGTAGGTCGTGGGCGGCGCCGCCGAAGAGGTCTTTAATTTGTTGGTTGCGGATTTGTAGAGAGGCGGCGGCGGCTTCGGCTTCGGCGCTTTTTTCTACGGAGACGCGGTACAGGTGTGCTAAATCTTGGTTGTTGGTTTCGATGATGTGCAGCATTTCATTGAAGGATTCGCCCAGGCTGCCGACTTCATCGCGCCCACTGACCTGGGCGCGCAGGCCTAGATTGTTGCTGCTGCGCACGTCGTCCATCACGGTGGCGAGGTCTAGGATGGGTTGCACGACGCTGCGTTTTAGGCGCAGGGTCATTAGGTAGGTGATGAAGGGGGCGAATAAAATAACCAGTGCGCTGGTGAGCAGCCAGGCGCGTTTGCGTTCGGTGATGGTGGATAAATCGGAGGTGATGTGTACGTAGCCTAGATGTTGGGTTTTGCGGTAGATCGGTTCGGCGACTTCGATGCGGTCTTTTTGGGCGCCTTTGGCGGCGCTTTGTTGTGGGTCGAAGGTGGTGGCGCAGGATTCAAATGGGCTGTCTGTGCGGCGGAAGTTGGCGAACAATTGATGTGATTGGTCGTAGATGCAGGCGTGTTGTATGGAGCTGCGCAATTCCAGTGTTTTGAGGTTTTCATTGGCGTTGGCGATGTCGCCGAAGGCCACGGCGGCGGCGCTGCGGGCGGAGGTGATGCGCGCTAAAACGCGCAGTTCTTCACCTAGGTCGCGCTTGACGTTTTCGATATCAAAAATGAAAAAATACACCACGGTGAGCAGCGTAACCGATGCCATACCCAGGGCCACAATGCTGGAGATTTTGGCTTGTATGGGTAGGTCGCGGTAGAGGCGCATATTGGGTTAACGGCTGTGCATTGTGAGTAAATCGGCCACTGTTTAGTCCTTGTTGTTGCTGTTGGGCGCGCTGCCGGTGTTGCGCTTAATTATCCGCGCCAGGGCTAACAAGTCGGAGTCTAAAAACAGGCCGTTGGCGAGGGCGTTTTCGATGTTTACTTCAAACTGCATTTTGTCCTGTGCGCGCAGGATGTTGATGATGCCGCCTTTGTCGGCAAAGCCCTGGCGGTCGCCGATACTCAGCACATAAATGTAGTGGATTTGCTGCCAAAAGGTGGGCAATTTAACGCGTTCATCCTGGCCTACATACAAGATGTGGCAGCCGTTACGAATCTCTTCAAATTCTTGGGTGCGTTGGAT
>JBEGTZ010000124.1:0-26615 GCA_041179125.1 Pseudomonadota bacterium | reverse complement strand
CGTCAGTCCAGCGAAGCTTATCTAGCTGTTCAAAATACCTAATGAAATCAAGAACTGGCTTCCCGCCTTCGCGGGAATGACGGGGCAAAAATAAACAAAATCTAATTCGTGCAAAGGTCTCGTAACTATTCAGCGTATTAACAATGTTCGCACCATTTCACCCTGTAGGGGCGCGATTCATCGCACTTTGGTTGATGATTTTCGGCGGTTTAATTGGGCGCAATGATTTGCGTCCCTACGCAGGGATAATGCACGAAAATAAAAAATAGGCTGAATAGCTACTTTATTTCTACACAAATAGAGAGGCCACTATTGGAAACTCCAGCAAGTGACCACATTATTGCCGTCAGCAACCTTTGCTTTTACGTACACCCCAAGTACTATTAAGTTTCATTCCCCTAACGGAGGCTATTTATGCAACCTGTCTATTCAAGCCATAGTCAACTGGCCCAAGCAACAGAAATTAACAAAGTTCTACGCAACACCTACAGTTTCTTGGCCTGCACGCTGGTGTTCAGCGCACTTACGGCTGCCGTTTCAATGGCGCTGGGGCTTGGTCATGGAATTGCCTTGGTCGGTAATATAGTGGCCTTACTTCTATTGTGGTTTGTACTGCCGCGCACGGCTCAAAGTGGTGCTGGCGTGGGTGTTGTTTTTGCCATCACCGGCCTTTTGGGCGCAGGCCTTGGGCCTATGCTGAGCCATTATTTGTCGCTGCCCCACGGCGGCACTTTAGTGATGCAAGCCCTGGCGGGAACCGCTTTGGTGTTTTTTGCCCTCTCAGCTTATGTGCTTACCACGGGTAAAAACTTTAGCTTTATGGGTGGTTTTTTGATGGTGGGCTTGATCACCGTGCTGGTCACTATATTAGGCTCGATCATCTTGAGCCTCTTTGGTGTGCAGGTGACGGGCCTGGCTATGGCTATTAACGGCGTGGTAGTTTTGCTGATGTCGGGTTTTATTCTTTACGACACCAGCCGCATCATTCACGGTGGCGAAACCAACTATGTATTAGCCACCGTTTCAATGTACCTCAATATTTTAAACCTCTTCACCAGCCTGCTTCAGTTGTTAGGTTTTTTCAGCAAGGACGACTAACCCCACACGGGGTTTTGGGTGGTTTATGGCGGCTTCATTCAGCCTATGTATTAAGGCCGCACCGCAGACAGCGGGGGCACTGCATGGGCTGGAGTTTGCCAAAGCCTGTATTGCCCAAGGCCATACCATCACCCGGTTATTTTTTTACGGCGATGGTGTTTACCTCGGCCTAAAAACCCTAACCCTACCCCAGGGGGAAGCCTCCATTAGCCAACAATGGCAGGCTTTCATCACGACTCATTCCATTGATGCAGTGGTTTGTATCGCCGCTGCATTAAGACGCGGGGTTTTAGACTGCACAGAAGCTGCACGGCAGGGGTTGGAATTTAATCTGCTCCGCGAAGGCTTTGTCCTTTCCGGCCTAGGGCAGTGGGTTGCCGCTAATAGCGAAGCCGACCAGGCCATCACCTTTGGTTAACCCTGTGCCCAAACCGCTTTTTATCTTCACACAAGCTCCGCATAACAATCCGCAAGCTCGCGAGGGTGTTGAATCCTTGCTGGCCTCAGCGGCATTTGATCAACAACCTGCCGTGCTGTTTATGGGCCAAGGGGTGCTGCAATTGGTGCCGCAGGGGGAGCAGCCGGGCGCTAAAAACCTCAACAAAATGCTGCAAGCGCTTGAGCTGTATGGGGTTGAACACATTTATATCTGCCGCGATAGCCTCGCAACCTACGCTTTAACACCCGATCTGCTTACGCCCAGTGGGCAACTGATAGGCCAGGACGAGTGCTGCCAAGTGATGCAACAGTCCCAATGGGCGGTACGTTTTTAGTTATGGCACTACATGTTTTAGCCAGTATCAACAGCGACACCCTTGCCCACTGCATGGCGGGTATGAATTCCGCCGATAGCCTTTTACTGCTCGGTGATGGTGTTTATGTGCAACAGTCTGCGCCGCAGATGACCGCCTGCCGCGAAGTTACCGCCAACCTTTATGTGCTGGCGCCGGATCATGCATCCCGCCTACCCCACCTAACACCTGCTGTAACCGCCATTGACTACGCCGAGTGGGTTAACCTCAGCCTCACCTGCGGCCCAGTGATCAGCTGGTATTAGCCTTGTGTGTTTTTTTGATGAAGAAGGTTACTTGCGCGATCTTTCGATCTGGACTGAGGCAATGGCCGAATCCATCGCGGCGCAAGAAGGCCTTCTACTCACGCCCGCCCACTGGGAGCTGGTTTATCTCATTCGCCGTTTTTACGCCGAATTTGACATGTCCCCCGCCATGCGGCCTTTGTGTAAATACACAGCTGTGCATCTAGGTGCGGATAAGGGCCGGAGTATTTATCTCTTGCAGTTATTTCCCGGCAGCCCCGCCAAACGGCTAGCCAAGGTGGCGGGCTTACCGAAGCCGGAAAACTGTCTTTAACCTAGAAACCTCAGTTGAACTCGTAGCGAGAGCGTCTAAGACGCCGAATTTGCAGTGTTTTTTGCTGAATTTTGGTGAAAGCAGTAGTCACCACTACGGTGAGCCAAAATTCAGCAAAAAACACTGCAAATTCAAGTATTAGGCGTTCGCAGTAGAGTTCAACTGAGGTTTTTAGGTTTAAACCTATTGTTTTTTATTTTCGTGCATCCTCTTCCGTGTAGTGGCGCAATTCATTGCGCCCAATTGAGCCGTCGGCGAAACCATCAACCAATGCGCGATAAATCACGCTCCTACGCGGTGAACTGAGGCGGACATTTTGTAACTATTCAGCGCTCCCGATAAGCTGAGTAGAGCGTAGGTTGGGCAGTAATGCCCAACACAACACATTCCTCTTGCGCGCCGATATTTCAAGGCGCCGCATTGCGACCATTTTTTATCGAAGACACTGCTGCGTTGGGCTACACCCTAACGGTATTTTTACTTAAATTAATGTACCGCACGGTTATATGCTGAATGGTTACGACATTTTTAACACGCTGAATAGTTACCGAAGTTTTTAGGTTGAAGTACCGACCAAACACAAGCGCAGGTTAATTTTATGCACCGGTTCAAATAATCAAAACAGAGCTGATTGTTTTTTGGACTACAAGTGTATATTTCCCCCGCCGCATCGTTGTACTCAAATCCATAAGAAATACGAGCCTTGGGAACCCATCATGAATAGAACACTTCTTGGCAGTTTAATCCTCATACTAACCGCCACCGCATGTACCAGCCCCGACGAAACCAGCAGCTCATCTAGCTCTAGTTCCTCCAGTAGCTCCAGCAGTTCAAGCTCATCGGGCCGCAGCAGTTCCAGCTCATCCAGCTCTTCCAATTCATCAAGCTCCTCAAGCTCCGGCAAATCCTCATCTAGCAGCTCTTCCAGCAGCTCCGGCCAAGCGGTTCAAAACGGCAAACAAATGGAAAATCTCAACCGAGGTTTAGTGGCGGTCAAAGTAAGCACAGGGGTATTTTTATCCTGGCGGATACTCGGCGCAGACTCCAACACCACCGCGTTTAACCTCTACCGCAACGGCACACTCATCAACGGCCAGCCGATTACCGACGTCAGCAATTATGTTGATACCGCAGGCACCAGCGCCAGCCAATACAGTATTCGCGCCATAGAAAATGGCCGTGAACAACCGGCAGAACAAGCCAATGTATGGGCAGAACAAGCAAAAACCATTACCTTAAAACGCCCCGCAGGCGGCACCGGGCCTGATGGCGTGGCCTATACCTATGCCCCCGGCGATGCCTCGGTGGGGGATTTAGACGGCGATGGCGATTACGACATCGTGCTGAAGTGGGATCCTTCCAACGCCAAAGATAATTCCCAATCCGGCAATACCGGCAACGTGTACATCGACGCCTACACACTGGAAGGCCAGCAGTTATGGCGCATAGATTTGGGCCGCAACATCCGCGCAGGTGCCCACTACACGCAATTCCAAGTATTTGATTACGACGGCGATGGCCGGGCGGAGATCGCCCTTAAAACCGCTGACGGCACAAAAGACGCCGCAGGAAAAGTCATCGGCAACGCGGATGCGGATTACCGCAATACCTCTGGTTACATCCTAACGGGGCCAGAATTTTTGACCGTATTTGATGGCTTAAGCGGCAAATCCCTCGCCACTGCCGATTACATTCCTGCGCGCGGCACGGTCAAAAGCTGGGGCGATGACTATGGCAACCGCGTGGACCGCTTTTTAGCAGGAACGGCTTATTTAGACGGCAAACGCCCCAGCATGGTTTTCTCGCGCGGTTATTACACCCGCGCCGTCATTGCCGCCTGGGATTACCGCGACGGCAAGCTTACCCACCGCTGGACGTTCGACAGCAATACCGACAAAACCTATGAACACCAAGGCGCGCACAGCCTGTCCATCGCCGATGTAGACGAGGACGGCAAACAAGAAATTATCTTTGGCGCCGCCACCATCGACGATAACGGCAAGGGCTTAAGCAACACCAAACTGTGCCACGGCGACGCCTTACATGTCAGCGATATGGACCCCAACCGCCGGGGCTTAGAAGCCTTTATGGTGCATGAAAGCCCCGATTGCTACGGCAACCACGGCATCGAAATGCACGACCCGCGCAACGGGCAAATCATCTGGAGCGTACAGGGCGGCGGCGATATAGGGCGCGGTGTGGCGATGGATGTAGACCCCAATCAACCCGGTTTTGAAGCCTGGGCCAGCACTGGCAACTTTTTTAGTGCAACCGGCAAAGACTTAGGCACCACTAAACCTGCTGGGGTTAACTTTGCACTTTGGTGGGATGGCGATTTACTGCGGGAAATCCTGGATAAAAACACCATCAGCAAGTGGAACCCCAGCAGCAAAACCACCGCCCGCTTGCTTACAGCCAGCGCATCAAGCTCCATCAATGGCACCAAAGCCACCCCTGTACTTTCCGGCGATATTCTGGGGGACTGGCGTGAAGAAGTGGTTCTAAAAGGCAATGACGACAGCAGTTTGGTGCTGTACACCACCACAACACCCAGCAATTTTAAACTGTTTACCCTCATGCACGATGCCCAGTACCGCAGTGCCATTTCCTGGCAAAACACCGCCTACAACCAACCGCCACATCCTGGTTTTTTCCTCGGCCAAGGCGCAGCTTTGCCCACATTACCTGCGGATATTTACCTGGCGCCGCGCGTGAAATAGGTTTGAGAAAACAAGGCGGGGTTACTCCCGCCTTGTTTATTGCTTGATGGTTTGGTCGGCAAATGGGGCGCAAAAAATTGCGCCCCTACAGGTTTTTTAGATCAAAAAAACACTGCGGTTTTCAGGTTAAAAATCACCCGATATTTCAGGGCTATCCACCGACGAGGGCGAAAACAATACCGGCGAATTATTCACGCAACTAAACCGCGCAATTATTTCATCGGCACCCACGGTATCTTCATCTAAAGAAGATGCGTTAACTGTTTTAGTAAATTTAACCTGGCCGTCTTTATTAATAAATTGATTGGTCATCCAGGTAATATGATCATTACCACCGTTAAACCCAGAATCAGAGCCCATAATTTGGCAGCGTATTTTGGAGCGAATGGTGGGAACCAGTTTAATAAATGTTTCTTCGTTGGCATCAAAACTCACGTCGATGGTGGCAGTAAGCTTGCGTTTGGTAGTGCCGGATACCAATTCTATTTTTAGCTTGGGGTTGGCAAATTTTGGCATAAAATATTCCTCTGTTATGGAGTTATAAATCAAAAATGACATATTTACCGTCACCCTATTCATACGGTGACAGCACCAAAACCGCCATAATTTGGCACCCTAAAAATAGGGGATAACAACCACCTCACACAAAATTATTTGTATTGGGGTGATAAATTTTTCAAATACAGGCGGAGCAGAGGAAGATTATTCTTTAAAGAGCATCAAATGCAGTGTCGAAAAACTTATCACGCAAGCGCATAAAACATTGAAGGAATACGGAATAAAAAACAAAAATAGATATAGAAAAAAGAGATACAACTAAAAATTTAGTTCAGCACAACCAAGACAAAAACCCAAACAACATTTAATGAACCACACGCCAATGAAATTTTTTAAACCCCACCCATGCACACACTTATCCCTGTTGATACTTTTAACCGTTGCGCCACACTGTTTTAGCCACGAGGATTTTGATTTAGGTATTAGCCAATTAACCTTTAATGAAGCATGCCACCCGGTAATTACCCTCAAAAATTACGGCACACGGGCCTTGCCAGACACGTTTTACCAGGCCAAAAACCCCGCTTTTATCTCGTTTAAAAAAGCCACTTTGAATCAAGGCAGCCCTTTAGTATTTAACTCAAAACCTTTAAATAGTTTAGATAAAAACAAAAAACTAAAACAACCTGGCGGCAGTTTATCTTTTGAAGTACCTGAAGAAATAAGCAATAACCCAGCACCCTTAACGGCTCAGTTAATGGTTCAGGGTGAATTTTGGGATTATGGTCAAAACAACGACCTTATTCATTTAGCCGCTGATTGCACCTTAGGAAAAGGCATGATACCCGGCAGCCCCCTGCCCCAACCTCCGGCAGATTTAGGCCTGGTTTCAGCTGTGGCAGCAGGTAATTGCCAGGTGAATTTCAAAATTGTGAATCTCAACCGAGGCCGCATTCAGGACTCCGCCTACGACACAGACCCAACACGCGCACTGGTAATTAGCGCCTACGAACGCAGGTTACAAAAACGTTTGCCCTCCATTTTATTAAACACCCTCGACCAAACAAAAACCTTGTCAGCAGGCGTGGCAAACCTAACCCTTAAATTGCCTAAAGGTGAGTACACGTTAAGTGTGTGGCAGGCACAAGGCGATGAAAATTTTGCTAATAATCATCAGGATGTGCGTGTAAGTGCGTGTGATGAATGATCCTGGAAACCTCAGTGAATCACCCAAGTCTGCGCAACCCCTTGGCACGTCTAGCAAAAGTTGTAAATTTCGAACAACCAATAAGGTTGCCCTTTATTTCCAACTTTCACTATCCGCTACCCGTGGCTTACACAGCTTTTGGGGGCTCAACTGAGGTTTCTAGGATGATCACAATAAACCGCCAAAGGAAACCATTCCTCCACCTGTATTAATGCCACCTGCTCGGTGCAAATAACATAACGCCGCCAAACACCTTGCTGCCCGTCCCGTTCGCTTATACCTAAATCGCGCAATTGCCGGTAGGTATCTAAACCTTGGCTGCGAATTAATTCACCGATACCCAAATGGCCCGCCAATAAACCTTCAGCTAAGTTTTCAGGCAATAAATCCAGCGCAATTAAAGAGCGCGCAGCGGCCATAACCGCCTGGTCGCTTGTCCGTACTAATTGAACTTCGCGCAGGATAATGCGCCGGGCATTTAATTCACATTCTATTGATGTGGTTAAATCGTCGGTATTTATTGGGTATTGGTTGAGCAGGTGTACTTGAATGGGCGTATTAAAATACGCCTCCAATGCTTTAGTGACTGTGCCGTCGGTAACAAGTAATAAACGCAATAATGCGGGTAATGCGGAAAATAACACCGAGGTATTCAGGCCTGTGACAGAAGCGGAACTAAACCCGTGTAGGTTTAACTCTTGAGCTAAACGAGCGTTAATAAACAGTTACCTCTTTATATCGTGTGGAGCACCCATAACCCTGCGTGCTACAAATTTCCAGCCCTAAATAATAGCGGCTACTGTTGCGCAGCCAGTCATCAATGTATTGGCCGCCAAGCCCATCTTCACAGACTAAATAACCTGCCTTACTCATGCTGCAATAAAAAGTCCCTTCAGTTAAGCCACACACTTTATAATCATTGCCACCACAATAGGCATAAGCAAAAACACGGCGCCCAGAAGTGACAGGAGCGGTATTGATAAATAAACGAGCCTCGTAGTGTTGCGCTGTGCTAATCGCCCAAAATGCTTGGAAGGTTCCATCAGAATTAAATGGGTCCAACACTTGTTTAAGGTTTGAACTGCGCGAATCTACATCATAGGTGTCAAGCACATTAAAACTAATAAAATTAAAACCACCGCGCGTAGTTTCGTAATCATTATTGTAGTAGTTACCCCTATCGCCACTGCGGCAAGCGCTCATCATTAAACACGCGAGAAAAACAAACATTATTTTTAATACAAACATTAACTTACCCTCTTCATAACGCAAAAAAACTATCTAAAAATTTTTGTAACCATTCAGTGAATTAAACATTTCATCATGTAGGGGTGCAATGAATTGCGCCCCTACGCAGAGATAAGGCACGCAAATAGAAAACATGCTGAATAGTTACAAAATGTTTATACATTAACGCCGCCTGCGCCCCCCACCCGTCAGCGACCCTAAAATACCACGCACTAATTGCCGCCCTACTTCACTAGCCAATTGCCGCACTACTGTTTTCGCCGCCGTTTCCACCAAGCCTGCGCGCTTGCCGCCCCGTGGCCCGGTGGAGCCAAAAATAACATCTTGCAACATATCGCCAAAGCCATTATCTGGCTCAGATACTTCGGCGCGTTGTTCAGGCTCTGCGCTTTCGGCAGGCTGCGTTGTTTGGCTGGGTTGATTGAGTTTTTCATAGGCTGAAACAACGTCTTCGCTTGCATCATAAATACCTGCCAAGGGTGACTGTTTTATGTTTTCAGCGCGCTCCGCTGCGGTTAAAGGCCCCAAACGGGAGCCTGGGGGGACGATAAATGCGCGCTCGACCGGGGTTGGGCGGCCTTCGCTGTCTAAAAATGACACCAATGCTTCGCCCACGGCCAGTTCGGTAATGGCCGTTTCGGTGTCTATTTTGGGGTTGGGCCTTAGGGTTTGGGCGGCGGCTTTAACTGCTTTTTGGTCCTTAGGGCTAAAGGCGCGCAGGGCATGTTGTATTCGGTTGCCTAATTGCCCTAAAACGGTATCGGGAATATCCAAGGGGTTTTGCGTGACAAAATAAATTCCAACACCTTTTGAGCGAATCAAACGCACGACTTGTTCTATTTTTTCCAGCAGGGCTTCAGGGGCGTCGTTAAATAATAAATGCGCCTCATCGAAGAAAAATACCATTTTAGGTTTGGCACAATCGCCCACTTCGGACAAGTGTTCAAATAATTCGGCTAATAACCAAAGTAAAAAACAGGCATAAATACGCGGTTGCAACATTAATTTATCGCCCGCAAGAATATGAATTAACCCTTTACCTGCTGCATCGGTTTGAATTAAATCCATAATATTGAGCATCGGTTCGCCAAAAAAATCCGCGCCGCCTTCTTGTTCTAGCGTCAAGAGTGAACGGGTAATAGCGCCTATAGATGCGGCTGATATATTGCCGTAATCACGGGAGAGGGTTTTGCTGTTATCGCTTACATAAGTGAGCATGGCGCGCAGGTCTTTGATGTCCAGCAATAATAAATCCTGGTCGTCTGCCACTTTAAATACCAACTGCAATACGCCGGTTTGTACTTCATTTAAATTAAATAAACGCGCCAGCATTAACGGCCCCATGTCGGAGATGGTTGCACGCACCGGGTGCCCTTGCTGGGCGAATAAATCCCAAAACACACAGGCGTTGGCGCCGAATTCTGGCGCGGTTATTTGGCGTTTATTTAACGTGGCGGTTAATTTTTCACTGGCATGGCCTGAGGCTGCAAGGCCGGATAAATCCCCTTTTATATCGGCCATAAACACCGGCACACCGGCGAGGGAAAAGCCTTCTGCCAGGGTTTGCAGGCTTACGGTTTTGCCGGTGCCCGTGGCGCCGGTGATCAGGCCGTGGCGGTTGGCTAGTGCCAGCAATAATTCCAACGGTTGGGGGCCGGCCTGGGCCAGAGTAATACCTGTCATAAATGCTCCGCGTGGATTTTGAATTTTACGAAGCGGTAATAAGACACTAGCCGGGCTGCGGACGCAATCTTTAGGGCGCAGCCGGAAATCCATTTTTCGTGCGCCCCCTTCGTTATTTTCGTGCTCAGTCGTTCATTGATACCGCATAAACGCCCTCCTTCGGCTTTGGCATCCAGCGTCGCTCTACCTCCTGCATCCGTGCAGTCGTCCGCGCGAAAATGCCTGGAGATCATCACGAAAATTGAATTTCCGGCGGTGCCCTTTGGCCGGTTTGTTCCTGTTTTTACGTAACTAATCTGTATTTTTCTATTCTCGTGCTTCATCCCTGTCGGGGCGCAATTCATTGCGTCCAATTGAACAGCCAGCGCACTCTGTAGTGGTCTAAAACCCCCGGACACATTAATGAGAGACAATAAACCGTCAACCATTGAGGTGTCACATTGATCTGTACCCCAAAAAAACATTTACGATGATCGTTGAGGAGTTCAGATTTCAAAATACTGGTTATAAAGTTGAATTGCTAAAAAGACTCGGCTAAATTTACCATCTAATACTTAGAATAAATAATGTCTGTACATAGCATAACCTGTCGCACATGGCCCACACTGAACAAATCTGTCGAATACTGTACAAACATGCTGAACATATAATTGCCTAGTGCATTAAAGCTACTAACGCAATTGATAAGCCTGTTGAAGTTACCTTCCTTAGTATCCTTTTCGAAGAAGTCGTCAAATTTAATAACTTAGGTAATGGTTTCTTGGTTTATCGCAGTAAAGGGGGTTACGCTGGCGGTTAAATCCGCTAAGCTGTAACAAAAGTGCCTGATTTTTATAGAGAAAACTATGCTACGCGCCCTTCATATCCTCCTTTGCTCAATCTTACTATTGTCCGCATCTTTGCCATTAAAAACCTTCGCTGCCGAACCGGTTCTCAATGGGGTTGCTATTTATTCTGAACTGGGTAGTGAGCAATTCGTAGCGGGGCTTTACACCAGTAAGGTGACGTCTGATTCGAAAGCTATCCTGCTGGATACCGGTGATCAACGTATGGAAGTGCGCGTATTGGCGGGGAGTTTGTTGGGGAACCGCTTTAAGCGTATGTGGATAGAAGGGGTAGCCATTAACGCAGGCATGGGCGAAATGGCAAAAAATTCACAGCACCTAGCCGATTTTAACAATTTATTGTCGATCAAACTCCAGCGTGACGATGTGCTTAGCGTGCTCCGTCAGGGTGACAGCACGATTGTGCGTTTGAACAATATTGAATTGGGAAAGATTGCCAGTGGCGACTTTTATAATCTTTTACTGCGCACCTGGATTGGGCCGGTGCCTTTGTCGTCAACGTTTCGCGATGGGTTATTAACCGCCGGCAAGATGGATGACAAAACCATCAGTATCTACAGCAAGATTAACCCCACTCCTGAACGCATTGCGGTGGTGAAAGCGGCGCTTATTGCTGCTGCGAAAAACAAAGGCAAACCGGTTGAAATCGCAGCGGTAAAAGACCCAGCGATCAAAACCGATCCTTCGAAGCTTGATCCTGCCAAGCTTGATCCTGCAAAAGAAACGGCAAAAATAGAGCCGACGAAACCCAGTTCAGAAAAAATACCAGCCAATCCTGTTCCCGCCATAGCCTCCACTGCTGCCACAACAACAGCGGCTGTAACCTCTACGGTGGCTGTTACAGCGGCCAATCCACCGCCTGCTGTGCCCGCACCAACGAGTACACCGGCTAAACCTGCGACCACCGCGTCGGCAGTAAAACCTAATGAAGTATTTGACGATGGAGAAAAACAAGAGACAGCAGACAGTTTGTTGGTTCAGCAGCTGTATATTTCCAAGCTCAGTAAACGTACCGCCGGGTTTGTTAAATATCCTAAATCGGCGTTATCTAAAGAGCAGGAAGGAACGGTGCGTTTAAGCATTACTATTAACCGATCAGGCCAGGTGTTAAATGTTAAAAGTTCTAGCACCAATGAAATTGCTGTATTAACTGATGCCGCAGTGGATGCTGCTAATAAGTCCTCCCCCTACCCCGCCATTCCTGAACAAATTAAAACTGATGTCTTCACATTTACAATTCCCATTACCTTCCGCGTCAAAGACAAATAACTTTTCGCAAAAAAACGTTTAGGCTTATTCAAGCTCACCGATTCTATCGAGAATGACACGGCGAATGGCGTTTAATTCGAGTGATGAGAGTTGGTTAAGTGCGCTTAAGGAAACCGCATGTAAATGTAAAACGGGTGTGCGTGAGTCCAGTTCGCGCAAATCGCCTTTTACCAAAATAGGTAGCAATGGCAAGTGCCGTGGGCGTCGGCTATTGATTAACTTTAAGCCTACGTGCAAAGGAACATCTCGCCAAGGGGCGTCCTGTGTTTTTAGGGGGATACGTAAATTTAACTCAAGTTGTTTGCTCGGTACGATATAAAGCCCGGTGGGTTTAACCGCCCCCTCTGGAATGGATTGGAATATATCGTGGTGAGCGCTGGGGTTTGGCAAAATAATTAAACGTTTGTTTTCGTCAGCGGGAAACGTGATGCTGTAATTGCTGTAAATTTGTTCCACACTCGGTGAAAACACACATATTTTATTTTCAAAATGCATCACAAATTCATGGGCTGTACGCCGCTGTGAAAAATTATCCAAATCCCAAACCAGGTCTTTGTTTTGTGTGCGATGGGATAAATCAATTTCTTGAATGCCGTGCATATAACCTCAATACTGTGACAGTCCGGTCAGGTGTGTCACCTAAGCCTAATACCTGTTTTTCAATGCAAAAGATCAATACAAAGGTTATAGGTGTGACTTGCTAAAGCAAAACGCTAACGCTTTAGAAGGGAGCGTAGCGCATCAGTAAAACGCTTACTGTTTCACGTTTAAGTGTAAGTGGCCCTAGCGAGTTAGCAAGCCCTGCGGTTAAAAAATAAGCATGTTGAGGATACACCCTCCCCCAATATTCCAATAAGGAGCCCATGTGGCTAAAAGCAAAACCGCTTTCGTCTGCCATACCTGCGGCGCCGAATTTACGAAATGGCAGGGGCAATGCGGGGCATGTGGTGCCTGGAATAGCGTGCAGGAGATTCGTCTAGGCGCACAACCCAGTGTGGGACGCGCTGTGGGTTACGCGGGCACTACCAATCAAGTGCAGATTCTTAAGGATATTAGCCTGGTGGATTTACCCCGTTTCGGTTCGGGAATGCAGGAGTTTGACCGTGTGCTAGGCGGTGGGTTTGTGCCCGGCTCTGTAGTGTTAATTGGCGGCAGCCCCGGTGCCGGTAAATCAACCTTGTTACTTCAAACCCTGTGTTATCTGGCTCAACAGGCACCCGCTCTTTACGTGACGGGTGAGGAATCGCTGCAACAAGTTGCCATGCGTGCGCAAAGGCTCAGCCTACCTACGGCCCAATTACAGGTGGCAGCGGAAACCGACGTTGAAGCTGTTTTGTATCTGGCGAGCGGCCTCAAGCCGCGCATTATGGTGGTGGATTCTGTACAGGTGATGCACCTGAGCGACATCACCAGCGCTCCGGGTAGTGTTTCCCAGGTACGCGAAAGCGCAGCGTTGTTAACTCGGTTCGCCAAACAATCCGGCACCGCCGTTATTTTGGTCGGCCACGTCACCAAAGATGGCGGCCTGGCTGGGCCTAAGGTGTTGGAACACATGATCGACTGCTCAATCATGCTGGAAGGCGATAATGACAGCCGCTTCCGCACGCTAAGGGGCAATAAAAACCGCTTTGGGGCAATTAATGAACTCGGCGTTTTTGCCATGACGGAACAAGGTATGCGGGAGGTCAACAATCCATCGGCGATTTTCCTACAGCGGGCGGAGGAAGTAGCGGCGGGTTCTGTGGTGATGGTGGTTTGGGAGGGTACTCGCCCCTTATTGGTTGAAATTCAAGCCTTAGTGGACAGCAGCCATATGGGGAATCCTCGACGGGTATCCGTGGGATCAGACGCCAACCGCCTTTCAATGTTATTGGCCATTTTGCATCGGCACGGCGGGTTCATGTTGGGCGATCAAGACGTTTTTGTGAATGTGGTGGGCGGGGTAAAAATAGCTGAAACCAGTGTGGATTTGGCTTTGCTGTTTGCGCTGGTGTCGAGCTTTCGCGACCGAATTATCCCCAGCGATTGGGTTGCCTTTGGTGAGGTGGGGCTAAGTGGTGAAATCAGGCCCGTCCCTTCTGGGCAGGAGCGTTTGCGTGAAGCGGCTAAACATGGCTTCAAAAAAGCGATTGTCCCTTGGGGGAATGCACCTAAAGAGCCTATACCTGGGCTTGAAGTCGTCGCGGTGAAAAAACTCAGTGAAGCGCTAGAGCAACTACTCTAAAAGCACGGTTTTATTGTCGAAATTTCATACAGAAGCATGTTTTTTTAATATTTAACTATCTGAATTTAAATAGAATTATTCTTTTGGATATTGTTTTGCTATTAAGCGTTTCACCTGTCACACACCCTTTTACGGAGTAGTATTGATGTTCTCCCGCACCCTTCTCGCCAGTGTATTACTTGGCCTTTCGCTCACAGCCACCACGGCATTTGCATCGGTCATTTCCAGCAGCCGTATTGATTTTATGAGCGGCCTAACCAGTAATCTTGTTGACGATTATGAAAACCCTAACTATCGCCACGGTGATCGCGTTGATACAACGTTTGTGGATGTGTTTTCCAATGCTGCAATGACCCATGTTTTAGGTGAAACCACCTATAAAACCACAGGATTTAACAACCTTAACCTTATGGTAGGCACTGGCAACCATGTGTACTGCGCAGGCTGCAACGGTTCATTTTTATTAGATTTCTCTGAAACCAGCCTCACTCAAGGCAACGGCGTATCCGCCATCGGGTTTGATTTTTTTAAATCCTCAGCCTTCTTCGCCACGGTTGCCTATGGCAATGGCGCAACGGATAATTTTCAACTATCTGCAGGCAATGGATTTTGGGGTATCACGAGCGATCAAGTGATCAAAAGTATTCACTTTGGTTTATTAAATGGCCAGGCCACCACTCGCGGTTATCTGGAAATAGACAACCTGACACTCGGCCAGGTCAGTGTGCCAGAACCCGGCAGCCTGGCTTTGCTTGGTTTAGGTTTATTAGGGCTTGCGGTAAGCCGTCGTAGACTTAATAAATAAGTCTAAAGTTTTACCAAACAAAAACGCCGATACATATTGTGTCGGCGTTTTTGTTTGTTGGTTGTGCTTTTCGATAACCGTCCCCAGCTGGTCTCCTCCGCCCCAAAACCTCATAATCGCGGGCTTTTATTTGCTGGCCAGCCCTTATGTCCCCCGAATTACCCATCACACCGTTATTAAGTGAGCTAACTGCGCAGCTTGCACTGCACTGTCAGGTTATTTTGCAGGCGCCGCCGGGTGCGGGTAAAACCACGCAAGTCCCTTTACATCTATTAAATGCTCCTTGGCTGGGCAGCAAAAAAATCATCATGCTGGAGCCACGCCGTATTGCCGCACGCAGTTGCGCCCTTTATATGGCGAAATTATTGGGCGAGCCGATTGCGGCAACCTTAGGGTTTCGGGTGCGACAAGACACCCAGGTTGGCCCTAATACCCGGATTGAAGTGGTGACAGGTGGCGTTTTTTTGCGGATGTTGCAGGAAGATCCCAGTTTAGAATCCGTAGGGTTAGTTATTTTCGATGAGTTTCATGAGCGCCAGTTGGATAGCGATCTTGGTCTTGCGCTAAGCCTCTACTGCCAATCACAACTGCGTGAAGACAACGACCCATTACGCCTGCTGGTCATGTCGGCCACCTTGGACACCCAGGGACTTGAGCGGTTATTGCCGCAGGCACCGGTGTTAACCAGTACGGGCAGAATGTATCCCGTCAGTATTCAGTACGGCAAAACCCTAAGCTTTAAGGAGCCGATTACCGAAGCCGTCGGTACAACATTAATAGATGCACTTAAAACACACCCAGGTAACGCACTGGTTTTTTTGCCGGGTCAGCGGGAGATTCAAGCCTGCCAACAATGGTTAGCCAGCCGTTTAAGTGCGGATATCAATGTATACCCACTCTATGCCAACCTGCCCTTGACCCAACAACAAGTGGCGCTTGCGCCAAGCGAAACACACCGCAAGGTGGTATTAGCCACTAACATTGCCGAAACCAGCCTCACCATCGACGGTATCACCCTAGTGATAGATAGCGGGTTGTGCCGCGAAGCAGAATTTGACCCAAACACCGGGCTTACCCGCCTCAACCTCAAACGCATATCCAAAGCCTCCGCCACCCAACGGGCTGGGCGAGCGGGGCGTTTAGCGGCGGGCCATTGTTACCGCTTATGGTCGCAGGAGCTGGTGATGAACGAACACAGTCCGGCTGAAATTCTAAAGGCGGATCTTACGTCCTTAGCACTGCAACTGGTGGCCTGGGGCATTGAACCGGCTGAGCTGGCCTGGATCGATGCACCGCCCCAAGCCGCCTATCAACAAGCGTGCGATGTATTAGCACAATTAAACGCCATCAAAACAGGCCAGCAGGATCGATGGCAGCTCACCCGCAGCGGACAAGCCATAAGCGCTTTACCCGTCCACCCTCGCTTGGGCCACATGTTGGTTGAAAGCCAAACCTATGGATTAAAAGATGAAGCCTGTTGGCTCGCTTCGATATTGACCGAAACCAGCAAAGGCCCCCAAGAGGCCGATTTAAGCCATTTGTTAGAGCTTATCGCTAAAAAAAACTCCAACTTGCCCAGCCATTGGCGCGATAACGTCACCCGTCAAGCCAAACAATTTGCACACATGCTCCCACAGGCCGCCAACAGCAAAAACCTTCTGCCAAGCCAAGCCTGTGGATTTTTGCTCGCCTGCGCCTATCCCGACCGCATCGCCAAAGCGCGGGGCGAAAGACGCGGCGTTTATCAGCTCGCCAACGGGCGCGCCGCCTGCATAGACCCGCTCCACCCGCTGAGCAAACACGCCTGGCTGGTGGTGGCGCAAACGCAAGGCGCATCTGGCCGTTCGGAGGACAGCATTATCAGCGCCACACCTTTGGCCGCCGACTTATTTCTCAGCGCACTCAGCCCGCTAGTTGCAACACATCGGCAAGCGGCCTGGGATAAAAAACTCGGGCGTTTTATCGCCTGTGAACAGCAGTGTATAGGCGCACTCACCTGGCAAGAAAAACGCCTCGAAACACTCCCCGCAGCTGATAGACAGCGTTTATTAATTGAATTTATACGCAAAGAAGGCCTGGGTTGTTTGAACTGGAGCATCGAGGCGCTGCAATTACAGGCTCGATTAAACCTAGCCTGCCAGCAAGAACCCAACCGCTGGCCCTCATGTGATAACAGCGGGCTTTTGGACACACTCGAAGCATGGCTAGAACCCCACTTAAGCCATGTCCACAACCTGCAACAGCTTGAAGCACTTGACCTGGCGGAGCTATTAAGCAACCGGTTAACCTGGAATGAGCAGCAACAACTCAATCAGTTATTACCCCCTGAATGGAGCGCACCGACCGGCTCACAGCTCGCCATCGACTACACACAAAACCCGCCGGTTTTGGCCGTCAAACTGCAAGAAATGTTCGGCACCCAAACCACGCCATCCGTGTATAACAACAGCATCAAACTCAGCCTACACCTGCTCTCCCCTGCCCGGCGTCCACTACAAATCACCCAAGACATTGGCGGTTTTTGGCGCAGCAGTTATCAAGAAGTAAAAAAAGAAATGAAAGGCCGCTACCCAAAACACCCCTGGCCAGACGACCCACTAAGCGCGCCGCCACAGAAAGGCGTTAAACCTAAAAACCGCACTTGATGCTGTAAATCTAAAAGCGGCCAGCTAAATGCGTAATAAGCTTGTGAAATCCCAATTAAAGGGCTATAAAATCGCCCTACTTTTTGCTCCCGCCCTGTAATTACTTTATGCGCACAAAATCCTCACCTCAAACGCACGCATCCCGGCCTGAATCCTTCCAGATTAAAGGCGGCCTGTTCCCGATGACATTACTTGAGGTTAGAACGGACACATTAAGTACCATTGCAGAAGAATTAAGCGCGCGCGTTTCTGAATCCCCCGCCTTTTTTAACAACAACCCCCTGGTGCTCGGGTTTGAACAACTCAAAAGCGGCATACAGGAGTTGGATTTAAAAGCCTTAGTGAGCCTATGCCGCGAGCTGGGTTTTATCCCCACCGCCATCAAAGGCGGCACAACAGAACTTGAAACCCAAGCCTTAAGTTTAGGTCTGGCGACCCTCCCCAAGGGTAAGGCCAAGGGTTCCACCACCTTAGAAATAAAACAGCCCGCAACACAACACACTGAAACACCCGCCGCAGCGCCTGAAACCCAGTCCGCACCCGCTCAAGTCATCGACGCCCCCGTGCGTTCAGGCCAACAAATTTACGTTAAAGGCGACTTAATCATCTTATCTTCAGTATCAGCCGGTGCCGAAATTCTGGCCGACGGCAATATCCATATATACGGCGCCCTGCGTGGCCGCGCATTAGCAGGCGTACAGGGCGATGAAAATGCACGCATATTCTGTCAAAGCCAAGAAGCCGAATTAATCGCGGTGGCAGGCCAATATGTCGTTGACGAAGATTTGCGCGCACAGCACTGGAAATCCCCCATACAAGCATATAGCGCCAATGGCAAATTAGTCATAGCGCCTCTTTTTTAAACCACCTCTACACAGAACAGGTAAATTCCCTTGGCCAAAATAATAGTAGTCACCTCAGGTAAAGGCGGTGTTGGCAAAACCACCACAAGCTCATCCATCAGTAGCGGTTTAGCCTTACGCGGCCATAAAACAGCGGTCATTGATTTTGATATTGGCTTGAGAAATCTCGACTTAATCATGAACGTAGAACGCCGCGTTGTTTACGACTTTGTTAACGTCATCAATGGCGAAGCCTCACTGAAACAAGCGCTTATTAAAGATAAACGCACAGAAAACTTATTTATATTGCCCGCAAGCCAAACCCGCGATAAAGACGCACTCACCGCAGAGGGCGTAGAGCGCGTACTCAACGAACTGGCCGAGATGGGTTTTGAATATATTATTTGCGACTCCCCTGCAGGCATCGAACACGGCGCATTTATGGCCCTATATTTTGCCGACGAAGCCGTGGTGGTAGCCAATCCAGAAGTATCCTCCGTGCGGGATTCCGACCGTATTCTCGGTATATTACAAAGCAAATCCCGCAAAGCAGAACGCGGCGAGCGCGTCATCGAGCATCTATTAATTACCCGCTATAACCCAGAGCGCGTCGCCAAAGGTGAAATGCTTGGCGTAAAAGACGTAGAAGAAATTCTTGCCACCAAATTATTGGGTGTAATTCCAGAATGTGAAACCGTATTAAAAGCCTCCAACCAAGGTACACCGGTTATTTACGATACGGAATCCAAAGCGGGCAAAGCTTATAGCGATGCGGTCGGCAGGTTGTTAGGAGAAACACTGGAGCACCGCTACTTAACGCCTGAACATAAAAGCCTATTCCAACGGCTATTCAGGAGAAGCGCATGAATTTTTTTGAATACTTCTCACGCAAAAAAAATAACTCAGCATCAATTGCCAAAGAACGCCTACAAATTATCGTAGCGCACGAACGCAACAAACTAAAACAGCCGGATTATTTACCTGCGTTACAGCGGGACATCATGGAAGTGCTGCGCAAATATGTTGATATTGACATGACCCAAGTTGAAGTTCAGCTTGAAAACAACGGCAATTGTGCAGTGTTAGAATTAAACGTAACTCTGCCTGAATAAGATTTTTTGCTAAACCAGCTTGCCAAGCCAACACAGCTTGGCAAAGCCATAAAAATAATATAAACGCGAGGCAGCGGGAGCCATCCTTGCGACCAACTTTTGTGTGTAAAGCTGTTTATTTAATTTAACCAATAAAAGTTTTTTATTGGTTTGAGTTTGTTTCTTTCAAACCTAAACCGAGAAATTTCTGTCGCCTCGCAGCAAGCGCTCAGCAGAGATTTCCAGATTAAATATTGGTTGGTTTTTTAAGCGCTTAGCTTTGTATAAAATTACACAACACACCTCTGTGCGCGTGTTTTGAGCATAAATAACAATAAGATTGAGAACTACTATGTCAACCCCAACTCCTCTAGCGGCCATTAAAACCACCCCAGCCAAAGACGCCTCTTGGATTACCGATGGCGCCTGGATGAGCGGTGTCGCCGGCGCTATTACCGTAGTGGTGCTAGCACTTATCTACAACGCCGACAAAACACTTGAAAAGGGTTTGAGCATCGCGGGTTGGCAAATCACACACGAACGAATCGATAGTCTACTAGCAGCGCTGTGTATCATTACCATCGTAATGATTAGCGTTGAGCTAATACGGTTATTCCAGCGTGAAGGAAAAGCTTTTCTCCAGCCTGCGCCGGAACTGGCCAATCAACAATCGGGCAAACTATTTGGCGAAGCACTGTCGAGCTATATTCTCAACTTAATACTCATTGGCGTAATTACCGTTTTTTACCATTCCGCCGGGGAATACGGTTTTAATAATAAAGCACCCTATTACCAACCTTGGTTTCGCCTGCTGGAATTGATATTAATTTTTTATGCCATCATTGGCTTACCCTATGCTTATTTTACCCGCGCCTACCGCCACAACCCACAACTCGACAAAAAAGATTTATCAACGCTGACCGGGCGGGTATGCGCACATCTAATATCGTTTGTGCCCGGCCTTAAACATTTACGCCCCATTTTTGACGAAAACGACAAAAAAGCCGCCGTGGGTTTAATTGTAAAAATGTTTTTCACCCCACTGATGACGGTCTATTTCTGCGATCAATTTCCTCATCTCATCACAAATATTGGTTATCTGCTCGAAGGTTTGCCGCGCAATATTGCAGAAGGTTTTTACACGCATACAAAATTCAATGGCGATTTTTTTAATATTTCAATTGCCCTGATATTTTCAGTTGATGTCGCCTTAGCCTGGTGTGGATACATGATTTCCTCGCGCTGGGTAGATAACCAAACGGCTTCCGCTGAACCAACCATTCTCGGTTGGATCGTCTGTATTTCTTGTTACCCACCCTTTCAAATGCTGTTGGGATTTTATTTTTCAGCGCCCAGTGAACACGAAGTATTAAAATTCACTAATCAATGGTTGATTACACTCTTTACCGGCATGATGGTATGCAGTTACCTCGTGTATATGTCCGCCACATTATGGTTTGGTGTGCGGTTTTCTAACTTAACTAACCGTGGAATTATTCGCAAAGGGCCTTACGCCTACGTTCGTCACCCAGCTTATGCCAGTAAGAATTTCGCCTGGTGGTGTGTTATGTTTCCTGCCATTATTTTTAACGCCCAACACACAGGTTTAGGCTTGGCGGGCATGCAAATCGTGGGTTTAATGTTGATGACCTACACCTATTATCTGCGCGCAATGACGGAAGAGCGCCACCTTTCTGCAGACCCGGTTTATCTCGAATATTGCAAACAAGTGCCCTACCGTTTTATTCCAAAAATATTTTAATTACACACGCAGCCGAACCACAGAGTTCGGCTGTTACCCATAAGGGAACACTGATGATTTTGGAAGTCGCCATCCTAGATGTAAAATTGGGCCACGAAACAAGCTTTGAGGCTGACTTTAAAAAAGCGGAATTATTTATCAGCGCTACAGAAGGATATATTTCTCACGAAATTAAACGCTGTATTGAAATTAAAAATCGTTATTTATTATTAGTGCGCTGGCAAACCCTAGAGGCCCACACCCAGGGCTTTCGCACTTCGCCACATTATCAAGAGTGGAAAAAATTATTACACCATCACTACGATCCTTTCCCTGAAGTTTTCCATTTCGAAAATCTAATCTAATAACCCCAAAAATTTATTCCTCCTCATCTCTGTTCCGCGCGCCCCTCAAATCACTCGCCAATTTACGCTTCCAATTTAAACGCTTTTCAATGGATTGAATCATCAACCCTGCAATATCACGCCCAGTCGCCGTTTCAATGCCTTCAAGACCAGGTGATGAATTTACCTCTAAAAGCAGCGGGCCTTTACTGGAGCGAATAATGTCTACGCCTGCCACACTTAAATCCATAGTGCGCGCAGCTTTAATGGCCAATTTTTTTTCATCCGCAGTTATTTTTGCGATGGTGGCTGTTCCCCCTTGGTGAATATTCGCACGGAATTCACCCGGTGCAGCAGTGCGCTCTATAGCCGCAACCACCTTCCCATCAATGACAAAACAGCGTAAATCTTTGCCGTTGGCTTCTTTAATAAACTCTTGAACCAATAAATTTGCCTGCACAGACTTAAAAGCATTAATTACACTTTCAGCTGCTTTGCGCGTTTCCGCCAGTACCACACCACGGCCCTGAGCACCCTCCAATAATTTAACAATTAATGGCGCGCCGCCCACCATGTCAATTAAATCCTGTGTGTCACTGGGTGAATTAGCAAAACCAGTAATCGGTATATCAATACCGTTTTTAAGCAGTAACTGAAGGGAAAATAATTTATCTCGCGACTGGGCAATGGCAGAAGAACTGTTTAATGCATAGGTTCCAATGCTTTCAAATTGGCGTGTTAATGCACAGCCATAAAATGTCATACTGGGTCGAATACGCGGAATTACAGCATCTAAGTTTTCTAAAATATTTCCCCCTCGGTAATGTATTTCAGGATTGTCAGCATCTAACTTCATGTAACAATGTTTTAAACTTAAAAAATACATCGTATGGCCGCGCTCTTCGCCAGCTAACATGATGCGTTTATTGCTAAACAAATCGGAATTACTTGCCAACAGCCCAATTTTTAACCCTGGAATATCATCACATCTATATTGTGAATAACACTGTTCCAGCATTTCCTTTGTGCGGCGCCCCTGTAAAAAACTTTGTTCCGGGTCAACAAGCAAACGTCCAACCATCGCTTGACGACCCAATAACATGCGATAACCCATTGAGTCGCGATTAGTTAGCGTTAATTCAATATCAAAATCATCTGCACCCAATTTAAACGGCACACGCACAACCAGCCGGGTTTCTGTTTCTCCACTGGAGCTACGCACCTTACGTCGGTCGATAACAGGCGCCTCACAGCGCACCACCACCTGACGTGATTGCTGAATTGGATGCACCTCAAAACTGACCCAGGGGTGGCCCTGTTTACGAAAAGGCGTGATATTAATCGCGTGAATACTAGAGGTTTTAGCGCCAGAATCCACCCGCGCTTTAATGGCTGGCAATCCTAAACTCGGTAACGCGCACCACTCTTCTGAGCCAATTAATATTTTATTTTGCGACTCTAAAGCCATTGACATACCCTTTTTGCCAGGTTTTAGCGCCAAAAACGGCGCTATACATAAAAATCAATATGACTGACGCTCAGCCCTACAACCAATTCACAGCCATTATGCAACAAAAAAAACCACTGCTCACGCAATTTAATCAGTGTGAGTTTTGTGTATTTTTTATTTCAAGACTTATAGTTTAGGCAATGGAATAGCCCCTAGCATGGGGACACCTCTATGAGTAAAATCGGCAATTTTTTCTTATCGGAATCAGCTTATGCCTTTTACTCAGCTCATAGCCCATCGCATTGAACGTCAAACCCCGCAGTCATTAGTCACCAACACGCTAAGGCATGAACCACTCACCATCAATGGAAACAGCGAAGATCTAGCGCGCGAAATTAAAAATGCTTATATCAAAAAAAATGGTAAATCCTATGGGCGATTTTCGTCCGACGTAGCTGCCCATCCACTCAGCCAGTGGTTAAATGAATATAAAGCAGGGAAATTAAGCTTCACAAGTTTTACCCATAGCGCAATGACTCATTTAAAGTTAGAAATAGAAAAATGCACATCCTTGGTTTACAGCCATGTGTTCATCGCTCAAGAAACCTTAGAAGGAGCAGAATTTTTATATTTTGTTGTTCTTGATCATCAAACCGGATGGTACTTAGATGGCAACAATGATTTAAGTGATAGTCTATTTTTGGATCCAAAACAATTTTCTATGGCAGCACGCATCAATTTACGCGAGTGGGAAAACCAAGAAAACAACAATTATATTTCCATTGTTAGGCTGAGAAACGATAAAGACCTCTCCGATGCTTTTGCCAATTTTATAGGTTTTACAGACAAAGTTGATCAAAAAGCACAAACAGCCGAACTCATTGAAGCGGTGCAACAATACACCGAACAACTTGATGAGCAATCGGCCAGCCAAACACGCCACACACTGGTCAATTATTGTTTGGAGCAGGCCAAACAAGATAAGCCTGTATTAATTGAAGAATTAAGCCAACAAATAGATCATGAAAAATCAGCTGAAATCACACAGTTTATTCAAAATAATTGCCAAACACTTAAAAACGAAATTATTCCTGACGCCAGTGCTCTGCGCAGCCTGGTACGTTTAAGTGGGCGAAATGAAGTAATGAGCATGAGCTTTGCCTCTGATTGCGTAGGTTCCACAGTGGTTTATGATGCGGATTCCGACAGTCTTATTATCAAATCAATTCCACCCGCTCTTAAATCGCGCCTTTTAAAAGTAATGCGTCAAAAAAATTAATCCGATATTTTTTATATAGGCTTGCAGAGCAGATGAAATAAGTGCGTGGCGAAGATTTCGACATGCACTCATCCGCTCCAGCAGTAACTTGCCTGGTAATTATCGGTAAACACTTTCCTGCGGCCCCAAATAACTGGGCGCTAAACCACCGGTATTAATATGTATCCGCTGTACAGTAATCCCTGCATCAACAGCATATAGCCGCACCCGTTGCGGCCCAGCTTTGGTAATTTTGTGCTCGCTACGCCCAATGCGCACCCCATTTTCAACTGATTTATTCCAAGCCGCATCGCCTGCATTGGGACCAGTTGATAAGTCGACAATTATCGGTTTTTCATCCCCGACACCAATGGCATAACGCAATCCGCGCCCTGGAACAAAAGGTAAACTCGGTGCCAATATTGTTTCAATGGTTATATCACCCGTAGAAAATACCGTGATCGGGTATTCCACATAAGGTGCATTGCTCCAGTCAGTAAAACTTTTATCCATTACAGGGAATGGGCTTATGGAACTTTTTGTAAGACCATGCTGAGGAATTTCCTGCCATGCCACGCCCTCTACCGCTTTGGATTTTTTGAAGTTCGCAGCATTAATTGCAATAAAACCATCAGCTTCAATAAAACCTCGGGCTATTTTTTGTAAATCAGTTGCTGGTTTTACGGCTTTAACTTTAATTTTCGCCGCTTGCCAGCCGGTGCCTCGAATCGTTACATTACCTTCGGATAGCCCCTCAGGTAATTTAGACCAATCAATTTTTACAGCAAGGCGCACCTCGGGATTAACCGTGCCTTTTTCCTGGGTTAACTGAATCCAAGGTGTTTTAGTTACCGTAAAATCGTAAGGGCGTGTGCCGCGATTAAACAGTGTTAATTCCCGCTCTGTCTGACCATTGATGTCAAATTTTATTTCATAGGAACCCGGTGCAGGCCAGGCGGATGCCACACCTTCAACGGCAACGCCCATTTCTGCATAATCACCAGGAATGTACTCTGCCAAGGCAGGCATTTGATCCGCTTCTGGGTTATTCCAATTGGTGTAACCTATATGGCTTTGATCCATAAAATGGCGCCATTTCCCCTTATTGAGCGAATCAAATCGAGATTTTAAATTTTGATCAAAAGCGAAATATTCTTTTGCTTGTTTACGGAAAAACTCCGTTGTGGATCTCCCCTGCTGGGCATAATGTCGGTTTTTAGCAATTGTAATATTAAGCCGCGTTATATTTGCAGAAGCCAAAACCGGGTGTAAAACCAATTGAAAATAAGCATCTTGGCGCTCGATAGGAATTTTTTTACTGAGCGTTTCTGCAGATTCAGTGAGTTGTTGCAACTCCGTTAATACCCGCTCGGCTTCACCATAGTTCAACAGGCTATAAGTTTCAGGCGCCATAAGCTCCGGTTTGCGTCGCCCATTATGGCGTGTATAGCCGTTAATTAAAGTGGCTATTTCCTTTGCGAAGGGTTTTCCAAATTCACGCTCAGCCCATAATTCTGTATATTCAACAATGCGCTCTTTTGGCCATGCTTCAGGATTCCAGGCTAACTTTAAAAAATATTCCGTTGGAAACTCCATCGGTTTTAAATCACCCACATTGGTAATCCAAATTTTATGCGCTCCGTATTGATAAGCAAGGTTCATTTGCTCCCAAATTTTAGGCAATGGCACAGTATTAATCCAACGATAAGAACGCGGCCCACCCACGTAATCAAAGTGGTAGTAAATACCGGCTCCACCCGTGCGTGCGCGCTCAGCGGGTGTGGGTAGGCGACGGATATTGCCCCAATTATCATCACTCCAAAGAAGCGTTATATCATCTGGAACACGCATACCTTTTTCATAATAAGCTTGTACTTCTTTGTATAAACACCATAACTGGGGGATTTTTTCAACGGGCCTATCCGTAAAAACTTCCTTTAGTATTGAGCGTTGTTTTTCAACAATATTTTGCAATAACTCTATATTTTCCCCTTCGCTCATGGGTTCGTCTTCTTGCCCCCGCATCCCCATAGTAAAAAGACTTTCGTAGGGGCGTGCTCGCACTGTACCCTGCCGCCAAAAATCCGTTAAATTGGCACTGTTGGTGGAAAACTCCCATTTGCCTTTGCCGTGCCTATTCCATTCTTTATCTGCACGCATCATAGGCTCATGGTGTGATGTTCCCATAACAATACCGTATTCATCCGCAAGGGCTTGGTTTTTAGGGTCATCATCTCCAAAAGCATTATTCCACATGGCGGGCCATAGATAATTAGC
>JBEGTZ010000123.1:0-15927 GCA_041179125.1 Pseudomonadota bacterium | reverse complement strand
CGTTTACGTTTCAATCCACCCTGGACAACACCCCAACCCTATGGGTGCCGCGTGAATTGCTGCTGGATGTATTGCGTTTTGCGCGCCAATTGCCGCGCCCCTACGTGATGTTATACGACCTCTCCGCCACCGATGAGCGCTTGCGTCAGCATAAACACGGCCTGCCGATAGCCGACTTCACGGTGTTCTACCACCTAATTTCCATCGACCGCAATTCAGACCTGCGCATTAAAGTGGCCTTAAGCGGCGGCGATTTAAACCTGCCCACCGTGACAGGCATTTGGCCCAACGCCAACTGGTACGAGCGCGAAGTGTGGGACTTATTCGGCATCGTATTCCAAGGCCACCCTAATTTACGGCGCATATTATTGCCGGATTATTGGCAGGGCCATCCGCTGCGTAAAGACTACCCGGCCCGCGCCACCGAGTTCGATCCATTCCAACTGAATGCGGCCAAACAAGATTTAGAGCAGGAAGCCCTGCTGTTTAAGCCCGAAGAATGGGGCATGAAAAAGGGCACCGAGAACGAGGACTTTATGTTCCTAAACCTCGGCCCCAACCACCCCTCCGCCCACGGTGCCTTCCGTATTGTGTTGCAGTTGGACGGTGAAGAAATCGTCGATTGCGTGCCGGATATCGGCTACCACCATCGCGGCGCTGAAAAAATGGCCGAGCGCCAAACCTGGCACAGCTTTATCCCCTACACCGACCGCATCGACTATTTAGGCGGGGTGATGAACAACCTGCCCTACGTACTGGCGGTGGAAAAACTCGCAGGCATTGAGGTGCCGGAGCGGGTGAAAACCATCCGCGTGATGCTGGCGGAATTCTTCCGTATCACCTCCCACCTGTTGTACCTAGGCACCTATATTCAGGACGTGGGCGGTATGTCGCCGGTGTTTTTTATGTTCACCGACCGTATGAAAGCCTACGACGTGATCGAAGCCATCACCGGCTTCCGTATGCACCCGGCCTGGTACCGCATCGGCGGCGTGGCGCACGACTTACCCAAAGGCTGGGAAACCCTCGTGCGTGAGTTTATTGAATGGCTGCCTAAGCGTTTGCACGAATACAACAAAGCCGCCGTGCAAAACTCCATCGTGCGCACCCGTTCCGCTGGCGTGGCGCAATACAACAAAGATGAAGCCCTGGCCTGGGGTGTAACCGGCCCGGGCCTTCGCGCCACCGGCGTGAACTTCGACCTGCGCAAAGCGCGGCCCTATTCCGGTTATGAAAACTTCGAGTTTGAAGTGCCGCTGGCCAACAACGGCGACGCCTACGACCGCTGTTTGCTGCGTTTAGAAGAGATGCACCAGAGTATTCGCATCATCAAACAGTGTATGGACAATATGCCCGCCGGGCCTTACAAGGCGGATCACCCGCTCACCTGTCCGCCGCCGAAAGAGCGCACGCTTCAGCACATTGAAACACTCATTACGCACTTTTTGTCGGTCTCCTGGGGGCCGATTATGCCCGCAGGCGAGAGCTGCCAGATGATTGAAGCCACCAAAGGCATCAACAGCTATTACCTCACCTCCGACAACAGCACCATGAGCTACCGCACGCGCATCCGCACGCCGAGCTTCCCCCACTTGCAACAAATTCCTTCGGTAATCCGTGGCTCTATGATCCCGGATTTAATCGCCTACCTAGGCTCAATTGACTTTGTGATGGCCGATGTCGACCGCTAATTCCCCTACTCCGCTTTCAACCACCCCTTATTCGCGCTTAATCGCCACCGAAAAGGGCCAGCCCTTTGTGCTGAGCGAGGCTGAGCGCCACGAGATTGAACACGCCATTCATCACTATGAAGACCCGCGTGCGGCCTCCATTGATGCGCTGAAAATCGTGCAAAAAAACCACCGTTGGGTGCCCGATGGCGCCATTGCGTTAATCGGTGAAATGCTGGGTATTTCGGCTGCGGATGTAGAAGGCGTGGCCACGTTTTACAACCGCATCTACCGGCAGCCCGTCGGCCGCCACGTTATTTTGGTGTGCGACAGCATCGGCTGTTTTTTAACCGGGTTTGATGATGTGTACGCCGCCCTGCAAAGCAAACTCGCCATTGCGCCGGGCCAAACCACGGCGGACGACCGCTTCACCCTGCTGCCGGTGTGCTGCTTAGGCGCCTGTGATCGCGGGCCAGTGTTGATGATTGACGACAACACCCATTTCAACGTCAGCCCCAGCAACCTAGACCAGGTCTTGGAGCGCTATTTATGAATTCCAATGTGAAGGGTATGAGTTCCAACGTAAATGTCGGTTTAACCAACGTAGGCCCCGAAACCCACCCACTCACCTGGCGCTACACCCAGGCAGGCAAAGCGGTTTTAGATCTTCACGAATACGAAGCGCTTGAGGGCTATGCCGCCCTTAAAAAAGCCTACGCCATGCCACCTGCGGATGTGCAAGCCGAAGTCAAAGCCTCCAACCTGCGCGGTCGCGGCGGTGCGGGCTTTCCTACCGGCGTGAAGTGGTCGCTGATCCCTATGGGGCCGGACGCCGGGCAAAAGTATCTCGTCTGCAACGCCGATGAAATGGAGCCGGGCACTTTCAAAGACCGCATGTTAATGGAAGAGCTGCCGCATCAGTTGGTGGAGTCGATGGCCGTGGCTGCTTTTGCCATAGGTGCCAGCAAGGGTTTTATCTTTTTACGTGGCGAATATATCCTCGCCGCCGAGCGCTTAAACGCCGCCATCGAGCAAGCCAAAGCGGCCGGTTACTTGGGCGAGAACATCCTAGGCTCCGGCTTTAATTTTGAATTGTTTGTGCATACCGGCGCAGGCCGTTATATCTGCGGTGAAGAAACCGCCCTGATCAACTCTTTAGAAGGCCGCCGCGCTAACCCGCGCACTAAGCCACCTTTCCCACAATTGGCCGGTGCCTGGGGCAAACCCACCATCGTCAACAACGTGGAAACCCTGATGAACATCCCGCCCATTTTGCTGCGCGGCGGCGAGTGGTTTAATGGCTTATCGCAGGGCAAAAGCCCGGATTCAGGCACCAAAATGTACGGCATCTCTGGCCGCGCCAAAATCACCGGCCTGTGGGAATTACCCATCGGCACCAGCGCCCGCGAACTGCTCTACACCCACGGCGGCGGCATGGCCGAGGGCTTGGACTTAACCTGCTGGCTACCCGGCGGCGCTTCAACTGACTTTTTAATGCCCGAACACCTAGACCTGCCGATGGACTACGACACCATCATGAAAGCGGGCAGCCGTATGGGCACCGCACTGATTATGGTGGTGGATAACAAACAAAACATTATCTCGGTGGTGCGCAACCTAGAGCAGTTTTTCGCCCGCGAATCCTGCGGCTGGTGTACGCCCTGCCGCGACGGCCTGCCCTGGACGGTGAAAATCCTGCAAGCCATTGAAAAAGGCGAAGGCGAGCCGGGTGACATCGAAACCTTGCAACAATTAACACGCTTTTTAGGCCCCGGCAAAACCTTCTGCGCCCATGCGCCGGGGGCAATGGAGCCGTTGCAAAGCGCTTTGAAGTTTTTCCCCGATGCCTTCACGCAGGGGATTCGCGCTGAGACATAAACACGCTGTGAGCTAAAAAAGCCCCCCGCGCATACAGAATTTAAAGCTTAACCGGCCCTCCGGTTCACATTAACAAACGCCGCAAAGCGGCCTAGGTGAAGACGCAAGAATGGCTACCATTCATGTAGACGGCAAACAATTCGAGGTAGACGGTTCCCAAAACCTTTTGGAAGCCTGCTTAAACCTCGGCCTTGATATTCCCTACTTCTGCTGGCATCCGGCACTGGGTTCCGTGGGTGCCTGCCGCCAGTGTGCGGTGAAGCAGTACAACGACGAAAACGACACCCGTGGCCGTTTAGTCATGTCCTGTATGACCCCCGCCGCAGATAAAACCTTTATCGCCATCGACGAAGCCGAAGCCAAGAGCTTCCGCAAAAGCGTGGTGGAATGGTTGATGACCAACCACCCCCACGACTGCCCCGTCTGCGCCGAAGGCGGCCACTGCCACCTGCAAGATATGACGGTGATGACCGGCCACAACAGCCGCCGCTACCGCTTCACCAAACGCACCCACGTCAACCAAGACTTAGGGCCGTTCGTCAACCATGAAATGAACCGCTGTATCGCCTGTTACCGCTGTGTGCGTTATTACAACGACTACGCAGGCGGCGGCGATTTGGGCGTGTATGGCGCCCACGACAACGTGTATTTTGGCCGCCCTGAAGACGGCGACCTGGAGAGCGAATTCTCCGGCAACCTAACCGAAGTGTGCCCCACCGGTGTGTTCACCGATAAAACCCACGCCGACCACTACACCCGCAAATGGGACATGCAGTTTGCCCCCAGCGTGTGCCAGCTCTGCTCGGTGGGCTGCAACACCAGCCCCGGCGAGCGCTACGGCGAAATCCGCCGGGTGGAAAACCGCTACAACGGTTCAGTGAACCACTACTTCCTGTGTGATCGTGGCCGTTTTGGTTATGGCTTTGTCAACCGCACCGACCGCCCGCAAGCGCCGGAGCTAAAGGGCAGCGAGCAGGCGTTCAGCATTGATGCCGCCCTGGATTTAGCCGCTGAATACCTACACGCCGCCAAAGCGGTGGTGGGCATCGGCTCCCCCCGCGCCTCGCTGGAAGCCAACTTTGCCCTCAGCCAATTGGTGGGTGCGAACAACATGAGCCTGGGCCTGGGCGCGCAGGAGCTGAAACTCAACCAATTAATAGCCGCCGCGCTGCAACAGGGCGTGGCCCACAGCCCAAGCCTTAAAGAAATCGAAAACGCCGATGCGGTGTTGGTGCTGGCTGAAGACCTCACCCAAACCGCACCCCGCGTGGCACTAGCCCTGCGCCAAGCGGCAAAAACCCGCATGTTACAGCTGGCCGCACAGAAAAAAGTGCCCACCTGGAATGCGCTGCCGCTGAAAAACATCGCCCAGCGGGATTTAAGCCCTATTTTTATCACCAACACTGGCGCCACACGCCTGGATGACGTGGCCGCCGCCACCTTCCGCGCCCAAGCCGCAGCACAAGCACGCTTAGGTTTTGCCGTGGCCCACAGCATTGACCCGACAGCGCCCGCTGTATCAGGTTTATCCGCTGAAGAGGCCGCATTAGCCAGTCAAATCGCTGAAGGCTTATTAGCCGCTGAAAAACCCCTGGTGGTTTCCGGCACCGGTGCTATGAGTGATGCGGTCATTCAAGCGGCTATTAATGTGGCATTGGCACTCAAAACGCGCGGCAAAACCCCCAGCCTCGCCCTCACACTGCGCGAAACCAACAGCCTCGGCTCGGCACTTTTAGCAGAGCAAGTAGGCGCTCTAAGCCTTGAAGCAGCGCTGGAGAAAATCACTTCAGGCGCGGCGGATACCTTAGTGGTCGCAGAAAACGACCTCTACCAACGCGCGCCTAAAGCGCTAGTTGACCAAGCCTTGGCCGCCGCCAAACGGGTGATCGTGCTGGATCATCAACGCACGGCCACTGCCAATGCCGCCCATTTATTGCTGCCCGCCAGCAGTTTTGCCGAAGGCGATGGCACAGTGGTCAATATGGAAGGCCGCGCCCAGCGCTTCTTCCAGGTGTTCGAACCCAGTTATTACAAAGACGGCATTTCGATTCGCGAAGGCTGGCGCTGGTTACACGCCATCCACAGCACACTGGCGAAAACCGCCGTGAGCTGGCAGCACCTGGACGACGCCACCGCCGCCGTGGCCGCCGCCGTGCCGAGCCTGGCCCTGATTGTTGACGCCGCCCCCCAGGCCGATATGCGTGTGGCCGGAGTCAAAATCGCCCGCGAACCGCGCCGTTACTCAGGCCGCACCTCCATGCGCGCCAATATCTCCGTACACGAGCCGCGCCAGCCGCAAGATGCCGATACCGCCATGTCCTTTTCCATGGAAGGTGTCTCCGGCCCCACTAATTCATCTGCACTCATCCCCTTCGCCTGGGCGCCGGGCTGGAACTCACCCTCCGCCTGGAACAAATTCCAAGTGGAAGTGGGCGGCCCGCTGCGTGCCGGTGACTCAGGCGTGCGTTTATTTAATACTGAAGGGGCTGGCAGTTACTTTGCCGCTGAAGCCTCAACCATCGACGGCTTGTCCCTGGCACCGGTTTACCATCTGTACGGCAGCGACGAACAATCCAGCCGCTCGGAGAAAATCCAAGAGCGCATCCACGTACCCTATGTACGCCTAAGCACAGCGGACGCCCAGCGCTTGCAACTCACCCAAGGCCAAACCCTCAGCATCAGCGGTGCCGGTTTTAGCCATCAAGCCCCGCTGCACATCTGCGCCGATCAAGCGGCAGGTGTAGTGGGCCTACCCGTTTTGCCCGGCAGCCCAGTGGTGGCGGCTTACGGCGTCAACGTTGACCTGAAGGGGGCTTAAGCGTGGAGACAACAAGCTACTTCGGCTTAGACGCATTATTTGCCGTCATCAAAGCCTTCATTATTTTGTTTGGCGTAGTGATTTGTGCTGCGTTTTTAAGCTTTGTGGAGCGCCGTTTATTGGCCCTCTGGCAGGATCGCTACGGCCCCAACCGCGCAGGCCCGTTCGGCTTGTTACAGCTGCCTGCCGACATGATCAAAATGTTCTTCAAAGAAGACTGGACGCCGCCTTTCGTGGACAAACTCACCTTTTGGCTGGCACCTGCCATCGCCATGAGTGGTTTGCTACTGGCGTTTTTAGTAATCCCCATCGTGCCCGGCTGGGTGGTGGCGGATTTAGACATCGGCCTGCTGTTCATCCTAGCGATGGCGGGGCTTGCGGTGTATGCGGTGATGTTTGCCGGTTGGTCATCCAACAGCAAATACGCCCTGCTCGGCGGCATCCGCTCCACCGCTCAAACCGTCAGTTATGAAGTGTTTATGGGCCTATCCCTGATGGGCATTATCACCATCACCGGCTCGTTTAAGCTCAGTGATATCGTCATGGCGCAAAAAGACTGCTGGTTTGTCTTCCCGCAGTTTTTAGGTTTTTTCACCTTCGCCATTGCAGGCGTAGCCGTGGCCCACCGGGCGCCGTTTGACCTGCCCGAAGCCGAGCAGGAACTCGCCGCCGGTTTCCACACGGAATATTCGGGCCTCAAGTGGGGTATGTTTTTCGTCGGTGAATACGTAGGCGTGGTGCTGGTTTCAGCCCTCACCACAGTATTATTTTTTGGTGGCTGGTTGCCGCCGTTCCAATGGTCAGGCTTCGATTGGATTCCGCCGCTTTTCTGGTTTGTCAGTAAAACAGCCTTTTTTATCATGCTGTTTATCCTGATCCGCGCCGCCCTACCGCGCCCGCGTTACGACCAAATTATGGATTTCGGCTGGCGCATCTGCCTGCCTATCACCTTGGTAAACCTGGTGGGCACTGCGGCTGTGGTGCTTTTGCTCCACACCCCCACCTAATGGCCGGAACTTAACCCTATGTTGCAGTTTTTAAAAGACGTTTTCTCGCAAGTTCGCAGCCTTTGGATGGTGTTTTGCCACGCCTTCCGCAAGCGCGACACCATTTTGTACCCAGAACAAATGCCCTATGTGCCGCCGCGTTACCGGGGCCGCATTGTGCTCACCCGGGACCCAGACGGCGAAGAGCGCTGTGTGGCCTGTAACCTCTGCGCCGTGGCCTGCCCGGTGGGGTGTATCTCCCTGCAAAAAGCCGAGCGCGACGATGGCCGTTGGTACCCGGAGTTCTTCCGCATCAACTTCTCCCGCTGTATTTTTTGCGGCATGTGTGAAGAAGCCTGCCCCACCACCGCCATTCAGCTCACCCCTGATTTCGAAATGGCGGAATTTAAACGCCAAGATTTAGTGTACGAAAAAGAACACCTGTTGATCGCAGGTACCGGCAAATACCACGACTACAACTTTTACCGCGTTTCAGGCCTAGCCATTGCGGGCAAGCCCAAAGGCTCCGCGCAGAACGAAGCCGAACCGGTCAACGTTAAGAGCTTATTGCCCTAACAGACTTAACCTGATCAACCTTAACTTCATTAACCAGCTTTAGGACATCACCGTGGGAACAGCCCTAGCTTTTTACCTCGCCGCCGCCATCGCCATCATCGCCTCGGTACGCGTGATCACCACCACCAACCCGGTACACGCCCTGCTGTACCTGGTGGTGTCGCTCCTCGCCGTGGCAATGATTTTCTTCGCCCTCGGCGCACCTTTTGCCGCCGCCTTGGAGATGATCGTCTACGCGGGCGCCATCATGGTGTTGTTTGTGTTTGTGGTGATGATGCTGAATTTAGGCTCTGTGGTGATCGCCCAGGAGAAAGCCTGGCTCACCCCCAAAACCTGGATTGGCCCCGCCATTTTGTCTTTGGTGCTACTGGTGGAGTTATGCCGCAGCATCGGCATCGAAACCGACCACCCGCTGGATACCACCGTCATCGGCCCCAAAGCCGTCGGTATCAGCCTGTTTGGCCCCTATGTATTAGCTGTGGAGCTGGCCTCCATGTTGTTACTTTCCGCTATGGTGACCGCGTGGCACCTTGGCCGTGATACCGAGAAGGAATAGACCATGTTAGAAACCCTTCCGATGGAGCACGGCCTTGTCCTGGCTGGCATCCTTTTTAGTATCGGGCTTGCTGGCGTACTGGTACGCCGCAACATCCTGTTTATGTTGATGAGCATCGAAATCATGATGAACGCCTGCGCGCTGGCCTTTGTGGTGGCGGGCAGCCGCTGGCAGCAGCCGGACGGCCAGGTGATGTTCATTTTGGTGCTCACCCTAGCCGCCGCTGAGGCCTCCATTGGCTTAGCCCTAGTCCTTCAACTCTATCGCCGTTACCAGTCTTTGGACGTTGATGCAGCCAGCGAGATGCGCGGATGAATTACCTATACCTCACCATTGTTTTTCCTTTAATTGGCTTTTTGCTGCTGGCCTTTGGCCGCGACCGCTGGAGCGAAAACCTCGCCGCCTTCATCGGCGTAGGCGCACTAGGCCTTTCAGCCCTGTTCACCGCCATCGCAGGCGTTGATTTTTTACAACACACCCCCGACAAAGGCGTGTTTGTACAACCCCTGTGGACTTGGGTGTCAGTGGACGGCTTCGCGCCCACATTTAACCTGCACCTGGACGGCTTATCGCTCACCATGCTGGGTGTTATCACCGGCGTGGGTTTTTTGATTCACCTGTTTGCCTCCTGGTACATGCGCGGCGAAACCGAAGGCTACGCACGCTTTTTCTCCTACATGAACCTGTTCGTTGCCAGCATGATTTTACTGGTGCTGGGGGACAATCTCGTCGCCCTGTACTTCGGCTGGGAAGGCGTGGGTTTGTGTTCTTATTTGCTGATCGGCTTTTATTTCCGCGACCCTGCCAACGGCCTGGCCGCCCGCAAAGCCTTTGTCATCACCCGTGTGGGCGACGCCTTTATGGCCATCGGCCTGTGTGTGTTATTTAAAGAACTCGGCACCTTGCACATCGCCACCTTGCTGGAGCAAGCACCCGCCCATTTTGCCGCAGGCAGCCCCGCGCTCACTTTCGCCACACTCATGCTGCTTGGCGGCGCGGTGGGTAAATCCGCGCAATTGCCGCTACAAACCTGGTTGGCAGACGCAATGGCCGGCCCCACACCGGTGTCCGCGTTAATCCACGCCGCCACGATGGTGACAGCCGGTGTGTACTTAATTGCCCGCACCTACGGCCTGTTCGAACTCACCCCAGATGTCCTCTACTTGGTCGGCGTTGTAGGTGCCGTAACCCTAGTGTTGGCGGGTTTTGCCGCCCTGGTGCAAACCGACATCAAACGCATTCTCGCCTACTCCACCATGAGCCAAATCGGCTACATGTTTTTGGCCCTGGGCGTGAAAGCCTATGCCCCCGCCATTTTCCACCTGATGATCCACGCCTTCTTCAAAGCCCTGCTGTTCTTATCCTCAGGTGCAGTGATTTTGGCCTGCCACCACGAGCAGAACATTTTCAAAATGGGCGGCCTGCGCAAAAAAATCCCCTTTGTGTACGCCTGTTTCCTAGTCGGCGGCGCGGCCCTCGCAGCCTTGCCGTTTGTCACAGCGGGTTTTTATTCGAAGGATGAAATCCTCTGGCAAGCCTTCACCACCGACCACAAAGAACTGTTCTACGCCGGAATTGTTGGAGCGTTTTTCACCTCCATTTACACCTTCCGCCTCATATTTGTGGTCTTCCACGGCAAAGAAAACACCCACGCCCACGCTATCCACGGCGCGGATTACTGGCTGCCCCTGGGCATTCTGCTGGTGCTCTCCACCGCTGTCGGCGCCCTTATTCACCCGCCTTTAGCCGGTGTGCTGCCCGCCAGTGCTGAAGGCGATGCGCACACCAAACACACCGTGGAAATCATCTCCGGCCTGGTGGCCCTAAGCGGCGTGGCGCTGGCCTGGTTCTTATTCATCGGCGAGCGCAAGCTGGTCACGGCTCTCGCCAACTCAGGTCCAGGCAAACTGCTCAGCCGCCTGTGGTACGCCGCCTGGGGCTTTGATTTCATCTACGACCTGTTTTTGGTGAAGCCCTACTGTGCGCTTGCCCGCCTGTTGAAAATTGACCCCATTGATAAAGCCTTCTGGATAATACCCGGCACCGTTAAATTGGCGCACTTAGGTTTAAGCGCCGCGCAAACCGGCAACCTGCGCTGGTACGCAAGCTCAATCGCCCTCGGTGCGGTGGTCATTTTGGCCGTCCTCGTATTTTTATAATCACTTTTAGGAACCAGTAGAATGATCCTCACCTGGCTCATCTTAATCCCCTTTATCGGCGGCTTTTTGTCCTGGCAAGCCGACCGCTTCGGGGCACTCTTGCCGCGCTGGATAGCCCTGGGCACCATGCTTGCGCTGTTCGGTTTTACCCTCAATATTTGGCTTAGCCACAACTTCAATATCGCAGGCTTAATCAACGGCGAACCCAAATGGGTGCTGGAATACACCGCCGACTGGATCCCGCATTTTGGTATCAGTTTTCACCTGGCGCTGGACGGTTTATCCCTATTAATGATCCTGCTCACCGGCTTTTTAGGTGTGTTAGCGGTGCTGTGTTCCTGGACGGAAATCACCAAATTTGTTGGGTTCTTCCACCTTAACCTGATGTGGATTATCGGCGCCGTGGTGGGCGTGTTCCTCGCCATCGACTTATTCCTGTTTTTCTTCTTCTGGGAAATGATGCTAGTTCCCATGTACTTTCTGGTGGCGCTTTGGGGCCACAGCGCACCCGGCGGCTTAGGCCGCGTGCAAGCCGCCACTAAGTTTTTTATCTACACCCAAGCCTCCGGCTTACTAATGTTATTGAGCATCCTAGGCCTGGTGTTCGCCCACTACGCCCAAACCGGCCTGGTCACGTTCGACTACCACGCCCTACTCAAAACTCAACTCTCCGCAGGCCTTGAATGGGTATTAATGCTGGGCTTCTTTATCGCCTTCGCCGTGAAATTCCCCATCGTGCCCTTCCACGGCTGGCTGCCCGACACCCACACCCAAGCGCCCACCGCAGGCTCGGTGGATCTCGCAGGCATTCTGCTGAAAACCGCCGCCTACGGCATGATGCGTTTTGCCATCCCGCTGTTCCCCAACGCCAGTGTCGAAATCGCCCCGCTGGCCATGTGGCTGGGCGTAGTGGGCATCATCTATGGCGCCTTTGTTGCCTTCCGCCAGGACGACATCAAACGCCTAATCGCCTACTCCTCAATTTCCCACATGGGTTTTGTGCTCATCGGCATCTACTCGTTTAACACCCTAGCCCTGCAAGGCGTGGTGGTGCAGATGCTCGCCCACGGCGTTTCCGCTGCCGGTTTGTTCGTTATGTCCGGCCAAATTTACGAGCGCCTACACACGCGGGACTTAAACCAAATGGGCGGTTTTTACGCCCGCATGCGCGCACTCCCCCCCATCGCCATGTTTTTTGCCGCAGCAAGCCTCGGCCTGCCGGGGCTTGGCAACTTTGTTGGGGAGTTTTTAATCCTGCTCGGCGCGTTTAAAGTCAACAGCATAGTGACCATGTTCGCCGCTTCCGGCCTGGTATTAGGCGCCGTTTATGCCCTGATCATGGTACAGCGCACCCTCCACGGCGCCCCCAAAAGTGATGCCCCCATAGCCGATTTATCCTGGCGTGAACTGGGTATGATGCTCAGCCTAATGGCCATTCTGGTGTGGTTAGGTCTCTACCCCCAACCCGTGTTAGACACCTCCGCCGCCGTCATGCACGGTGTTTCACAAGCCGTGAAAAGCGCGCTGCCCTTAACACTCGCTCCTTGAGGTTGCCATGACATTCACCGTTCAACATATTCAGGCGTTACTACCACTTATCATCACCTGCCTCACCTGCGTCGTGGTGATGCTCGCCATCGCCTGGAAGCGGCACCACACCTTTAACACCATCGTGTGCCTGTTAGGCCTCAACGCCGCCCTCGCCGCCACCTACTTCGCCGCCAAAGTCATCCCCATCGCCGTTACACCGCTGTTTATTGTGGATGGCTATTCGTTGTTTTTCACCGCCTTAATTTTGGTCTCAGGCCTCGGCAGCGCCACCCTCATAAACACCTACATCGACACCTTCAAACACAACCGCGAAGAAATTTACCTGCTCATGGTGGTGGCCAGCGCAGGCGCCATAGTGTTGGCCTCGGCCCATCACTTCGCCTCACTGTTTATCGGCTTGGAGCTACTCAGTGTCTCCCTTTACGGCCTCGTGGGCTACTCCTTCCACCGCCCCAAATCCTTAGAAGCCTCCATCAAATACCTGGTGTTATCCGCCACCGCCTCCTCCATCATGCTGTTCGGCATCGCGCTTTTATATTCACAATTCGGCTCACTCGCCTTCGCCGACATAGGCCCACAACTCACCGCAGACGCCCACCCCATCGTACTCATCGCCCTGGGCATGATGTTAATCGGCCTCGGCTTTAAACTCTCCCTCGCGCCCTTTCACCTCTGGACACCGGACGTGTACGAAGGCGCCCCAGCCCCGGTCGGTGCCTTCCTCGCCACCACCGCCAAAGTGGCCGTGTTCGCCGTCGTCGTGCGCTTTTTGCTCATCGAATCCATCGACAGCCTGCGCATCCCCAGCATCTTTATGCTGCTCATGGGCATCGCCATACTCTCCATCCTGGTGGGCAACCTGTTGGCCCTGCGTCAAAACAACATCAAACGCATCCTCGGCTACTCCTCCATCGCCCACTTCGGCTACCTGCTGGTGCTGGTATTAACCGGCGGCCCCAAACTGGGCGTTGAAGGTTTTGCCGCCTACCTCACCATCTACGTCGTCACCGCGCTCGCCGCCTTTGGTGTCGTCACCCTCATGTCCAAATCCGGCCAAGACCGCGACGCCGACCACCTAAACGACCTGCGCGGCCTCTTCTGGCGCAGGCCGTACCTCGCCGCCATCATGACCATCGCCATGTTATCCCTCGGCGGCGTGCCCATCACCGCAGGCTTTATCGGCAAATTCTACGTCTTAGCCGCCAGCATCACCGGCGGTGTGTGGGGCTATGTCATGCTCGCAGCCGTAGTAGCAGGCTCCGCCATCGGTATTTATTTCTACCTACGTTGCATGATCAACTTGTACCTAGCCAAACCCGGCATGCACAAATTCGAAGCCCAACCCGGCTGGAACCAACACACCAGCGGCCTTATGGTGCTCTGCTCAGCATTATTAATTGTCTATATAGGTGTCTTCCCAGAAACCCTCATGCAACTCGTACAAATGGCCAAATCCAGCGGCCTTTAACAAAAAAACCCGGTTTTTACCGGGTTTTTTTTGGGTTTGAACTGACATCCGCCCAAGCTAAGCTAAGCTAATTAACTTTAACGGCAGCCCAGGGTTTTGTATTGCTGACAATCCTAAAAATCTCCAACCCTAGCAAAAGTTAAAAATTTCGAACCACCAGGCCTGAAGTGCTGATTAAACCTAAAAACCTTGCCGAACCCCCGCCGAGGATATACATTTAAAATAAGTATATCCAATGTAATAAAAGGGGAAACCTATGCACGTATCCAAATGGGGCAATAGCCTAGCTATTCGTTTACCCGCAGCCGTTGTGGAAGCGCTAGAGCTAAAAGAAGGCGACGACATTCAAGTAGAAGTGGCCGATAGCCGAGTATTTAGGCTGCGCAAAACCCCAGACACCCAAGCCTTTCTCGCCCGAATAAGGCAATATCGCGGCAAATTACCCAAAGATTTTCACTTCGACAGGGATGACACCCATGAGCGAAGCTAGGGTGTTCTTCGATACCAACATCTTGCTCTATCTTCTCTCGCACGATGAAACCAAAGCTAGCAAAACCGAACAATTATTAGCAGCCGGTGGCACTATCAGCGTGCAAGTATTAAATGAAATCACCCAAGTAGCCAAACGCAAAATAGGCCTGGATTGGCAGGAAATCGAAGACCTAATAACCTCGTTTATCGGCCTATTTCAAGTAACACCATTAACCTTGGAAACCCATCTCACCGGCAGGCGATTAGCCGAACGCTTTAGCCTCAGCGTTTATGACGCGATGATCGTATCCGCAGCCTTAGAGGCCGAATGCACAATTCTCTATTCTGAAGACATGCAGCATGGGCAGGTGTTTGAGGGGAGCTTGCGGGTTGTGAATCCTTTTGAGCAATAAAAACGTCTGGGGATGAGGAAATGTGCGGCGGTTGTGACTATTTTTTCTGGGATAAATAGTTGGCTGGCTACGTAAGCCGCCTTGTTTTGTAATATGGCTAAATTGCAACTCTGTAAAATTTACAATGGGATCCCTGATAAAGGGGGAATGTAAAACTATGATGACTTCACCTAAACAAACCATGCCAATGCCTGAACTCTTAGTATTTGTGCGAATGCTCGTTTTGGGCATCGTCGGCGCAGAGGTGTGTCGAGTAACGTTTTATATGGGGGGTTCTTTAGCGCTAACCCTGCACCCCAACATCCCATTTATCCGGCAAGCAGAAACCAAATAGCAACACATAAAAAATTAATCACAATTTATGTGTTAGCCGATGGTTGGAATTTCGGGGTTCGCAAGATCTCCCACAACTTGCGCGCCTCCTGGCACTTTGGGGGCATTAGCTGACAAGTAATCAGGGCTGGATTGGAACAAAGAAGGCAAAGCACGTAACCGGGGTTCAATCCACCCAAAACATAACCCAGGGTTGCGCCTAAAACCTGCGCGCTCTATATTCATATTTATTAAATATGAATACTCAAGGTGTGTTATGGCAACTACAAGTTTAAGTTTGGGTGAGTACTGGGAAGTTTTTATCAAAACCGAGATTGCTACCGGTAAATACGGTTCTGCCAGCGAAGTGGTTCGCGATGCGCTGCGGGCAATGGAGGAGCGCAAAAGTAGGCTGGAGGCACTCCGCAGCCATTTAAAACAAGGGGCCGAACAGGCTAAATCCGGCCAGTTTGTGGATGGGTTTTCTATGGATGGGTTGATCAATGATTTGGATAAAGAAGCCTAATGCGCCCATATCGGGTAACGCCTCGAGCCAGGGATGACCTGAACAATATTGGCCGATACACCTTGCAGCAATGGGGCAGAAACCCGCGCAACCTTTATTTAAAACAGCTCGAAACCCGCTTTGAGTGGCTGTCTGAGAACCCCTTGTTGGGGAAGCATCGAACGGATATTGCAGAAGGTTTTTATAGCTTTCCGCAGGGCGAGCATGTGGTGTTTTATCTGATCCGGGATGAGGGTATAGATTATTGGTGTGCTTCATAGAGAGATGGATATTCAGGGTTATTTCGCTTAGTGGCTGCGGCTAAATTTGACCTAAGTGAATAACGCGTAAGCTGGGGTAGGTTGGCAGCGATCCTGCGAACCCCAACATTCCACCTAAAAAGAAAACTCACATCGCAGAACCAATTTTTAATTAGCTGCGCACTCGCTAAGGGTTGGAATGTTGGGGTTCGCGTGGCTCACCACAAAACGCCCCACCCAGCTTTCCAAGCCAATTCCCCAAACTGTGCGTTTAATTTTTGTACGCCCCCGGCAAACTCTCTAT
>JBEGTZ010000122.1:0-14329 GCA_041179125.1 Pseudomonadota bacterium | reverse complement strand
TTTTTACAGCTTGCTCTTTATTTGTTATTGCAAAATACCCTTTATCGAAAAAAAGGCGCAAAAAATTGTGCAGTGCTAGTGCGGTTTAATTTGCAAGTTTGCAATTATTTTTACGCCGGTTGCGCTTACGTAAACCGAGCGGTCATTTAACCCAGTAACCGAGATTTTCACCATGAATCAAAATGCTATAGCTATTGTCGGCGCGGGACTGCGTTTTCCCGGTGGCGCCATTGATGTGAATACCTATTGGAACAATTTATTAAACGGTGTGGATGCGATCAGTGAGGTGCAGCCGGATCGTTGGAATATTGAGGCGCATTATTGCCCTGGTGGGGAAAAGCAGCGTTCTAAATCAAAAACCAAATGGGGTGGTTTTGTTGATGATATTGCGGGGTTTGATGCGGCCTTTTTTGGTGTGTCGCCCCGTGAAGCTGAAACCTTGGACCCGCAGCAGCGGATGTTATTGGAGGTGTGTTGGAATGCGTTTGAAGATGCAGGACTGACTCAAAGCCGCCTGTCTAAGGGGCAAACCGGTGTGTATATCGGCGGGTTTACCTTGGATTATATGGTGCAACAGTTGAATGGGTTGGATTTAAATTCCATCGAGCCGCACACCGCTACCGGCAGCATGATGACCCTTTTGGCCAACCGTTTATCCTATGTGTTTGGTTTGGAAGGCCCGAGTTTATCGGTGGATACCGCTTGTTCGTCTTCTTTGGTGGCGACGCATTTAGCCTGTGTAAGCCTGTTGAGCGGTGAGAGTGATATTGCTTTGGCTGGCGGTGTTAATGCGTTGTTAATTCCGAGTTATTTTGTGGCGGAATCCCAGGCGGGCATGTTGTCGCCCACGGGCCGCAGCCGCACGTTTGATTCCCGCGCCGATGGGTATGTGCGCGGGGAGGGCGCAGGGATTGTGGTGCTAAAACGCTTGGCGGATGCGATTGAAGATGGCGACCGTATTTATGCCACGATCCAAGCATCCGGTGTTAACCATGATGGCAACTCGGAAAATTTAACCGTTCCCAGTGGCAGCGCGCAGACCAAACTGATGCGCCAGGTGTATGCCAAAGCGGGTATTAATCCGCAGCAAATTACGTTTATTGAAGCGCACGGCACCGGTACGCCAGTGGGCGATCCGATTGAGGCGAATGCGGTGGGCGCGGTTGTGGGCGCGGGGCGTTCGGCTGATGATTTTTGTTATATCGGCTCGGTTAAAACCAATATTGGCCACACGGAGGCGGCGGCGGGTGTGGCGGGGCTGATTAAAGCGGCTTTGTGTATTTATCACCGCCAATTGCCGCCCCATTTGCATTTGGCCGAGGTGAATGCGGCGATTGATTTGAAGCGCTTGGCGCTGAGAATTCCCACGCAGGTGGTGCCGATTAATAAGCCGCCGCAGGCTATTTTGGCTGGGGTGAATTCGTTTGGTTTTGGCGGCACCAATGCGCATGTATTGCTGCGCGGCTGGGCGCCGGAGGTGACGCTAAGCCTGGTGCCCAGTGTTGATGAGCCGCCTTGTGCGCCGCGATTACTGCCTATTTCGGCGCGCTCGACCGCCGCTTTGGTGCAATTTGCTGAGCGTTTGGGTGATCAATTCGCGGGGCTGTCTGTTCCTGATGCGTTGCTACACAGCCTTGCCATGCGGCGCGATCATCACCCCATCCGGGCGGCAATTTCCGGCCATTCAGCGGAGCAGTTAGCCACTAACCTGCGTGATTTTGCGGCGAATGCTGCGGCTGCGCCGCTGATGACCAGCCCTGTGCGTGGGGCGGGGGGTGCTAAAAAAATAGCTTGGGTTTTTACCGGTATGGGGCCGCAGTGGTGGGGCATGGGGCGTGAGTTGTACGCCCAGGTGCCGCTGTTTCAGCGGATTATAGATGAGCTGTGTACAGAGTTTGATAAACACGCACAGGCGGATGGTTGGTCGTTAAAAACGGAATTGTTCGCCGATGAAGCCGATTCGAATATGCAGGTTTCGAACATTGCCCAGGTGGCCAATTTTGCGCTGCAAATTGCCCTGTGTGTGTTGTGGCGCAGCTGGGGGGTAGAGCCTGATTGTGTGGTGGGCCACAGTGCCGGGGAGCCTGCGGCGGCCTGGTGTTGCGGGGCGCTGAGCTTTACCGATGCGGTGCTGGTGACGTACCACCGCAGCCGTTTGCAAAAGTTGACCGCTGGTGCGGGCAAGATGATGGCGGTGGATGTGAGCTTGGACGTGGCGGAGCGGTTAATTGAATTAATTGCGCCAACCGAGCTGTCCGTTGCGGCGATTAATTCTGCCAATTCACTGACGATTGCAGGCTCCAATGCGGCGATTGATGCGCTTGCCGAGCATTTGGAGGGCAGTGAGGTATTCGCCAAAGTGCTGCGGGTTGATATTCCGTATCACAGCCATGTGATGGAGGATATTCAACAGCCGTTGCTGGAGGTGTTGGCGGGCATTACCCCTAGGGAAAACCAGATTCCGTTGTATTCAACCGTGACCGGTGCGCTGATGGATGGGCGGCAGTTAGATGCGGCCTATTGGTATAAAAATGTGCGCCAGCCGGTGTTATTTCATACCGCCGTTAATACGATGTGTGCGCAGGCTGTGGAGTGTTTTTTAGAGATTGGCCCGCACTCGGTGCTGGCCGGTGCCGTGCAGGATACGCTGGCTACGCGAGGGGTTAACAACCCAGAGGCTTATTTAGCCTATTCACTGAACCGCAAAAAACCCGAGCTGCAATCGCTGTTTGAAAACCTGGGCAAAATTTATGGTTTAGGTTTTGATTTAAATTGGCACGCCATTAATGGCAATGAGCAGAGCGAGGCTGGCGCGGCGGTATTCACGCCTTTTGCACAATACCCTTGGGCGCATCAGCGTTTTTGGTGTGAGCCACCCAAGGTACAGGCGGCGCGTGTTCTTAAAAATACACACCCTTTGTTAAGCCAGCGGATTGAAGCCATCGCGCCCACTTGGGAAGTAGATGTTTTTAATGCGGGGTTGCTGTACTTAAAACAACATCAAATTCAAGGTTCGGTGGTGTTCCCTGGTGCGGGCTATATTGAAATGTTTTTGCGTGCAGCCAAGGAATTGTATGGCCCGCAGGCGCAGGTTGAGATTGCGCAGGTACAGTTCAATAAAGCTATTTATTTGCACGCGGATACACCAACGATTATCCAGCTGGTATTTGATGCGACCTCTGGGCAATTCACCATCGCCAGCCACGCCTATGCGCAGCATTCTGAAGAAAACACGCAGCATTGGGAGGTAAACGCCAGCGCGAAGGTACACCTAAGGCACGCAACACCGGCTGTGCCGGTTGACCTGGCGGCTATACGCGCCCGCTGTAGTGCGGTGTTTGAGGCGCCACAGGTGTATCGCCAATTACGTAGATTTGGTTTGGAATACGGGCCGTTATTTCAAGGCTTAGGCGAGGTGTCCCAAGGGCCGGAGGAGGTGTTAATTCGCTTGGCGCTAAAGCCTGAGATTGGGCAAACCCAAAGCCAGTATCAGCTGCATCCAGTGCTGGGCGACCAGTGTTTACAAGCCATTGCGGCCACGTTGCCGCTGGCGGATGACCGCAGCGATACCGTGTATTTACCGATTGGCATCGGCCAGATTCAGGTGTTGGGGGATGTTACCCAGGCGTGTTTTATTCACAGCCAAATAACCCGCCAGGATAAATCCGGTTTGTGCTGTGACATCACACTTTTAGATGCTGAAGGCCGGGCGTTAGTACGCTTTGCCCAGGCGGAGGCTCGCGCCGTGGGTGGCGGCAGCCATACACTCAAAGCGCAAACGCTTTACCAACTTAATTGGCAGCCTGAAGCCGATAGTACAAGCACTATCAACACCCCCACGCCCGTCAGCAACGCGGATCAACAGCCCGGCAGTTGGGTTATTTTTGGCAATGGTGACAGCGCTGAAGCCGCTTTACACCGGCGCTTTACGCAGGACGGTGAGACTGTGTTTTTGGTTCATCGCAGCCAAGAGCTTGTGATGTTTGAACACGGCTGCGCGCTTAACCCGGCGGATAAACAACACCTGGTTAGGTTGTTTGCCAGGGTGGCGGCGGAAACCGCTGGCGCATTAAAAGGCGTTATTTATCTGTGGGGTTGCGCGCTTGCGGATGCCGATGCCGCAGGGAATGCAGCAGAACATCTGGATTTATTAACCACCACGCCCACCTATCTTATTCAAGCCATAGCAGGCCAAAGCTGGCCGGTACACACCCCCAAGTTGTGGTGCGTAACCCACTTGGCGCAAGCGGTGGCGGGCAGTATAAGTTGCCCGCTGGGGGCTGCGCTTTGGGGCTTGGGGCGAGTGGCCGGGCAAGTGGAGCACCCTGAGATATGGGGCGGTTTAGTTGATTTGGATTATCACGCCCTGGCGGATTGGGCACTTTTATACGACGCCGTACACCGCCCTGGCCGCGAGGATCAAATGGCGTTTCGGCGGGGGCAACGCTGGCTGCCGCAGTTGCAGCCCAGTGCGGTTCAAGGCCAGGCCTGCGCGCCGAGCTTCCGCGCCGATGTGAGTTATTTGATTACCGGCGGCTTAGGCGCTTTAGGTTTGTTGACGGCGCAGTGGTTGGTTGAGCATGGCGCCCGGCACTTGGTGTTAATTGGGCGCACGCCGCTGCCGCCGCGCAGCCAATGGCAAAGCCAGGCACAACTTCATCCCAACGGTAAAATTGCCGCGCTTTTGAAGCTGGAACGCCAGGGCTGCCACATTACGGTTGCCGCTTTGGATGTGGCAGATAAAGCCGCGTTAAGCGCGTGTGTGGCGGAGTATGAAGGCCAGGCCAAGCCGCCTATTTATGGGGTTTACCACACAGCGGGCGTGGCGATTCCCGAGTTAATTATCAATTTAACGCCGGATAATTTCGCCCAGGTGTTACCGGCCAAAATCCAGGGCGCGCTGAATTTACATGCGGTATTGAGTGACCGAGCGCTGGATGTTTTTGTGCTGTATTCGTCGCTCGCCTCGGTGGTGACATCCTCGGGGCAGGGCAGTTATTCCGCCGCTAACGCATTTTTGGATAGTTTTGCCCAGTGGCGCCAACAACAGGGTTTGGCAGGCCTGAGTATTAACTGGGGGCCGTGGCGGGAAGCGGGCTTGGCGGCAGAGTTAAACCTGGTGGATTTTTTTGCCAGCCGTGGATTTTTTGCCATGAGCAACCAGCAGGGCATGGCAGCGCTGAATACCTTAAGCCTAAGCGGTGAAGCCCAGGCGGTGGTGCTGGCGGCGGACTGGCATACGGCGGTGCAGGTGGGCTACCCCGGAGGCCTTGCGCCCTGTCATTTGGAGACGGTATTGGAGGCCGATGTACATAGCGCAGCGCAAGAAAACGGCGATCAGGGCAACAGTTTTTTGCTCGATTACATCAGCCTAAACGCTAGCGCAGAACAGGCCGTAAGCACAGCCGCCAAGCAAGCCTTGGTGGCTCAGCGCTTGATTGATGCGGTGGCGCAAGTGCTGCGTATTACCCCCGAAGGTATTACCTCAACCCTATCGTTTGCTGCCTTGGGCTTGGATTCCATGCTGGCGCTGGATTTACGCAACCGCGTGCAATCCAGCTTGGTGGTGAGCATCGCCGTGGTTGACCTGCTCAACAACCGGCCCATAGCGGAATTGGCCGAAAAACTGGTGCTGCAACTGGACGCGCATATTGCTGCGCTGAGTGATGAGGATGAACTCGTTGAGGGCGATACAGAGGACGCCGCATTGGCCCCGCCGTTTTTGCCTGGCGGGCCGGCTCTTTTATTAGGCGCGTCGGCACTTTTATTAGGCGAGTCGGCACTTTTATTAGCCGAACAGCCTTCCTCCAACCCCAGCCAAATGGCGCGCCCATTAGCCACAGCAGAAGCTTAGGAGACAGTGCCATGACCCTTCACGAAATGAACGCGCAAACCGCTAATCTTCAAAACAACAGCCCGCAAGCCAAACACCAACGGCTGGCGCAAAAGTTGATGCGGCAGCACCAAAACCAAGCTGTGAAACCCGCGCCAAGCCAGGTGCAGATGCAGGATGCACCCTTATCGGCGGCGCAGATGCGGTTGTGGTTATTACACGCAATGGCCCCGCAAAGCACGGCGTATAACCTGGTGAGCTGTTTTAGCCTCAAGGGCAAACTCAACCGCCGCGCCTTGCAATTGGCGCTGGATGCCTTGGAGGTGCGGCACGCAATGCTGCGCACCGTGCTGCGGGTTAACGCCCAAGGCGCGCCGTACCAACACATCCAAGCCCCCCAAGGCGCGCCTTTTTATGCCGAGGATTTAACTGCGTTGGAAGAAGCGGCCCAGCCTGCGGCGGTGGAGGCCTGTATCAACCAACACGCCAATTGTCGCTTCGATTTTGAGCATGGCCCGCTCTGGCGTATCACCCTTATTAAAGAAGCGGAAACCCAGCATATTCTGATGATCAACGTTCACCACATCGCCTTCGACGGCTGGTCGTTGGGGGTGTTTGTGAAAGAGTTATTCGCCTATTACACCGAGGCGGTATTTGCAGGCATCGTCACGCCGCCACCGCTGCGGGTGCAATACGCCGATTACGCCCATTGGAGCCACGCACAGCTGGGCCAGCACGCCGCCACCCAGGCTGAATTTTGGCGCACCCATTTGCGCCAGGCACCGGGGATTTTAGCCCTGCGGCACGATGCCCCCAGGCCGCAAACCGGCGCAGCCCAAGGCGTGACCCAAACCCTGTTGCTAGGCCAGCCCTTATTCGAGCGCCTCTGCCAATTGGGCCGCCCGGCGGGTATTACGCCGTTTAATATCTTTTTAGGCCTGCTGAATGTGCTGCTTTACCGCTACACCGGGCAGGCGCATATCGTGGTGGGCACCCCGGTGGCCGGGCGCGCCGAGCCGGAATTTCAGCCGCTGATTGGCCTGCTGGCGAATACCTTACCCATCGCCACTGAAATCCACCCGCAGGAAACCTTTCTACACTTAATTGAGCGCATTGCGCAGCAATCAAACGAGGTGATGCGCCATAGCGACCTGCCCTTTGATGCCATTGTGGAGGCGGTGCGGCCTGAGCGCAGCGGCGGCGTTAACCCGATATTCCAAGTGTTTTACGCCTACCAAACCAAAGTGGACCCCGGCACCGTGGCGGGCCTTGAAGTGCTGTATCAGATACGGGATTTTGGCACCAGCAAATTTGACTTATCGCTGGATGTGATGGAAGGCCCAGACGGCCCAAGCTGTATTTTTGAGTACAACTCCGACTTATTTTTACCGGCCACCATCGAACGCATGATGGGGCATTTCCACCAGTTGGCCACCCGCTTGGCCGCCAACCCACGGCAGGCCATTGGCACGCTGAATTTTTTAACCGATGCCGAGCAAACACGTTTAGCGCCGCCCAGCCCGCGCTATTTACCCCCTGAATTTGAACTCACTTTTGCCGAGCGTTTTAACCTGATGGCCGAACGCTTTGGCGCCCGTGAAGCCCTGGTGGATGGCGCCGTGCGCCTCACCTACAGCGCCTTGGCCGAACGGGTAAACCAGGTGGCCACAGGGATGCAGCAGGCCGGTATTACGCCGCTCAATACCATCGGTGTTTGCCTGCCGCGCACCTGGGAGTTAATTGTTGCACTGTTGGCGGTGAACACCCTGGGCTGCACGTTTGTAGCGCTGGACGCCGAACAACCCGCGCAAAGGCTGCGCTATGTGGTAAACAACAGCCACATTCACTGGGTGATTGTGCAGGTGCAGCATACGCAGGCCGGTGATGAATTCGCTGATGAAGCTTTTGGTGTTTGTGCTGCGCTGGACGGTGCTTGTTCTGCGCTGGACGGCACCCGTTCTCCGCTGGACCGCGCCTGCACCCGGCTAGACATAGCGCAGTTACTCGCCTGCACCGCCTACGCCAAGCCGGTGTTGCGGCGGGTTAGCCGCCACAGCAAAGCCTATGGCATCTACACCTCCGGCACCACCGGCACCCCAAAAGGCGTGGCGGTATCCCATCAAAACTGGTTAAACGCGCTGTACGGCTGGGAGCAAAAATATCAGCTGGGCACGGAAATTATTAACCACCTGCAAATGGCGCACCTGGGTTTTGACGTGTTTTGTGGCGATTTAATTCGCGCACTGGGCACCGGCGGCAAACTGGTGTTGTGCCCCAAAAGCCTGTTCGCGCAGCCTGCACAACTGGTGAATTTAATGCAGCAAGAGCACATTCACTTCGCCGAATTTGTCCCGGCGGTATTTCGCCCCCTGGCCGATTATTTAGCCGCAACACAGCAAGCGCTACCCGCCATCAAGCTATTAGTCGTCGCCTCCGACAGTTGGTACATGGATGAATACCACACCTTTTTAGCACTCCTACCTCCCCAAACCCGCCTGGTGAATTCCTATGGCTTGGTGGAATGCACCATCGACAGCACCTGGTTTGACCTTTCCCAAACCGCTGCCACCCCACAGGGCACCGATTCAATGGTGCCCATTGGCGAGGATTTCCCCAATGTCACAACTTATGTGCTCAACGAACAGCAAGCCCTACAGCCCCTAGGCGTGGCGGGTGAAATTTATATCGGCGGGCTAGGCGTAGTCGACGGTTACATCGGCTTGGCGGCGCTCACGCAGGAGCGTTTTTGCCCCAACCCATTTGTGCCGGGAGAAACCCTGTACCGCACCGGCGACTTAGGTGTGCGCCGCCCCGATGGTGCCTTGGTGCTGCTGGGGCGCGGCGATCAACAAGTTAAAATTCGCGGCCAACGCTTAGAATTAGGCGAGGTTGAAGCCTGCTTACTACGCTTTCCATCAGTCTGCAAAGCCGTGGTCACAGCACAAAAAAATACCGCGCAGCAAGTGTGCCTGGTGGCCTATGTGGTGCTAGAGGTTGCGGGCGATTGCGGCAGCCTTGAAGGCGATATAAACCCCCAGCCCGCCTTCGATAGCGCCGAACTCAAACGCTTTTTGCTGCAACAATTGCCCAGCTTCATGGTGCCCGAGCACTATCAAACCCTGGCGGATTTTCCCCTCAATGCCAATGGCAAGGTCGATCGCAAACAACTGCCCTTGGTGGATTTTGCTGCACTTCAATCGCACCTATCACAACTTCCACAGCAAGCGCCCACAACAGCCACCGAACACCAGCTCGCCGGTATCTGGTCTGCCCTGTTTAAACACCCAAACATTAGCCGAACGGATGATTTTTTTGCCCTCGGCGGCCACTCCTTAACCGCCCTAAACCTGCTGGCGCAGATGCACAGCGTTTTTGGCGTAAGCCTAAGTGTGCCCGATGTATTTAACTTCCCAGGCCTTGCCGCACTGGCCGGGCGAATAGACGCCCTCACTGCAACGCCCGCATCAAACAAGGCCGCCACAGCGGCACAAGCAGCTCAAACAGCGCCCAGCCTAGAACCCCAACCGAGTAAGCGCTGCGAACCCTACCCCATGACCCCCATCCAGCAAGCCTATTGGCTGGGGCGCGGCGATTTATTTGAATTCGGCAATATCAGTGCCCACAGCTACGACGAATTTGAAGTGACGGCACTGGAATTAAACGCCCTCGAAAACGCCTGGAATAAAGTCATCCAACAGCACGACATGCTGCGCACCCAAGTTTTGCCCAGCGGCCAGCTGCAAACCCTTGCCCAAGTTCCTATTTATCGCATTGCCCAGCACAACTTCAGCCAGTTAAGCCGCGCTGAAGTGGAAGCGGGCTTAGCCGATGTGCGCGCCGCCATGTCCCACCAAATTATTGACGTAACCCGCTGGCCCGCCTTTGACCTGCGTGTGTCACAGCTGCCCGCAGGGCGTATGCGGCTGCATTTCAGCACCGATGCCATCATGTTTGACGTGCGCAGTTTTCTGATTCTGCTGAAGGACTTTTTGGATTTTTATCAGCACCCCGAACGCCCCGTAGTGTTAGCCGATTTAACCTTTCGCGACTATGTTTTGGCCGAACACGCCATCGTTCAGGCCGCCACACACGGCTTAAGCCATGCGCAAGGCTCCGGTAATGAGCAGGACGCCAGCAATGAACAAGAAGGCGCCAGCAATGAGCAAAAAGGCACCGGCAGCGCGCAAAACCGCAGCCCAGCCCAAGCCTACTGGCAAGCTAAAATTCCCCAACTGCCCCCATCCCCCCAACTGCCCCTGGCCAAAAACCCCAGCGAGGTCAAACACCCGCGCTTTCAACGTTTACACAACCGTTGGCCCGCCGCCTGTTGGTCGCGCTTAAAAACCCTCGCCACCCAAATAGGCGTAACCCCCACCGGCTTAGTGCTGGGCGCCTTTGCCGACATCCTCACCCACTACAGCCGCGAACCGGCGTTCTCCCTCAACCTCACCTTTCTCAACCGCAGGCCCCTGCACCCGGACATCGACAACGTAGTCGGCGAATTCACCTCACTCACCCTGCTGGCCATAGACAACAGCCCCAGCGCTGAAACCCTCAGCTTTAAAAACCGCACCCGTAAAATCCAAAGCGATTTATGGCGCGACCTAGAACACCAAGACGTGAGCGGTGTAGACATCCTGCGGGAATTATCCAAATTATCCGGCGACAACTACCGCGCCAAAATGCCCGTGGTATTCACCAGCGCCCTAGTGATGGACGTGCCCGAACAAATAGCCGGTCTCGACATCACCCCCCTCCACACCCTAAGCCTCACCCAAACCTCACAAGTGTGGCTGGACTGCGGCGTTTGGGAAGAGCGCGGCGAGTTGCTGTGCAACTGGGACTTAGCACCCGAGATGTACCCCGAGGGCCTAACCCACGCCATGTTCAGCGCATTTGACCACCTACTGCGGCACTTGGCGGAACAACCCGAAGCAGGCCTTGAAGCCCGCATCGGCGGCTACAACAGCCAGGACATCACCCCCAGAGCACACACACCCGAACCCATCGGCGTGCCGAGCGAAGCATTAAGCGGCGCGCCGAGCGAAGCATCAAAAGCCACCCTCATACAGCTGTTTTTAAAGCGTCTCGAACAACAACCCAACGCCACAGCCGTAATAACCGAAGACACAAGCCTAAGCTATCGCCAACTGGCCGAACTCAGCTACGGCCTAAGCCAAACCCTGCTGGCAAGCCAAACCCTGCTGGCAAGCCAAACCCTGCGCCCAGGCCAAACCACCGCACACCCACTGCGCAACCGCCTAGTGGGCGTGATGATGCACAAAGGCTGGCAGCCGGTTGCCGCCTGTCTCGGCATCATGCTTGCGGGCGCCGCCTACCTGCCCATAGACCCGGATCTTCCCGCCGAGCGCATCAACTACCTGCTAAACCTGTGCGACGTAGAACACATCATCACCCAACCCTGGCTTGCGCAAGAAGAACAGCCAAGCCTCGCGCAAGTTCAACGCATCAGCCTGGATTCAACCCTAGCGCGCCCCCTAGATACACACCTCAAAGATCATCTGCCCACAGCGGACGACCTGGCCTACGTGATCTTCACCTCCGGCTCTACCGGCTTGCCCAAAGGCGTCGTCATCACACACCAAGGCGCCAGCAACACTATTTTGGACTGCAACCAGCGCTACGGCATCACGCAGGAAGACCGCGTGCTGGCGGTATCCGCACTGAATTTTGACCTCTCGGTATACGACCTATTTGGCGTACTCGCCGCCGGTGGCGCCCTCGTCATGCCCACCCACGACAGCCGTTTGGACCCACGCCATTGGCTGCGCCTGATCGAACAGCACCGCGTCAGCCTATGGAACAGCGTGCCCGCCCTGTTGGGGCTGCTGGTGACTTATTGCGAACAACGCCAATGCCCCTTGCCGCACCTACGCCAAGCCTGGGTCAGCGGCGACTGGATCCCGCTCAACCTCAACCAACGCCTGCGCGCCTTAAACCCAACCGCCGCACTCATCGGCATGGGCGGCGCCACCGAAGCCTCCATCTGGTCCATCAGCTACCCCATCGGAACTGTGGATCCCACCTGGCAAAGCATCCCCTATGGCCGCGCCATGACCAACCAACAGGTTTACGTACTCAACACCCGCCTAACCCTTTGCCCCACCTGGGTCACGGGCGAAATTTACATCGGCGGCCTGGGCCTAGCCCAAGGCTACTGGCGCGACGCCGAACGCACCGCAGCCGCCTTTATTCACCACCCCGAATCGGGTGTACCCCTATACAAAACCGGCGATTTAGGCCGCCTCCTACCGGATGGCAACATCGAATTTTTAGGCCGTGCGGACTTTCAAACCAAAGTGCAAGGGTTCCGCATAGAACTGGGTGAAATTGAACAAGCGCTCATAAAACAGCCCGCCGTACAGGACGCCATCGTCTGCGCCCAGGGCGAACGCCACGCCGACAAAACCTTAGTCGCCTACGTGATTCCCGCCAGCAACGCCACACCCCTTAACAGCCTCGCACTGCAACAAGCGCTAAGCGAAAAACTGCCCGACTACATGGTGCCGCGCCGCTACATCGAACTGGCGGCATTCCCACTCTCCGCCAACGGCAAAGTAGACCGTCAAAAACTGCCGCAACCCAACCGCGCAGCCCCAGCCAGCAGCCCCACCTACCGCCCCGCCCAAACCCCACTGCAACACAGTTTGGTGGCGATCTGGCAAGAGCTGCTCAAGCACAGCCCCATCGGAATAGACGACCCATTTATCCACCTGGGCGGCGACTCCATGAAAGCCGTCGCCATGCTCGGCCTCATACAAACCCACATAACCTTTGATGTCAGCCTGCGCCAAATAATGACCAGCAAAACCATAGCCGAATTAGCCGAGCAATTAACGTCCGTTACAGAAAGCGTAATTACAAAAGAATTAACCCAAGAACGCGCATCTGTCGATGCCCTAAAAGAAGCACAAGAAAAGGAAAAAGCACAAAAAGAAAAACAACTAGAAACCTAAAGGGCGCCTCTGGAAATTCAATTTTCGTGATGATCACGAGGCATTTTCGCACGGAAGGAGGGAATTTATGCCGTATAAATGACCGACTGAGTACGAAAATAACGAAGCGAGCACGCGAAAAGTGGATTTTCGGAGGTGCCCAAAAAACCGTTTGACTAAAACAACCCACACCCACCCACGTTTTAAACAGTATTTTTTGGAGAAACTTATGAACATCGTGTTAGAAAAACCCGTGCCGCAGACCAAACCCGCCTGCGCACAACCTATTAAAACACCCCACACCGCCCCCGCAAGCAACACACCAGCGCTAGCCGATAAAAAAACCCTCGTCGCGCTGAATCACGTCAGCAAGTTTTATCAACTGGGCGATATAAAAGTGGTAGCACTTAATAACGTCAGCTTAAGTGTAAAAAGTGATGATTTAGTCGTGGTGTACGGCCCCTCCGGTTCCGGCAAATCCACACTCATGAATTTAATCGGTTTAACCGACACAGCCGATCAAGGCGAAGTCCACATCCTCGGGCAAAATATCGCGCACCTAACCGACGGCGAACAAGCCGAATTCCGCAACAAAAACATCGGTTTTATTTTTCAAAATTTTAATTTAATTCCCATGTTCAGCGCGTTGGAAAACGTCATGCTGCCGCTATTAATCGCCAAAACCCACAAAACCCGCGCACGCGCCCAAGCCCTGGCCATGCTCGCCGAAGTGGGCCTAGCCGACAAAGCCTCCGCCCGCCCGCAGCAACTCAGTGGCGGCCAACAACAGCGCGTCGCCATTGCCCGCGCCCTTGTCACCACCCCGCAACTGGTCATAGCCGACGAACCCACTGCCAATCTCGACAGCGTATCCAGCGAAAATATTATTAATTTAATGCGCACCTTGAATCGCGAATTCAAAACCTCTTTTTTTATATCCACCCACGATACCCGCGTACTCAACCAAATTAAACATCAAATCCAACTCATCGACGGCACGCTCATCGACAACAGCCTAACCGACAGCACCCCAGTAGGAGCAACCCAACCATGAACATGACAACTTTTGCATTTCGTAATTTATGGCGCAACAAACGCCGCAGCCTCACCACAATGGCCGCCATTGTGTGCGGTTTTGCCGCCATTAGTTTATTCGGCGGCTACATTGCCGACACCTACAACAGCCTTCAAGTACAAGCTGTCAGCGGCGAACGCCTCGGCCATTTATCCATTTTTAAACAAGGCATGTTGGATGAAGGAAAATTAAAACCGAAAGAATATCTTTTTAGTGAAACCGAAATGACACTGTTAAAAGACACAGTAAAAGCCTACCCCGGCGTAAAAGTAGTCACCCCAGGCCTGCCCATTAGCGGCATATTTAACGCCGACAACGCCTCCAGCATATTTATTGGCGACGGCGTAGTGGCCGAAGACTTAGGTATTTTGCGCGGCGCACTAGAAGAAGGTTATGGCGGCCAAATCGAACAACACAACCACCAAGGCATCGCCATCGCCGCCGACATGAGCCGAATGCTCAACA
>JBEGTZ010000121.1:0-9094 GCA_041179125.1 Pseudomonadota bacterium | reverse complement strand
CGCTTTACCAGTCAGCGGGCCGGTTAATAAATGTAGAACGCCACTTGCAACTGGTAGGGCGGCGTTCCGGGTAGCCTCTTGGCACTGGCAAAACTCCAGTGAAAAAAGGCGCGGGGAAACTACCAAACTATAGGAGGGATATCAACGAGTATTTGTTATAAGGAACAAATACTTGCTGACAGGAGCCATTTACAGTGGTTCTGCAGCTCGGTTTACCCTCAAGGCATTAGACGGGCGGTGTTTTATCCGCTGGTGGGTTTTTAAGTAACTTGCGCACTTTACGTTGAAGCAACCACACCCTAGGCAGCAACAGCGCAACACCCAACAGCGCGCCAAACCCCAGCGAGACCAGAAACAAAAAGCCCGCGCTGGCTTGATAGGATTTACCCAACAAATGCAAAGTGATCTGCTGCGGGTTATCGGCGGTAATCGCGGCGCTGATAAACACTAAAACCATCAGCCATAACAAGATAAAAACACGTTTAATCCACACAACAATTCGAAGCATCACAACGGTTGCACTCCCCGCCAAAGCACTATTAACTGCGCTAAAACTGCGTCAATGGACAGGCTAGTACTATCTAAAACATGGGCATCAAGGGCGGGTTTAAGTGGTGCCACGGCGCGTTGAGCATCTTGCAGGTCGCGCTGTTCAATATCGGCGGTGATTTTGGCTACATCGGCTAACACGCCCTGTTGTTGTAATTGCAAATACCGCCGCTGCGCCCGCACCGCTGCACTGGCGGTTAAAAATATTTTTAAGGGGGCATCAGGGAACACCACGGTGCCCATATCGCGTCCATCGGCAACTAAGCCTGGCGGTTGACGAAAATCCCGTTGGCGCGCCAGCAAGGCATCACGCACCTCGGGCACTGCGGCTACACGGGAGGCCCCCATACCGACTGCTTCAGTTCGAATCAGTTGGGTGACTTCCTGCCCGGACAACACAATGGATACCTGTCCATTTAGCAGTTGAAACTCAATATCCAGCGCTCGAGCAAGACTGGCCAGGCCTTGCTGGTCGGCGAAATCGACCCCCTGCTGAGCGGCGGCAAGCGCGGTAAGGCGGTACAGCGCACCGCTATCTAATATGGAAAACCCCAATGCATCTGCCAGCAAGCGGCTTAAGGTGCCTTTACCTGCGCCACTGGGGCCGTCAATCGTAATTACAGGCACCATATAAAAGTCCCCCTGGATTATTATTTTTCAAATGGGTTGCAGATCACTTTGTAAGAACGAGTGATTGGTAAATGTCGTAACAACTCTGGGCTGGATCAGGCGCTTCCGTAATGGGCCGCCCAATCACTAAATAGTCACTTCCCGCAGCCACTGCTGCCTCGGGTGTCAGCACTCGGGATTGGTCTTGGTTATCCGCCCCCAGCGGGCGAATACCTGGGGTTACGGTAATAAAACCGGTGCCGCCCAGCTGTTTCACTGCCGCCGCTTCAATAGCGGAACACACCACGCCATCCAAGCCCGCTTCAACACTTAGCCCGGCGAGGAACGCCACGCGCTCAGCAATACTGCCTTTAAACCCCGTCTGTTCGAACACCTCTTGAGACATGCTGGTTAACACCGTAACGGCGATTAATAGCGGCGGGCGGGTGATGTTCGCCAATGCATCCCGTGCCGCTGCCATCATCGGCACACCGCCACTGGCATGTAGATTAACCATCCAAACACCCAAATGCGCAGACGCAGTAACCGCCTTGGCAACCGTTGCGGGAATGTCGTGAAATTTCAAATCTAAAAAACACTCGAAGCCTTTGTTTTGCAGCGTCTCAACAACCTTTGGCCCCGCAGAGGTGAACAGTTCTTTACCCACTTTTAACCGGCAATAACGCGGGTCTAACCGATTGGCCAGCGCATACGCCGCTTCAGCGTTGGGATAATCAAGGGCCACAATAAGCGGTGAAGCAATGAGCGGAACAACAACAGACATAACCAAAACCTAGCAGTGCGAAAATAAAAAAGCCCAACCCAAATGCCTTGAGTTGGGCTTTGACATGTAACAACCGAAACGAATTACTTGATTTTGGCTGCCGCGAACTGTGCCGACTCGTAAGCGGCTAGATCATCACTGTTTTTTTGCTGGGCAATCTGGGATTTCATACCCGCTAACTGCTGCGGATCCAAATCACTTAACACTCCGTTGGTGGCGTTGCTCAGGATAATGACCACCTGGCTGCCCGCACGAGTGGCAAAGCTTTCAACCTGTGGTTGTGCGGCAGGGCGCACCATACTGAAGGCGAATTGCAACAATTCTCGATCGGCAAGCGATTTAAAACGATCTTGCTTGTCGAAATGTGCAAACGAATAACCTGCCTCTTTAGCAATCTCTTCAGCTTTAGCGCCTGCTTGCAGCTTGTCCGTCAGGGCCTTGGCCAATGCCTGCAACTGCGCCGCAGTTTTTTGCTGAACTAGAGTATCCACCACAGCAGTGCGTACTTCAGCCAGGGCTTTGACCCGGCTGGGTTGATGTTCTTTTAAGCGAACCACCACCGCACGCTCCTGTGGTAATTCAAGCACTTTGCTGTTTTGGCCTTGCTCCAGAACATCTTTGGCAAAAGCAGACTCCAGCACTAACGGCTCTGAGGCCAGCCCTTGCGCACCTGATTTAGTAAACAGCTCGGTGGATTGCACGGTTAAAGCCAGAGCAGTAGCCGCTGATTTCAAGTCACTTTTACCGAATGTGGCTTCTTCCAGTGCTTTTATGTGTTCAACAAATTTTTCCGCCGCTTTGTCATTCGCCAGTTGTTGCGTTATGGCTTCTTTCCGCCCTGCTAATGTGGGTGCAACTGGCTGGGTTTTCTTCACGAGTTTCACAAAATGGGTGCCTGCGCTGCTTTTCAACGGGCCGGACACCTGCCCCTCACTCAAAGCAGCAACCGCTGTTTTGAATTCATCCGGGAAGGCATCCCCGCTCATCACACCCAGGTCGCCGCCCAATTCTTTGGAGCCAAGATCGTCAGAGAAATTTTTAGCCAGCACATCAAAAGCTTCGCCCGCTTTAATTTTTTCCTGAACCTGGGCGATTTTGGCGGTGCTTTCGGCGGTGTTTTTGGCAGATTCAATAAGAATATGTGCAATGTTCAACTCAGGATCCGATTTGAATTCGGCGAGTTCTTTTTCAAAGGCTTCTTTAATTTCTTGCTCATTCACCGCTTGCGATTTGGCCAGCTGTGCCACGGACACCTCAAGGTAGTCCAAGGAGACCTTTTCCGGCTCACTGAAATTACTTTGGTTATCTTGGTAGTACTGGGTAATTTCTTCTTCTGTGGGAACAACTTTGCTGGCTTTATCTTTGGGGATGGTAATTGAACTGAAGGTACGTTTTTGCCCGACAATACTGGCTAGAAGATCAATGTCTTTTTGCGTAATAAATCCGCTATCGTTCAACCCGGTTAATAACTGACGCACCAGGTAACTCTCTGACTCACGCTGTAACAAGGTGGCCTGGGTGTAACCGTAATTAGCCAGGTAGTTATTAAATGCCTGTTGATTGAACTGTTTATCCTGGACGAAGGCCTGTTTAATTTGGTCTTTTACAACCGCCTCAGAAACACCCATACCTGCGCGCTGGGCGGCCTGAATGATGGTGCGTTGGCGCAGCAGTGAGGACAGTGCTGGCTCTTTTAGGTTTTCATCTTTGAGTTGTTCGGCATCATCTGGCAAACCGAATTGGCTTTTAAGACGCAGCTTTTCCTGCATCATGGCTCGACGCAGATCCTTCAACGAGATGCCGTCGCCGTTTACGCTGGCCACATCATCGGAAACCGATGATTGGTACGCCTGCTCTCCCGTGAACACCATAGCGATTAGAATGAAGGCAATAAACACCGCCGCAACGGTACCTTTTAAGTTTTCACGAAGATTTTGGATCATAGATGGAATTTCCAACAGAACATATTCGAATTACCGACAATAAAAAGGCGCATCAATGCGCCCTTTTGACACTCACCACCGCCTCGCAGCGGGTAATGAATTTAGTTGACCGAGTCTTTTAACGCCTTACCGGGTTTGAAAGAAGGGATTTTAGCAGCGGCGATTTCGATAGGAGCACCCGTTTGAGGGTTGCGGCCTGTACGAGCAGCACGTTCTTTTACAGCAAAGGTACCAAAGCCCACTAAAGCAACTTGATCCCCTTTTTTTAGTGCATCCATGATGGACTCTGTCACCGCGTCTAGCGCACGGCTTGCAGCAGCCTTAGAAATATCTGCAGAAGCAGCGATGGCATCGATTAATTCGGACTTATTCACGTAACAACCCCTCTTATTATTAGGTACGTAATGGTTAAAAATTCTTCAGTCTTGCAACTCAACAATGAATATGTACAACAACCCCGAGCCTTAGTTAGATCCAAGGAGGTTGCGATTTATACCAACAGCCGCCAGACCGGTCAAGAAAACTCTCAAGGAAATCCGAAACGGCGCCTCATTTAGCCGGTTAGTGAGTGCTAATGCCCGGTGATTCCTTGGGTAAATCGAACGCTTTGGTTTCTAAAGCGGCAAATTCATCATCACCAAACGCAGCGGGCGGATGAACTAACGCTGCTGCAAGCACCTCTTCTATCTGTCGCACCGGCTTGATAATGAGGTCCGCTTTGATGTTCTCGGGGATCTCTCGCAGGTCTGCTTCGTTGTCGGCGGGGATTAATATAGTTCGAATTCCACCTCGATGCGCGGCCAATAGTTTTTCTTTTAAACCACCGATTTTAAGCACCTGTCCACGCAGGGTAATCTCCCCTGTCATGGCCACATCAGCGCGCACCGGTATGCGTGTTAGGGCCGACACCAGCGCCGTACACATGGCAATACCGGCTGAAGGGCCGTCTTTAGGTGTGGCGCCTTCTGGGACGTGGATATGAATGTCATGTTTTTCCGTCGCATCCGGCGCGATGCCCAGCAGTTTTGCCCGCGAGCGCACCACGGTAAACGCGGCTTGTATAGATTCCTGCATTACATCGCCCAGGGAGCCGGTTTTCACCAGGCGGCCTTTGCCGCGAACGGAGGCGATTTCAATGGTGAGCAATTCACCACCCACCTGTGTCCAGGCGAGGCCGGTCACTTGACCCACACGGTCTTCGGTGTCGGCGCGACCATAGTCGGTTTTTTTCACGCCTAAGTACTGCTCTAATTGCTCAGACGTAATGACCCGTGGTGTATTACTGCGTGTTTTTACGTTTTCCGTCACCACCTTACGGCAAAGTTTGGCGACTTCTCGGTCGAGATTACGCACGCCCGCTTCTCGGGTATAAAAACGAATCACGTCGCGCAGTGCGCATTCTTCAACGTTAAGTTCATCATCCGCAAGGCCGTTGTTGCGGCGTTGTTTAGGCAGCAGATAACGCATGGCAATGTTGAGTTTTTCGTCTTCGGTGTAGCCGGGGATGCGGATGACTTCCATCCTGTCCAGCAGCGGGCCGGGGATGTTCATGGTGTTTGAGGTACAGACGAACATAACGTCTGAGAGGTCGTAGTCAACCTCCAGGTAGTGGTCGTTAAATTTGTTGTTTTGTTCGGGGTCGAGCACTTCCAGCAGTGCCGATGCCGGATCGCCGCGATGATCCATGCCCATTTTGTCGATTTCATCCAGCAAAAACAGCGGGTTTTTGACACCGACTTTGGATATTTTTTGCAACAATTTGCCCGGCAAGGAGCCGATATAGGTGCGCCTGTGGCCGCGAATTTCAGCTTCATCACGCACGCCACCCAACGCCATGCGCACAAATTTGCGGTTGGTGGCGCGGGCAATGGATTCGCCTAACGAGGTTTTACCTACACCCGGCGGCCCCACCAAACAGATCACCGGGCCTTTGACTTTTTTGACGCGTTTTTGCACGGCCAAATATTCCAAAATACGCTCTTTAACTTCCACAAGGCCGTAGTGGTCTTCCTCAAGCACGCGTTCTGCGTGTTCTAAATCCATGTTGATCTTGCTGCGTTTATTCCAGGGTACGTTGAGCATCCAGTCCACGTAGGAACGTATCACCGAAGCTTCCGCCGACATGGGCGACATCATTTTTAACTTGGTAATTTCGGCGCGGGTTTTATCTTCTGCCGATTTGGGCATTTTAGCGTCCAGGATGCGACGCTCATATTCATCGCCCTCGCCGGTATCTTCGCCCAGTTCACCCAGTTCTTTTTGGATGGCTTTGAGCTGTTCGTTGAGGTAATACTCGCGCTGACTCTTTTCCATCTGTTTTTTAACGCGCCCGCGAATTTTCTTTTCCACCTGATACAGGTCCGCTTCTGCGTCCATCAAGCCGATTAAATGCTCTAAACGCTCGCTGACTTTAAACAGCTCTAATACTTTTTGTTTTTGTACCAACTCAAGGGTCATGTGTGCGGCGACGGTATCCACCAGGCGACCAGGTTCGTCGATGCCGCTTAGGGAGTTAAGTACTTCAACAGGCACTTTTTTACTGAAGTTTACATAGTGCTCAAAGCGCTTTAACAGGCCCCGCGCCATTGTCTCTTCGTCTTGCGTATACACTTTGTCGGCAGGAATGGTGATGCAATGGGCTTTAAAGCAGCGCTCACCTTCATCAACGGCTTGAATTTGAGCGCGGCAGCGGCCTTCCACCAGTACTTTAACGGTGCCGTCTGGCAGCTTAAGCAGCTGCAATATTTGCGCGATGGTACCCACCGGATAAAGATCATCAAACGTCGGTTCATCCACTGATGGGTGCTTCTGCGCCACCAACAGAACCTGTTTATCATCAGCCATCGCCCGCTCTAAGGCGGCTATGGACTTTTGGCGCCCTACAAATAAAGGGATCACCATGTGGGGATAAACCACTACGTCGCGTAGCGGTAATAAGGGGATTGAAGTGACACTGGTGGAATCGAAGTCGTGCGTATCCATGTGAAACCCTCTGAGAACTGAAATACGGCTAAACGCCAATAAGTGGGGGGTGGTGGAGTGTATTGCAAGGTGGCGCGGTAATTTTCCTCCCACTCAAACCAAAAAACCTCAGCTGGGCACAACTGAGGTTTTTTGGTTTGAGTGGGAGATGGGTGCCGCACCAACGGAAACTCTGCTTTTACTCGGGTTTAACCTAGAAACTTCAGTTGAACGCCCAAAAGCTGTGCAAGCCATTGGCTCGAATAGTGAAAGTTAAAAATGAAGGGCAACCTTATTGGTTGTTCGAATTTTTAACTTTTGCTAGGCGGGCCAATGGGTTGTGCAGACTTGGGTGATTCAACTGAGGTTTCTAGGTTTAATGCTCAGTCATGAGAGCTTAGTTCAACCTGAAACCCTCGGCGGATGCGTTCGACAGCTCATCGCAAAACCGATGGGGTTTTGCGGGACATAACTCAAAACGATACCTTGCAGAGACAGTTCAAACCATTCAGCAGATTTTCTATTTTCGTGCGTCATCCCCGCGCGGGGGCGCAATTTATTACACCCAGTTAACCGCAGGGGAGCATCACCACGGCACGATGAATCGCGCCCCTACGTTGCAACTGATGCGGGCACTCAACCGGCGAGGCTGATTACGGTTAAATTAACTCCACCGCCATAGCCACCGCTTCACCGCCACCGATACACAGGCTGGCAATACCGCGTTTTTTACCCTGAGCGGACAGCGCTGCGATTAAAGTCACCAACACCCGTGCGCCCGAAGCGCCCAGTGGGTGGCCAAGCGCACAGGCGCCACCGTTTACGTTGACTTTTTCATGGGGGATGGCCAGCTCTGCCATTGCAGCCATAGTGACCACCGCAAAAGCTTCGTTAATTTCGAACAAGTCGACCTCATCCAGCGACCAATTCGCAAGCTCCAAAACGCGCTTCATGGCACCAACGGGTGCGGTGGTGAACCATTGGGGTTCCTGGGCAAACTGCGCTTGAGCCACAATGCGCGCCAAAGGCCGCAGTCCTTTTTCTTTTGCGTAGGATTCACTAGAAAGCACCAAAGCCGCTGCGCCGTCTGCGATGGAGCTGGCATTGGCGGCGGTGACTGTGCCGTCTTTTTTGAACGCGGGTTTTAACGAGGGGATTTTATCTGGCCGAGCGTTGCCGGGCTGCTCGTCCGTATCAACGACCTGATCCCCTTTTTTACTTTTGAGTGTCACAGGGACGATTTCTCGCTTAAAACCACCCGATTGAATGGCTGCGTTGGCGCGCTTGAGCGATTCGATGGCAAAGGCATCTTGAGCTTCGCGGGTTAGTTGGTATTTTTCCGCTGTGAGTTCCGCGAAATTCCCCATCAAACCGCCTTGATAAGCATCTTGCAGTCCGTCCAAAAACATGTGGTCAAGTAATTCGCCGTGGCCTAAGCGATAACCGCCACGGGCTTTGGTGAGTAAATACGGGGCGAGCGTCATGTTCTCCATGCCCCCTGCCACCACCACTTGGTTACTACCACACAACAAAGAATCCCGGGCCATCATCACCGTTTTCATCCCAGATCCACAAACTTTGTTGATGGTGGTAGTGGGGACAGATTGGGCAATGCCCGCAGCCAAACTGGCCTGACGAGCCGGTGCCTGGCCTACCCCAGCCGGCAGCACACAACCCATAAACACTTCGGTTACTTCCGATGCGGCAAGTTGCGCATCTTCCAAGGCACCTTTTATAGCGGCGGCGCCCAACTGGGGGGCGGGTAATTCAGCAAAAACACCTTGCATGGCGCCCATTGCTGTTCTGGCGATACCGAGTATGACAACTGATTCAGTCATGAACGTTAATCCTCTTCACTGTTGACGTCAGGGGTAAACCTGTTAGTTATTGGGTTGATGTTATCTGAGTGTTTAGTTGTATAAGCCTTAAGCTAAAAGCGCCCTAACCGTGACTACCAACATTATCCTAGAAACCTCAGTTGAGCGCCCAAAAGCTGTGTAAGCCATTGGTACAGATAGTGAAAGTTTAAAATGAAGGGCAACCTTATTGGTTGTTCGAGATTTTAAGCTTTTGCTAGATGGGCCAAGGGGTTGCGCAGACTTGGGTGATTCAACTGAGGTTTCTAGGATTATCCTAAAAACCTCAGTTGAACTCGTAGCGAGAGCGACTAAGACGCCGAATTTGCAGTGTTTTTTGCTGAATTTTGGTGAAAGCAGTAGTCACCACTACGGTGAGCCAAAATTCAGCA
>JBEGTZ010000120.1:0-3223 GCA_041179125.1 Pseudomonadota bacterium | reverse complement strand
ACCGGCAATGCAGGCACCAATGACAAAATGATTTTAGTCCCATTTAATTTTGCGCAAAAACTCATGGACACCACAGGCGCACAACGTTTTGTTGTGATGTTAGATGACATCAACAACACAGCCGCAGCCCAGCAAGCACTCACGCAACAACTAAAAGCAGTAGGCCTGAATGTAGAAATAAAAACCTGGCGCGATTTATCCAGTTTTTATAATCAAGTGGCCGGTTTATTTAATATGATTTTCACCTTTATATTCTGCATCGTCTTCACCGTTATTGTGATGAGCATCGTCAACACCATGAGTATCAGCGTAGTAGAGCGCACCCGTGAAATAGGCACTTTGCGCGCACTCGGGTTTAAAAAATTCCAAATTGTTTATTTATTTATATTAGAGGGAAGCATTCTTGCCGCCCTGGGTGTAGGCATCGGTGTATTAATCAGCGTTGCAGTAGCCACCGGCATTGATATAGCCCACATCGAATATACCCCACCAAATTCCTCCGGCCCCGTACCTCTGGTCATCGCCCTTAATACCAGCCAAATGGCCGTCACGTTTATTCTGGCGGTATTACTCGCAGCCCTCGCTGCGGCCTGGCCCTCATTAAGTGCCAGCCGCAAACCCATCCATAGCGCACTGATTCATGTGTAACAGCCAACTTTTTAAGAGAATAGAGAGCACATCATGAAAAACATCATCATTAATACCCTAATAGGCGCACTTATTTTAATCGGCAGCCCTCATTTAATAGCCGAAAATACTGCCCCCCAAAAAACCGCCCTAGAAATTTTACAATCCAGTGACCGCGCCCGTGGCGGCGGCTTGCCCGGCATCGAATGGACATTAGATATGACCACACTAGAGCCAGGCGCAGATACATTACACGAAATTATGACCGTTAATGCCCTGGATGATTTTAGTTTGGCCACACGGGTATTTCCCAAACGCATAGCGGGCGGGAAATTATTACAAGTGCGCAAAAATATGTGGTACGCCAAACCGGGTTTGCGCAAACCTATTTCTATTTCGCCCCGACAAAAATTGTCCGGCCCTGCCGCCAACGGCGACATAGCCGCCACCAATTATGCACTCGAATACGATGCTGAACTGACAGGAATGGAAGATATTAACGGCACATCCACCTACGTATTATCCCTAACCGCCAAAAATAATTGGGTCACTTACGACAAAATTAAATACTGGGTATCCACCACCGGCCTCGTGCCTGTGCGTGCAGAGTTTTACACGGTATCCGGCAAGCTGTTTAAATACGCCACTTTCGAAAACAACAATAAAATTGAATATCAAGGCATATCAATTCCATTTGTGAGCAAAATAGAAATCGTAGATGCCATCAAAAAAGGAGCCAGCTCAACACTGCTGTACAGCGAAATTAAAACCAAAGCCTTATCCGCGTTGGATTTTTCCCCCTCGGTGATGATGAATTAGCCTTGCGCAGGTCGGGTTTTAACCCGACTTTTTTATTTTTTTAAAATCGCGCTGCCAATCATTAAATAACAGTCCTGTAGGGCGGGTCTTTAGACCCGCGCGGACGGAGTCGTCGCTCAGAATAATGTGCGTAAAAACACGAATTTTGCTTGTGCGGTTTTTGTTGAGCTTGTGTTTGCCTGCTGTAGGGCGGGTTACGCCGCAGGCATAATCCACCTTGCCGGTTGAGCTGAATAGTTACTTTTAATCGTAATTTTCAATCGCGCCATAAACCATTAAATAACGTGTGTAAGTACAATCAAACAGGAAATAAAAATGGCAACACAGTATTTTTACCGCATTTTGTGGCTAATGGCTGGCGGCTTATTCATGCAGGCCAGCCCCAGTTGGGCTGCTAACGCATGGGCAGAAAAAGGCCAATTCCAGTTGGATGGCGTGCTCTCCACCACGTTTATAAAGCTTGAAACACAGCCTTTTAAGCAGGAATTTTCCAGCAAACCCATCACCGGTATCGGCGACATTACCACCGAACTTGAATTAAGGCCGAATATGGCATTGGCATTTGACCCCTGTACAACCGACATTAAACCCAGAATGCGCACCACACATCTGAACGGCCAAGCAGAACAGGTTGAAGCCAACAATACCCAAGTTTATTTAAATACCGCCCTAGTGCAATGCCGCTTAACTCCAGCACTTGAAGTAAGTGCAGGCCGCCAACGCCTGCAATGGGGCAATAGTTTATTTCGTTCACCCAGCAACCCCTTTTTCGCAGAAAGCGTTTTATTTAACCCGGTGGATGAATTATTAGGCAAAGATTTTATAACCTTAGAATATAGGCCTAATTTTAATTGGCAATTAAGCAGCATCGCTAATCCAAGTGAAAGCCATCTGGATAAACCCGCCAACCCACAGTATGAATTTATTAAAACCTATGGATTAAAAGCCGAATATACCGGCGAAACCCAGCATCTTGGCGCTATCATCTCTCAGCGCGAACACAACCCCCTGCGAATAGGCGGGTTTAGCCATTACACCTTTAACCGCGCACTGCTTTTATATGGCGAATTTACAGCCTCCAAAGACACCAGTGGGCGCTTGCCCTACAGCACACAAAAATATTTAAATACCGATGGCAATGCCAACGCCACAACCGAAACCACCATCGAATTTGCCGCCGCACCTTTAATCGAAGATAAAATACGCCACACCTTTTTACTCGGCGGCAGCTACACATTATTAAATGGCTGGACAGCCAATATTGAATACCTTGATAGCAGCGAAGGGTTTAATGCACAACAAGCCCAAGCCTGGCAAAACGCTGGCGGATACGCCATTCAACAATTAAATAACCTAAACAACACACAGCAAAATCCCACCCCGCAAATGCTCAACGCAGCCCCTTTATTGGCCGATGCGTATGACCCGCTTTGGCGGCAATTAAGGCAACACTATTTAATTGTGCAGTACAGCCGCACTGAATACCGCAATAAATTTGATGTAGCCCTGCAAAACATCAGCAACTTAGACGACCACAGCAATTCACTTGCCCTATCAGTGGTATATCAATCATCGGACTCCACAGAATTATTTTTAGTGGCCAATATGAATACCGGCGGCGGAGAGCGCGAATTGGGGCGATTAATTGAAAATGTAGTTCTTTTGGGGCTGCGTTTTTATACGTTTTAACCTAGAAACCTCAGTTGAGCGCCCAAAAGCTGTGTAAGCCATTGGTGTAGATAGTGAAAGTTAAAAATGAAGGGCAACCTTATTGGTT
>JBEGTZ010000119.1:0-9269 GCA_041179125.1 Pseudomonadota bacterium | reverse complement strand
GAGCGCCCAAAAGCTGTGCAATCCATTGATGCGAATAGTGAAAGTTAAAAATGAAGGGCAACCTTATTGGTTGTTCGAATTTTTTAACTTTTGCTAGGCGCGTCAAGGGGTTGTGCAGACTTGGGTGATCCAACTGAGGTTTTTAGGTTAAATGCAGGTTGCCGCTGAATAATTTGTTCAATAATCGGCAGAGTGACTTTTACCGCCTCTTCAATTTCACACACAATTTGTTCAATTTTTTTGCTAGACAACCCGCAATGCTGTTTGCCAAAACTTTCTAAAACCCGCCATTTTGGCCAACGCTTGGAGCCGGTTAAGGTAAGCGCCATGGAATCATTGGGTATATACACCGTTGTACAGACAACATCATAAACCGGTGCAAATTGCCGACTTTCACTGGGCGGCCGCCCTAATTTATATCCCGCCAAATCGCGATAAATAATTCCATAGTTTTTTAAATGGACATCACCCCCAAAACTCACAGCACCTAGAACGTCAAATTAGGAAAATACCAAGGTTCCGCATGTTCAGGTATCTCCCACCGCAGCGGCGATTTACTGCTGGTTTCACTCAACAAACCTTCGCTTTTTAATTGGCCCAATAAACGCCGTGCGCTGCGCTCGGGCATGGCGCATAACTCCAATGCGTGCGCGCGTTCAATTTCGCCCTGCCCGAATGCCGTATATAAAATTAAGCTGGCGGAAGTTTTAATGGGCCCACTAATACCGGCAACACGGTCATCATTGCGCGCGGCGATATATGTATCGATGCGCTGGCGCATTTTGGTCAAATTAAGTAATTCACGGATATACGTAACTTGGTCAATGGCCGTATCCAACATATAGTCACAAAAATTCAGCAAGCCCTTTTCTGTCAGTGTGCCGCGCCCGTCATAGCCGCCTTGGCGCGGTAAATCTGCATTGGCCAAAAGGCTTTTATACTGCGCAGCACTGCGCGCCAAACCTCGGCTTAAACACCAGGTGCCACAACTATCCAGGCCCGCCGCCTTAAAAGCCGCATCCGTTAATAAACGGCCAACCCGGCCGTTGCCATCCAAAAAAGGGTGAATAAAAGCAAAACGATGGTGCGCCGCCATAAGCGCAATAATTTTGCGGTCGCCGCTAAATTTTTTCGGGTTGTAGGTTTCGCAAAATTGTGCCATCAAGGGTGCAATATCTTCTGCTTCTTGAGGCAGGTGTTGGCCAACAATTACCGCTCGTGCGCGCCATACACCGGGAATTACCTTATCTACAGCCGCTCCTTTTACATCTTTAATAACCCAAAGGCTTTCGGGCACACGCTGATAAAATTCGCGGTGTAAACGGCAAATAAACTCGGGGCTAAATAACCTAGCCAAATCCAATTTTTGCGCGCTCAACCACTCTTGCACTTGCATATGTGCCAAAGACTCCAACTGCAAATCCCGTTTGGCCGCATCGCCACTGTAGGTGCCGCGCTGGGCGGCACGGATTTCATGGGGCCGCGTCGGATTGCCCTCAATCAGGTTGGAGTAGTAGGAATTAATAGCCGCCATATGCTGCGCCAAGCGCTCAAGGGTCAAGGGCGCAAGCTGGCCGGTAAGTTTGGCTGCATGGCTTATAAGCGCTATGGCTTTATCCGGTAAAGTTGATTGCGCAAGCGATCTTTCACTGGGGATAAACGGGGTAATATCCATTATCGATGTAGCCATAGCGCAACCCAAAAAGGCACCCATTTGGCCGTTTGGTTGGCCGCTGAGCTGAACAAATAATATATTGATAGTAAACCGCTTTTTTAAATTTGTGGAGGCTTTTAAGCCGCCAATTGGCCGCATCACTGGCCGGATGAGTGGCCGCTGGGTAACTGCGGGCGGGCAAGGGTGTATTTCAAAAGCTGCGCGGGCGTTGATGTCACCTTCAGCGAAGGCCCTGGCATGTATCATCAAATGGATGTGATGGGCGATGCGCCAGCTATTAGGCGTAACAAATTAATCACATCACGAGTGCCAGAAGTGCAGTTTGCGGGGGTGGATGTGAGTGCGGTTATTGGGGAGGATTGTTACGTGGCGACCGAATTTGCGGAGATAGTTACAATTGCCTTGCAGATGGAGTTACAGCAGTTAAGCTGAGGGTTATTTGGAGGCTGATTGATGAGAATGTTAATTGGTTAGGGTAATTGAATTCCGGTTACGGTAGTTCGATTAACGGCCTTTAATTGGCCATTTGTGTGGATAGCCCGTACCCCAATGTTTCGATTCACACGGCTATTTTTCAAGGTCTCTGACCCCTTGATTCGTTTTTCTGATTCGTTTTTCAAGGTCTCTGACCCCTTGATTCCGGCGCGGGAGTTAAAAGCCTCGGCACCGTAGTTAAAAGGTGCGACGAGGGACTTCAAACCTGCCGCGCCGGATTTCAAAGGTTCGGCGCCGAGCTTCTGAGCTTCGATGCCGCAGTTATGAAGTGGGGGCTGGAGCTTTAAATATTCGGCAGGGGGGAAAACAGCTTCCAGATCACAGCGCCTGGCAGGTGCAACTCGAAAATGTTGCTCGCCTGCCCAACTTTAGGTAAAGATGGACAGCGGCAGCATAACCTGGCGGGATGTTGGCCCGGACGCTACAAAAACATCGGGTTATTTATAGCTTCGACGAGCAATACACTTATATTTTTCTGATTGGTGGACATTATGATTAGCGTTAATCCACCCTCGGTTAATTGTAGGTTGGTGCGGGCCGCGCAGGCTGAGTTTGTGAACCCCAACACGTTGTTTATCCGGCGAGTAGCAATCCAATAGCAGCACATAAAAATTAAACCGGATTTATGGGCTAACAGATTACCGAAATGTTGGGGTTCGCAAGCTCACCCCAACCTACGGGCTAAATATATTGATTATTTTCCCAGTAATGAGAAGTGAGAGAATGTTAGATCAGTCTTTTTCAGCAGAAAACTTTCGGCGAATTTTTGATTCTGAAAACAGAAGAGGAATATATCTTGAAACACATTTCTTTTCTGACGTTGCAATCATAACATCGGAATTGAAGCGGATTAAATATGAATTTAGAGAGCTGAAGCGTGCACGTAGATCAATGCAGCCTATAGATTATGAAGCAAGAAAAGGAGAATTAAATGCCTCTAAGGAGCAGCTTAGCAATAGTAAAGAAAAATTACTTTCTGAGCACTTGGAAAGATTAAGCTCTGTGGCAAACAGAGGTGCGCTAGATTTTACATTGAGAGAAACTAAAACATCATCAGGAAAGACAGCATATTATTTCGAGCATGAACCGATTTCGTATTTCGTGAGCAAGCAGGTTCAGGCAAACATAAGAAAATTGTATCAGGTTAAACAAGGAAATCGAAATCTAATAATATCGCAGTTAGAAAAAACCTTGGGCGATTCATTCCCAAAAATAGTTATACGAACTGACATAAAAGGTTTCTACGAAAATATTTCTCAGTCTATATTGATGAATAAGTTGAACACTGACCCTCTTTTAACGCACTCGTCGAAAAAGTTCATTTTTAAAACTTTAAATTCATATCGAAAACTATCCGGAGAAATGAAGGGGATTCCACGTGGACTTGGTGTCAGTGCCTATCTAGCTGAAATATACATAAACTCATTTGATGAAGCGATAAACAATCATCCTGATGTACTTTTTTACGCTCGATATGTTGATGATATCTTAGTTGCATTCAATCCTAATCCCCTAATGATGGCCCAAGACTACTTCAAGTTCCTGCAGGAGCAAGCTATAAATTTAGAAATGGAGTTGCACGCTATTGGTGCAGGGAAAACAGTGGTCGCAGAGCTCACGACGCCTAAAAATGTCACTATTAATTATTTGGGATATAGATTGCAATTTGGGAATAAGGAAACAGTTGTTAGCTTGAGCTCAAATAAATTCGATCTTTATAAGTTAAAAATCGACAAGAGCTTTGAGTTATATGATAAAGGAAAATTTTCAAACGAAAAAATGGCAAGGAAAATACTTATTAAACGAATTAGATTTTTAACTGGCAATACACGGCTACTAAACAATAAGAGAAACGCACTTGTAGGAATATACTTTTCTAACAGTAAAGCAAATGATATAGCTATCTTAAATGGATTGGATCAGTATTTGATAAGGAAGGTTTCCGTAGGATATCCACCAAGCGTGAAATCCAGAATCACCAATATGTCATTTAAAGAAGGATTTGAATTGAAAAAATATTTCAAGTATTCGGAAAGAGACCTTAAGCTCATCGTGGCGGCATGGAAAAATGAATAAAAAAATCAATATTAAATATCAAAAAGAAAGAGTAATTCTTTCGGATGTTCTGCCTTTTGAGGTGCCAATAACATTTTCTAATCGATATTTTTATGACTTTCTGGTGCGCAATCGAATTGATTATTCTTCTAATAATATTTCATGGCGTGCATCCGGCTCGGCTACAGATACAGTCATTAAGCTATTGTTTGGAATTGATAAGCCAACAAAATCTATTACAAAGCAAGTTGGGTTGAAATCGATAGTATTCAATAGTTTTGATAATTTCGAGCCCAAAAAAAATATGGCATCAGTACCTTTCGGATACAACATAAGCCACCAAGAAAATAGATTTAGGGAATTGACAATAGCTCATCCTAGAAATCAGCTTCAAATGGTAAGCCTCTATGATGAATATAAAGAATTAATTCTCTACCACTGCAATATAAGTAAATTTTCAATACGGCGCCCAAGCCGAATTGCGAGGTATGTCAATTATCAAGACAAAACACATTTTAATTTATTATCTGAAGATGCAGGTGCTGTTGAAGAAATAGATAGTGAATACAGAAACTTAAGATCATTCTTTGTTTATGAAGATTACAGTAATATTCATAAATTCTATGAGTCACATAAATATCATCGATGTGAAAAAAAGTATAATAAACTATTGAAAATTGATGTGGCGAAATGCTTCGATAGCATTTATACACACTCGCTTGCCTGGGCGTTAATGACAAAAGACAGTGTGAAACAGCAATTGATTAAGGCTCCATCTGTAATAGAAAAGACTTTTGGAGGTGTCTTTGATAGATTAATGCAACAAATAAATTACAACGAAACAAATGGTATAATTATAGGGCCGGAATTTTCCCGGATATTCGCGGAGCTAATACTACAGTCGGTAGATAGAGATGTATTTCTAAGTCTAAAATCGGTCAAGCTAATACGGGGTAGGGATTACGAATTGTTTCGATATGTAGATGATTATTTCGTTTTCTATAATGAGGATGCAACTAAAGATTGCATTCTTAAGGATTTGCAGATTGCGCTAAAAGTTTACAAGCTATACTTGAATCCTGCTAAGGAATTGATATACGAGAAGCCGATTATTACTGAAATAACAATCGCCAAAAATAAAATATCAAAACTTCTTAATGAAAGACTTAAATATGAAATGAAGGAAGAATTTGAGGCGGATGACTTGGGTGAGCAGGTTAAAATAAAAATCGGTTCCATCAGGATTTCCGCCAATCACTTAATTACGGACTTTAAAACCGTTATCCGCGAAAGCGGGGTTAAATATAAAGACATATTGAACTATACGCTTGCAGTTATAGAGGGTCAATGCAGGAATATATTAAAAAATTATCTGTCTATTGCAAAAAATAACAATAGCCAGAAGGAATTTGTTAGGGCGATATTAGATATTGTTGAATTTATTTTTTTCGTTTACAGCGTATCTCCTAGGGTTAATACCACGCTAAAGCTTTGTAGGATTTTGCATCTGCTCATTGAATTCTTTAAATCAAATAGCGTAGATTATGATTGTCGGCATATTGTTTTTAAATTAATTTTCGACGACATCTGTTTCTTGTTAAAGAAAAATAAAAACACTCAGTATACGCAGGTTGAAACACTCTATTTCCTTGTTGCGCTATCGGAGCTTGGTAAGGATTATTGGCTGGATCAGTCATTATTATGTCAATACTTTGGAATAAATGATCAAGAAGCTAATTATAATGTTGGAATTGACTTAAACTATTTCTCTATCACCGTACTATTGTTTTATATGAAAAATAAAAAGAGATATTCGGTTTTAAGATTAACGATTATAAACTACATAGTGGGACTTTTTGAGAAAAATAAGCTCACACTTAAAAGAAATACAGAACTCACGCTTTTGTTATTTGACTCGTTGACTTGCCCCTATATTGGTACAGATATAAAACGGAAACTGTTAGATATTTACGGTGTTGTCGATATTGCCCTGCAAGATTCTGTTATTAACTCGAACCAATATTGGTTTACAAAGTGGACCAATTTTGATTTTGGAAAAGAGCTGGACGCCAAAAGGAGTCAAGAAGTATACTAAGTCGTGCTCCGTCTAACCGTCAATGGCTGTAGGCAGCCACACACACCAGCACGCGTTCATCATTTAAATATACTGAGTGATGGGCACCAAAGCAGCAGGGACGGGCTGCTTTATATTTCGAATCAAGGGGTCAGATTAGAATGGCACTTACTTAAGCCATAACCCATTGAAATAGAAGAGAAAGGCAGGCTCGGTGATAAACAACTGATTGCGACGAAACAAATAGCAATCACCAAGAGCCTGCCCTAATGCACAGCCTTGTAGGGCGGGTTGCAACCCGCGCGGATTTACCGCCGCAAATATGAAAATGATTTTACCTTTTTGGATGCACTTAAACAGGATTGAACTGCGCGGGTTACGCCTTCGGCTAACCCGCCCTACGCACTGACAATAATTTTATTTCATTGCGTGCCACACCCAAATGGTGGATTGTCGCTGTGCTCCGAATCCACCCACGCAAAAATGACAATTAAATCGACCAATAAAACGCTACAAATACATTTTCAAAACAGCTTTATTAATTGAGCGAATAAATAGGCTGGGCATTACTGCCCAGCCTACAAATCAATTAAATCCAATCTACGCATTGCAACTTTAAATATACGGCCACCACATCATTAAAACCGTACCCACAATGCCCACCCCCATAAGCGCGGTCATGAGCAATATAACCAGGCTACTGAAGTGTACAAACCTAGGTGAAGTGCTTTTTTGCGCGGCAAAATAAAGCTCTAAACAGGCGAGCGGGATAAGGTAACTGCCAAACCCTATGGCGATATCCGCAGGCCCCGAGAGGGTGTTGTTCATGCCGCGGGGCGCTTGGTTGATGATGATCCAGGCCATAAGGCCCACGCGAAAAAACCATACCCCACTCACCGCTAAAAACGCCCGCAGCGCCCAGCGCCTATGCAGAACGAATTGGCGCTGCCGGGCATAAAAAAGTGCCATGGCACAAAACAGCAGGATTAAGCTGGCCCCCAGTAAACCGCTCAGGGTCGAGGCGGTGGATAAGCTTGCGCCTCTTACCAGGCCCATCCAGACCCCACCGAGGGCCATAAAAATCGCCAGAATAATAAAAGCTCGCCCATTCCAGCGGTGCAGCCTGGGGATTTTTTGGCGAATGCTGGGGAGCAGCTGCAGAAGGCCCGCCAGGGTAATAACTCCGCCGAGCAATACATGCAGGGCAAACATGCTGTTGCCCAGCCGGTCCCCTGGCACATAGCCAGTTATCACCGGTTTGTCGTTCCAGGCCGCAAAGTTGCCCTGGAGCGTGCGGTTGCCGTAATAGGCAACAATAAATAAGACGAAAGCCAACTGGCCTATGGCGGCAACCAGAAACCAGAGTTTGGCGCTGAGGCTGAGGAGTTTTTGCGGCATAGCAGATTCCTATAGAATGGGTTTGCCCCATCTTCTGGCCCCGGCAGAGCGAAGTCTTGGCGATTTGGAAATCGGCCAGCAATTTCTCCGCAATTTTTAAATGCTCACCCCCTAAAGCCCTAAAGCCCTAAAGATTGCCACTTACCCAGGATCAGCCCCTTGTGAACGTCGATTTCTCTAAACACAATTCACTGCTGGTGCCGCTCTTGCGCATTAGGGGCTTGCCGCCGGAGCCCCTGCAACCGCTACACCGCTATGGGTTGCTGTTTGCGATTTCGATACTGGCATTTACCCTCAAGTATTTTGTGCCTCAGTCCGCCCACACATTGGCGCTGGTTTTGTCCATCACCAGTTGTGTGAGTTGTGGCTTGGCTTGGCTGCTCACCCGGGAGTTGTTCAACCAATCTGCGCCGCGCCCAGTTTGGCCACCCCTACTGGTTGGCGTTTTATTTGTCATCACAGCTCTACTGATTTTGCTGGAGACTTGGCTGCCCGAGGCACATGCCAGCAACCTGGTGGGCCTGATCCGCAAGTTCATCACCTTGTTAAGCTCGACGGTGTTATTGCTGCCGCTGGTTGAGGCTACGGAAGGCATAGGCTCACAACAGGATGGCAGGGAGAGGCGCTTTCGCTGGGTGTTTGCTGGCGGCTATGGCCTGTTACTTGTTACGTCTTTGTGCGTTGCATTACCCGCACTAGCAGCTTGGCAGGGGGAGATAAAAATTTTTCTGGCGGCTTTTGGTGCTATCGGCGCCATCCAAGCGGTGCAATTTAGGTCTCGCCATCCACTCGCCGTTGTTAACTCCAACAAACCGCGTAAAAAAACACTTTGCCTAGAAAGCGACCCAGCAATTACCGCAAAAATTAAAGAACAGCTGGAACAGCAACAGGTGTTTTTAGATGCGGAGATTAAAGTGGCGGACCTGGCACAATTAATAGACGAGCAAGAATATAAAGTGACCCAGGCGATTACCGGTGATTTGCAGTTTCGCAATTTTAATCAGCTGATCAACAGCTACCGAATTGAGCACGCCAAAAAATTATTGAGTGATCCGAATAATGCGCGCTCGTCTATTTTAACGATTGCAATGGATAGCGGCTTTAACTCCGTCGGGCCTTTTAATCGAGCCTTTAGGGCGTTAGTTGGCCAAACGCCGAGCGAATATCGCAATACGTAAGGCTGAATTCGCGCACATATCCGCCAACTGGCAAATAAACTGTTCCGCCATCTTGTAAATAAATTATTCCGTGACCTTACAATAATTTTATTTTGTTGCGTGCCACACCCAAAGTGGATTGTTGATCAAGGGGTCAGAGACCTTGAAAATCTGGATTATCAACGTCGGAAGGCGCTGCGCTTTTCCGACCTGCACGGGACTTTAAGAGATCAAAAATAATGTTTTCGATGAACGCGTAACCCGCACCAACCGTAACGCGTAACCCGGACTAATTAACGCGTAACCCGCACCAACCGTAGGGCGTCACCTTGGTGCGCCGTTTTCGGTGTGTCCGAGTGTCCGGTGCGGCGCGCCAAGGCGACGCCCTACGGAGAATTGTTATTTTTGTACGGGT
>JBEGTZ010000118.1:0-3096 GCA_041179125.1 Pseudomonadota bacterium | reverse complement strand
CGCAGTTCTACGATTTGGTGGCTTGGCATACTGATATAAACCAAGATGGCGTTTTCGGGCGGCTGTTTGTCGAGCCAGTCTTGCGGGGTGGGGGTGAGTTCTGGCGGCAGCGGGCCGCTGGTTTCATGGGTGGTTGTCGCCAAAGCGGCTTGCGGGGCGCGACCTTGCCAGCGCTTGAGCCAATGATAGGCAATGGGCAACAAACTAAAGTTATCTAAACGCATAAAATTCATATCAATTTCCACAAGTAATGTTTCAAAGTTGCCATCCGTTAGAGCGCAAGGTGCTGAGGGATGTTAATATCGCATGGGCTATTTTTTTAAACAGCGAAGCGCCGCAGCAACATTCAGTATCCGGCTCAAGCCTATAAATTCTATAGTTCCCAAGAAACTGCCCGGCTGTGGTGAACGCCCTCTTTGGCAACACCCAAAGTTGTGCAAATTAAACAACAGCCGGGTTCAATAAAATACGTTTGAAGTGCAATTTTTATATTGTGCAAGAAAGGGAAAATGATGTCAATAGAAATATGCAACAGTGTGCGTATTGGTGCGCAAGAAATGCACGTTATTGGCGAAAGAATTTGTAATATACGGCAGATTGTCGATAATTGCACACAGGCCGAATTTGCGGCCAAATATGGCGTTTCGGTTCGGGTTATTAGTGACATCGAAAACGGTAATCACGCGCCAAGTGCAGAATTTTTATATCAATTAAGAAAAAAATAACCACGATTTAAATAATATATTGGCACCAATTCATGCGGAAAAAGGCGGCGGAGTCGTAAAGGTTGTTTTGCCGACAGAAACAGAGTTCCACACCAAACTTTTATCCAATTTATTCAAAGTGCCGCTAACGGCTGAAGATATGGAGGTTTTCGCCGACTATTGCGTAGCTTTTCCTATCAAAAAAATGTTTGTCCGAGCTGCTTTAGCATCAGATGAAGGAGATAAAATGAAATAAGAACGCCAGTAATCATAAATTGCTTGTGAATTCGATCATGCTTTGTTAGCATTCGCAAGCACAGTCATGCAGTAATTTTCCACTATTTGCGATTTGAATGTGACGATGAAAAGAAAAAGTGAACCAACGGAAAGTGATGACAGCGCCACGCTCACACCGGAAGACCTGCAATTGCTGGCGCGTTTTGTGGCGCAATGCGGTGCTTTGAAGTGGGGTATCCAAACGGAAATTTCCGCGCGGCTGAAAGTATCGCCACGCACTATTTCGGCTATTTTTACGCGCTCCCGGCTGCCCGGCACCCGGTTGTTACGCGCCGCCGCCCGTGAGGGTATGGATGTGGTGTATGTGCTAACGGGTGAGGAGGGTAAAACGGGTGCTTCGCAGGCGGGTGATTTGGCGCGTGAAATTGATCGTTATCAAACGGTGTTGAGAAGTGTGGTTGCCATTATCGAGAGCGAATTGCCGGGCACCCGGAGTGGAACGGGCAAAGAGCCGATGCAACCCAAATTAACGGCGGAACAATCGCTTATGTTGGCGAAGTACACGAATGCCGATGCGCAGATTCGGACGATTATTGATGGCATTTTGGAGCGGGTGCCGGGCGGGGTTAGTGGTGCAGAAAAGTTGCCCTAGCATATAATGGACATCCCTTCTTTTAAACACTATGGAGTAAATAATGGACTTTTTTACAATCCCACAAGGTAATGGAGTTTTGGCAGTTAATGAGATTGATCAGGAACTTACTAATTTTGGATTTTATTCCTGCGGGCCAGCAACAGAACCCATGATTATGAATGGGAATATTCCTTTACCACCACCGAAAAATCTAATAGCAATGCAACAAATGAAAGAAATAACGGCTCTCAGTAATTTGGCGGCCGCGCTAAAAATAGCCAATTTTCAGAACGACAATATTCCATTACCACCACCGAAAAACTAATGCGCAGGAGCACCCAGCAATGAATATTTTGAACAAAAAAACCGAATATTTGACATCGCCGAGCAAGTTGAGAAACCTATTGGCGTGGGGTGGTTGCTGGGTTTTGATTTGGTCTCAATATTTAATGGCAGAGGGCTTGCTGGGCATCCCTGCTACCTCTAATGCGTTTGCAGTGATGATCGGGATGGAGATTTTGTTATTTTTTTCGCTCGCTAAATTAATTTCAACAAATATTGCCCGCGATTTGATGGATTTGACATCGTATGGGCTATTGTATTGGCTAATTTTGTGGATTGCTTATGAGTTAGAGTGGGACTTGTATATATCTTTAGCGCCATACAGAGTAGCCTTATCACGTTTTTTCTTTCTTGCTTTCTGGTTTCGGTTTTTTTGGCTTATTAAAGAAAAAAATACAGGTATTTATTATTCATGGCCGATAGTCGGCGTGATTAGTGCTTTTTTTGGCAGGAAATCGGCAGAGCCGATAGTACGGAGCTTTTGGCACTCTTTGTTTGTTTACTTGGGGCTAATTGCTGCGTTAACTTATGCCATTTACGGCATATGGCCGCCGTACACTTCGCATATTAAAGAACTCATTGGTGGCATGGTTGGTTTTGTTTTGTTTTTTAAATTCTTCTGCCCCTACATGCAAGCCAACATCGCAATGGCGCAAGAAAATATCGAACACCGCAGTAAAAAAGAACAGCTTGCGGCACTTACTGCCGCTGTATTAACAAAAACAGAAGGCAAACTCGACCCGGAACTGGTGGAAATAATGTGCATGTTTTCAGAAATGGACGAAAGCACCCAATCCGCTATGGCCGCCTCAATCCGCGCTTTGCACCAAAAAATTGTAGCGGGGGAAGTGCCTTCAAATAAAAATAAGAAACCGGAAGATGAGTAAAGGAGATTTTGGCCTTCGGGTAGGGCAACCTACCCTTCAAGGCCGTTCACGCCTGAGCACCCATAATAAATCCGATAATAACTAGGAAAATAATGAGAAACAAAAAAAATTTCGGATGTGCTGCCACTTTGGTAATAAACCGTTGATCGCCCGCCGATTTACGAGCAATTGCCCCACCTACAAACAGGGTCTCGACCATCTCAGTTAAAAATTTGGTGCCAAAAATTTTGACTATCCACGCAGGATACCCGCCAAAAAACATTGGGGGTGCGAGAAATACGAGTGCAGTGGG
>JBEGTZ010000117.1:0-3416 GCA_041179125.1 Pseudomonadota bacterium | reverse complement strand
GCTGGTGCGATCCGAGAAATCCAGCGCGTTGGATATGCTGTCAATGCTTAGTTCTTGATGGATCAAAAATTCAATGGAGTGATTAAAACGCACTTGGTCACGCAAGTCGGCAAAATTAATGCTGTGCTGTTGTAGGCGCCGTTGCAAGGTGCGTTTGGACAGGTTTAAATCGTCGGCAACTTCGCCAATGCTCAATCCCAAACGCCCCACACGGCGCTGCAATACTTCCAGTACGCGAGCCGGAACGCCATACACTTCGGGCAAGGCTGCTGATTCAATATATTCTTCCAGTGTTTTAACCAAGCCACCAGCAGGTAGCCCCTGATCGTTGATGCGCCGCTGTGCATGGGTTTTCTGTAAATCAATCATGCAGGCCACGCCTTCGGCCAACAGTTCCAGTATTTCAAGCTCATCGACAGCGGTTAACGGTTGGGGATTGCCGAGGAAACACAAGAATAGCGGTTCGCTGGTGTTGGGCGTAATCATGGCACCGGCCATTGGTTTGAACCCATCCACCCGTAAAGGATGTTGGGCGAAATCCCACACGCAAATACGCTCCTTAGGAGCAAACCGGGCGCTATCGACCGGTGTAATATCCAGCGCCACCTCTTTGGATTCAGCATGGCTAAGAGAGTCCCAATATTCCAATAAACCGGTCATCTCCTGCGGCTTAATTAACCAGGCTGCACGCGCCTGTAACAGCGCACAACTCAGATCCAACATGCGTTGCACCCCCGGCTCCTCTGGAGCTTCGCGCACTGTTTTCACCAGGTTGCGGTACATCAGTCGGATTTTTTCACCACGGCTTAGCTGCGCCGCTTGGGCAAATTCGGGGACTGGGTGGGCAAGCGGTATTTCGCGTTCGCTGGGAAGTACTGATTTCAAACAATTCACCATTTAAGAAAGGCCCAGGACTTTATAACAAACTGTTATTAAAATCACGAGCATTGCTGATTTTTAGGGTGGTTACGCTAGTTCCTATTCCCAGGACAAACTAGCTTCCAATGTGCCACGCCGTTGAATTGAACGCCATAAGTTATTAAGACCAGACACGTAATTGGGTGGTCTAATGTTCGAACATACCTGTTTTTTAAGAGAATTTGCTCTGAAAGAGAAAACAAATTTTCTTAAAGCGCGCCAGGTTACTCAAAAGAACTTTGCAACTGTTTAATCTGCGCCAACAAAATATCCTGGTGAGTTGACGTTTTAAAGTCGCCCAGTATAGCCGCAAGAACGCCGTTGGGGTCGATTACAAACGTTGTACGCACTACACCAAAAAATGTCTTGCCCATAAATTTTTTCAGCGCCCACACACCATAGTGTTCCGCCGTCTCGTGTGTAGGATCGCTGAGTAACCTAAACGGCAAGTGATGCGCAAGGGAAAACTTTTTAAGCTTGGCGGGCAAATCCGTGCTGATGCCCACCACCTGTACACCCAACGAAGACCACTGTTCAAAACTATCCCGCAATCCACAAGCCTGCACGGTACAACCAGGTGTCGCAGCTTTAGGATAAAAATAAACCACCAACCACTGCCCTAAAAACTGCTCCGGCGCCACCGGTGTGCCATCTTGATCAAGCAAATTAAAAGCGGGCGGTGGCGCGCCTATTGTTAATACACTCATAAGAATCCCTATAAAAAAAAAGCACCACTTAAAGGTGCTTCACTGCTTAAAGATGTATAGAACTTAGGCGGGCAGCAGTGATTTCACCGCATCGCGCTCTTCTTGTAGTTCTTTTTCAGTGGCGGACATTCTACCGCGCGAGAACGCATCGATATCCAGCCCTTGCACAATGCTCCACTGGCCGTTAGTGCATACACATGGGAAGGAATAAATTAAGCCCTCTTCAATGCCGTAGCTGCCATCACTATAAACACCCATGCTCACCCAGTCGCCATTGGCGGTGCCCATAGCCCAATCGCGCATGTGGCAGATAGCCGCATTAGCCGCCGATGCCGCACTGGACGCGCCGCGCGCTGCGATTATGGCTGCGCCGCGCTGCTGGACGGTGGGGATATAGGTTGATTCATACCAGTCGCGCTCTACCTGGTTGATTGCAGTATCACCCTTAACTACGGCGTGAAATAAATCGGGATATTGAGTGGAAGAGTGGTTGCCCCAAATGGTGATCTTGCTGATGTCGTTAATAGAGACATCCAGTTTTTCACCCAATTGGGTCAGTGCGCGGTTGTGATCCAGGCGGGTCATAGCGGTAAATTGGCGCGGGTCAATCGCAGGGGCATTGCGCTGTGCGATCAATGCGTTGGTATTAGCGGGGTTGCCCACCACTAGTACTTTGATCTGACGGGAAGCGTGGTCGTTAATAGCCTTGCCCTGAACAGAAAAAATAGCCGCATTGGCTTCTAACAAATCCTTACGTTCCATGCCCGGCCCTCGAGGCCTTGCACCTACCAGTAACGCGTAATCGGTATCTTTAAACGCAACATTTGGGTCGTCTGTAGTCACGATACCTGCGAGCAGAGGGAAAGCGCAGTCATCAAGCTCCATCGCTACGCCCTTAAGTGCGTTTAATGCGGGCGTGATTTCTAATAATTGCAGAATGATGGGTTGATCCTTACCCAACATATCGCCAGCTGCGATGCGGAATAATAAGGAGTAACTAATTTGACCAGCTGCGCCGGTAATGGTGACTCTTACGGGTGTTTTCACTCTGATTCTCCGCTATTAGCTAATGAATAATGATCCTGATAGAACAGGACGGCGGGCGACATTATAAGGAAGTAGCACTAAATGTCACCCCACAGTGTACAAGCAGCACAGGGTACCACTGGGAGGCGCAATATATTTTTGCCCAATAAAACCATAACACGCGGCTAAAGTGCTGCCGAATAAGCCTTGCTTAACGCCGAATAGATTAAATCGCTGTAATTATCTGCTTGTGTGTCAATTTGACCCAGGATGTCGATTAAGTGTTCGTTGTCCTCTTTGCCCTGCCATATTTTTTTATAGGTTCCCTCTTTGTATCCATGATCCTGGCGGAAAAAATTCAAAATATTTTTACCCACATACAAGCTGTAAAGCCGCACAAAAGGCAGCTCACTTAACTGCATAAGCTGCGCAAATTCAGCAATAGGAAACTGCATACTGTCCAATACTTTTTTAACAAAATGCTCCACGGCCTGATTAAATTCAGCAGGGCCATTGGGGGCAAGAATACCCTGCTCTAATTCCCCTGCAAGCGACGCATGATCCATTCCGTGTTGTAACTGTATGCTCAAACCAAAATGCCAGATATCAACCAGCTCCAAAGCCACCTGATCGTGATCTGGCGTTTGTTTTTTCCACCATTTCCAACCGTAATGCTCAAGCAACTCCGCCGACTCCACCCAAATTGCACGGTGCCAAGGATAATTTTGTTCGCGCCATAAAGGGTGAACCTTCGCGTTCATCGCC
>JBEGTZ010000116.1:0-5465 GCA_041179125.1 Pseudomonadota bacterium | reverse complement strand
CTCGCTAAGGGTTGGAATGTTGGGGTTCGCGTGGCTCACCACAAAACGCCCCACCCAGCTTTCCAAGCCAATTCCCCAAACTGTGCGTTTAATTTTTGTACGCCCCCGGCAAACTCTCTATAATCGCCACCCCTTCGCTCAATACCCGTGCCTGCCATGATCTACCCCACCCAATTTGACGTTATCGTAATCGGCGGCGGCCATGCGGGCACCGAGGCGTGCCTGGCTGCGGCGCGTATGGGTTGCAAAACCCTGCTGCTCACCCACAACATCGAAACCCTCGGCCAGATGAGCTGCAACCCGGCCATCGGCGGCATCGGCAAAAGCCATTTGGTGCGCGAGATCGACGCCTTGGGCGGCGCTATGGCTCGTGCGACAGACTTGGCGGGCATTCAATTTCGCGTGTTGAACCTGCGCAAAGGCCCCGCCGTGCGCGCCACCCGCGCCCAAGCGGATCGCATTCTGTACAAAGCGGCCATTCGCACGATTCTGGAAAACCAACCCAATCTGAGTATTTTCCAACAGGCGGTGGACGATTTAATCGTTGAAGGCGATACAGTTAAAGGCGTCGTCACGCAGATGGGCGTGAAGTTTTTAGCCCCCAGCGTGGTCCTTACCGCAGGCACCTTTTTAGGCGGCAAAATTCATATTGGGCTTGAAAACCATTCCGGTGGCCGCGCTGGGGACCCGCCCTCCATCGCACTGGCCCAGCGTTTGCGCGAATTACCCCTGCGGGTAGACCGCTTAAAAACCGGCACGCCGCCGCGCATCGACGCCCGCAGCGTGAACTTCCAAGGCCTGGAAGAGCAATGGGGCGACACACCCACGCCGGTGATGAGCTTTTTAGGTTCCGTGGCCCAACACCCGCGCCAAACCTGCTGCTGGATCACCCACACCAGCGCGCAAACCCACGACATCATCCGCACAGGTTTCGACCGCTCGCCCATGTTTACCGGCGTCATCGAAGGCGTCGGCCCGCGTTATTGCCCGTCCATTGAGGACAAGGTGAACCGCTTCGCCGACAAAGACTCCCACCAAATTTTTATCGAGCCAGAAGGCTTAACCACCCACGAGCTGTACCCCAACGGTATCTCCACCAGCCTGCCGTTCGACATCCAGCTAGCCCTAGTGCGCAGCATTAAAGGCTTTGAAAACGCTCACATTCTGCGCCCCGGTTACGCCATCGAATACGACTTTTTTAACCCGCAAGATTTGAAATACAGCTTCGAAACCCGCGCCCTGAACGGCTTGTTCTTCGCAGGCCAAATCAACGGCACCACCGGTTATGAAGAAGCGGGCGCGCAGGGTTTGCTGGCAGGCCTTAACGCCGCCTTGCGCGCACAGGAAAAAGCCCCTTGGTGCCCCGAGCGCGACCAAGCCTACATCGGCGTGTTGGCGGACGACCTCATCACCCTCGGCACCAAAGAACCCTACCGCATGTTCACCAGCCGCGCCGAATACCGCCTGATGCTGCGCGAAGACAACGCCGATACCCGCCTGACGGAAAAAGGCCGCGAACTGGGCCTGGTAGATGACACCCGCTGGGCACACTTCTGCCGCAAACAAGAGGCTTTAGAGCAGGAAACCACCCGCCTGCGCAGCACCTGGATTCAAGCCGGCAGCCCGGAGGCCTTGCAATTGCAACCCAAACTGACCTCGCCGCTGAACCACGAATATTCCCTGCTGGACTTACTCAAACGCCCGGAACTGACCTATGCGGATTTAGTAACACTCAAAGGACAAGGGGTAGAAGACCCTCAAGTAGCTGAACAGCTAGAAATCCGCGCTAAATACGCAGGCTACATCGACCGCCAGCAAGGCGAAGTTGACCGCCTGCGCGCCAGCGAAGCCACGGTGATTCCCGCCGATTTTGACTACAGCCAGGTCAGCGGCCTATCCAACGAGCTCAAACAAAAACTGCAAAGCGCACAACCGGACACCATAGCCCGCGCCCTGCGCATCCAGGGCATGACACCTGCGGCCATCTCGCTGCTGTTAATTACCCTCAAAAAACAGGGTTTGCTGAAAAACAAACGGGCGGCCCAAGAGTGTTAAAACCGGCGCTCAGGCTTTTGGAATCTGGCTGCGATGAATTGGGTTTAAACCTCAGCCCATTGCAGCGCAACCAACTGATGGACTATTTGGCCCTGTTCGCCAAATGGAACCAAGCCTACAACCTCTCCGCCATCCGCGAGCCATCACAAATGGTGCGCCTGCACCTGCTGGATAGCCTCGCCATAATCCCGCATATCAACAAGCCATACATCGGCGGGGAATCCTTAATTGACGTAGGCACCGGCGGCGGCCTGCCGGGTATTCCCCTGGCAATATGTTTCCCCGAGCGCAGGCTGGCCCTGCTGGATTCCGCCGGTAAAAAAACCCGTTTTTTATTTCAGGTGAAAACAGACTTAAGTCTTGTTAATGTGCAGATCCACAACTGCCGGGTGGAAGCCCATCAGCCCGAAGAACTCTATGATGGCGTCGTCAGCCGCGCCTTCGCATCGCTTGTGGACATGACAAAAAACTGCGCACACCTATTAAAATCCGGCGGCACTTTTTGGGCGATGAAAGGCGTCTACCCCGAAGCGGAATTAGCCGGTCTGCCGCCGTCTATTCACCTGCGTGAACATATTTCTTTGACGGTTCCCGGTTTGGATGCCGAACGCTGTTTGCTTGCACTAATCGCCTCTAAATCCGCCTCTAACGAGACTTAACCTGTGGCCAGAATCTACGCAATTACCAACCAAAAAGGCGGAGTGGGCAAAACCACCAGCTGTGTCAACCTGGCCGCCTCATTAGCCGCCACCAAACGGCGCGTGTTATTGGTGGACATGGACCCACAAGGCAACGCCACAATGGGCAGCGGCGTGGACAAAAACAGTGCCCCGCACACCGTCTACGACGTATTAATGGGGCACACAGATGTCGCCAGCGCCAGTATTTACTCCCGCGATGCAGGCTTTAGCGTGTTGGCGGCCAACGGAGACCTCACCGCCGCCGAAGTACAAATGCTCAAACTGCCCAACAAAGAACAGCGCCTATTTAAAGCCCTGCAACTGGTGAACAACCTCTACGACTACATCCTCATCGACTGCCCGCCGTCCCTCAACATGCTCACCGTCAACGCCCTGGTGGCCTGCGAAGGCGTCATCATCCCCATGCAGTGTGAGTACTACGCCCTGGAAGGCCTATCCGCCCTGGTCAACACCATCAACCAAGTACAGGCCAGCATCAACCCCAGGCTAAAAATAGAGGGGATACTGCGCACCATGTTCGACCCGCGCATGAGCCTCACCACCGATGTCTCCGCCCAATTAACCGAGTTTTTTGGCGATAAGGTCTACCGCACCTGCGTACCGCGCAACGTGCGCCTAGCCGAAGCCCCCAGCCACGGCAAACCCGTGCTGGCCTACGACAAACAATCCAAAGGCGCCCTGGCGTACCTGGCCTTGGCCGGTGAAATCATCCGCCAAAATGAAGCCATCAACGAGCCACTGCTCGACGTAGCGCCCTGACATTTTTAAAAAATTAATCTAAATGAAACGTAAAAGCCTAGGTCGCGGCCTTGATGCCTTGTCAGTTGTTAATAGATGGCGTCAACAAAAGCCCCAGAACTCTACGAAGGAAATAACTCAAAATGAAACGTAAAAGCCTAGGTCGCGGCCTTGATGCATTATTAGGTGGCGTCAACAAAAGCCCCAGCGACGCCATCAAAGCCGCCATGAACGTAGCCGCCGTGCCGGTGCCCGACGCAGGCCCCATGGACGGCAAATACGCCGAACTGCCGGTGGAATTCTTACAGCGCGGCAAATACCAACCGCGCCGGGATATTCAAAACGAATCCCTACAAGAACTGGCCGACTCCATCAAAGCCCAAGGCGTGATGCAGCCCATCGTAGTGCGCCTAATCGGCCCCGAACGCTACGAAATCATCGCAGGCGAGCGCCGCTGGCGCGCCGTCCAACTGGCTGGCCTCGACCGCATCCCCGCCATCATCCGCGACGTGCCCGACGAAACCGCCATAGCAATGGCGCTGATCGAAAACATTCAACGGGAAGATCTCAACGCCGTGGAAGAAGCCGTTGCACTCAAACGCCTGCAAGACGAATTCGAGCTCACCCACCAACAGGTGGCCGACGCCGTAGGCAAATCCCGCGCCGCCGTATCCAACAGCCTACGCCTACTCAACCTCAGCCAGGAAGCGCGCACGTTACTGGAGCACGGCGACCTAGAAATGGGCCACGCCCGCTGTCTGCTAAGCCTAGAATCCGCCCAGCAAAGCGCTTTGGCCCGGCAGATCATCGCCCGTGGCTTAAGTGTTCGCCAAGCCGAAGCCCTAGTGCGCAAAACCCAGCAAGAAGCCGCGATGGACAAAGTAGATCCACCCAAAGCGGTAGCGCCCGATTTGAAAAAACTCGAAGATGGGCTGACAGGGTGTTTGGGCGTAAAGGTGCAAGTGCAACACTCCGCACGGGGAGCAGGGAAATTAGTGCTGAAATACAAAAACTTAGACGAACTGGATGGGCTATTGGCGCGGCTGGAGTACAAAGAAGGCTAGCTTTATTGTTTTAACCCTAGAAACCTCAGTTGAGCGCCCAAAAGCTGTGTAAGCCACGGGTAGCAGATAGTGAAAGTTAAAAATGAAGGGCAACCTTATTGGTTGTTCGGAATTTTAAACTTTTGCTAGATACTGCCTGAGGGGTGCGCAGACTTGGGTGATTCAATTGAGGTTCCTAGGTTAACTACTCAGCTAGGGAACCACGCGCCAGAAACAAAGCCTCTTCCGACAATCCATTTGCCTGTACTCACTAGGACAAAGGATGCCGGCAGGCACTATGAGCGACTAAAAAACCGCCTAAAAATCAAACCGCTTGCTCATCGCAAAACGCACACTCACATCGCGCCATTTAGATTTAGGCTGCGCAATCCAAGTTGGCGTCTTAGTGGTTGTTTCTTCAGTTTCAGTAATTTTCTCACCGTCATATATCTCCCGGCTGCGATCCATATCAGTTTGGGTCACATTTACCTCTATACCGGCAAACAACTCTTCCCCCAAATTACAGTAAACACTGTTCAACCAGCCGATACTGGATGAAGACCCCAAAGGAATGTCGCGCTTGGCGACATCTGTGTCATTTTTAGGTTGAATCAGCGTGCGGTAATTTAACCCGCTGCGCCAATACCAATCTTCATTACCCAGCAACTCTAACGAAAAACCTATGCCGGTGTACCACCAGGTGTAGGTTTCTTTATAACCGGTCACACCCTCCTGGCGCGGGTTGATGTGCCGCTCTTTTAACTGCCCGCCCACCTCAATTTCAAGACGGGGCTTACCCCACCAATCTTGGATTTCTTTGCCCGCATATACTTCAGGGCGCCAATAATAGAAATAAGACGTACCATTTTTAATGGGCTCACAACGCTGGGTCTCACCCGTATAAGCCACATCACCATCGCCTACATCC
>JBEGTZ010000115.1:0-8901 GCA_041179125.1 Pseudomonadota bacterium | reverse complement strand
GAGATGACTGCATTGTGGGGCGGCTTTACTGTGAAATGGTTTTTTACGGGATCGGCTAACCTAAACACCTCAGATGCGTACGACTGCGCTTTATGGGCAGCGTATGTTAGTGCGCTTGAACCTTAGTTTCACCACAGCGAGCACAGCGGTAGAGTGTGACCAACTTTCCTTGTTTAACATCAAATTGTTTATTTTTTTCCACTACCCATTTATGGAATCCCTCGCGGCAAAGAGTTTTCCCCTTGTGTTTTTCCCATGGTGTGGGGCGTTTAAACGCAATAACATCACCCATTGTTAATAGTCCTCACAATGCAAAATCCAATTGCGGCTGCACGTTAAAATTTCGGCACCAAGCAATAAATTCCGCCTCCGCCAATGGTTTTGAAAAATAATACCCTTGAATATAATCACAACCCAATTCCTGTAACACATGTAATTGATCAGCGTTTTCTACGCCTTCAGCAATTAACTCCACACCAAAATCCCGCGCCAAGGAAATAATACCTTTAGTCATGCGGTATTCGTTTGCGTCACTGTGTACCGACTGACAAAAAGAACGATCTAATTTTACGGTGTCCACTTCCAAGGTGCGCAAATAATTTAAGGTTGAATAGCCCGCGCCAAAATCATCCAAACCAATACGCACGCCCAATGCGCGAATTTCAGCCAATAATTGCCTGGCCGTAATAGGGTCTTCAATGAGTACACCCTCGGTAATTTCCACCATTAACAAGCGTGCGGGCAAACCGGAAGTGTTTAGAATTTCTTTAATGCTGGCCAACAGCGCACGGGATTGAAAATGCGTGCCGGAAAAATTAACGCTAATGGGAATTTCTGCGCCCAATTCTTTTTTCCAACGCATACAGGCTTCACAGGCTTTACGCAGCACATAATAATCCAAATGGCGAATAAGCCCGTGTTCCTCGGCGTAATTTAAAAATATTTGCGGCACTAAAAATCCTTCAACCGGGTGCTCCCAGCGCACTAGCGCTTCGCAACCGCGTAAACGATGCAAGCCGGCATCAACCTGCGGCTGAAAATACACGGTTAATTCATCGCGCAACATGCCATCACGCAAATCATTTTGCACCAGCATACGGTAGAGTGCTTTTTGTTCCATGTGGGCGGCATAAATAACAATTTGATTTTTACCGGTTTCTTTTGCTCGGTACATCGCGATGTCGGCTGCGCGGTTAAGATGGGATAATTCAAGCCCATGTTCAGGATAAATAGCCGCGCCAATGCTCACGCTTAAACGCATAGAGCGGCCACCAAGCCACATTTCAGAATGCAGAGTTTGCAATAAATTACCGCCCACACTGCGCACATGTTCAGCCTCTTCAACGTCCTCCACCAATACTACAAACTCATCGCCGCCCAGGCGACAAATCATGTCTTCTCCGCGCAATACACTGCGCATCCGCACCGCCACCTGTTTTAATAATTCATCGCCCACATCATGGCCGAAGCTGTCATTAATAGTTTTAAAATTATCGAGATCCAACAGCAGCAGTGCAAAATTTTTATTGACGCGTTTGGCATGGGCAACAGCGCGGGAAAACTCTTCCGCCAGAAATGCTCTATTAGGTAAACCCGTTAAAATATCGTGCAGCGCACGGTAACGAAAATCATCCGCCAATTGCTGTAATTCTTCTGTACGGGCCGCCACCTGCCCTTCCAACATGGCATCGCGCTGCTCAATTTGACACAGCATTCGATCCACCGCACGGGATAACTGCCCTATTTCGTCCTGAGTTTGCAGGGCAGAGCGCAGGCTGTAATCACCGGACTCGATAATATTTTGCGAGAGTTTTTGCAGTGTTTTTAGTGGGGCTGATATTATTTTTTGTGTCAGCCAGCCAACAACAACCGACAACAACAAAGCAAATCCAAATGCTAATAACGCGTAGTAACGCAATTGTTCGCCTCGGGTTTCTACGTCGGCATTCGTTACCCAAACGAATACCTCACCCAAGGGTAAATTGCCGGAGGTTAATTCGCGCTGCACCCACTGCATGCTGTATTCACTGCTGGTGTGGGTTTTAGGGAATTTATTAAAATCATCCATGGTTTGAAGGTGCGCAGGATAAGAATCAATTAAACCGCCGTCTTGATCTTGCACCCAGATGGCAACAATGCTGTGCCGACTTAAACTGTGCCGCACCACCACATTGATGGCTGCGGTATCATCCTGGGCTACCAGTGCTGATAAGTTATTACTTAACAGTGTTAGCTCCGTATTAATTTGTTCTTCCTTAAGTTTTTTAACCAGACGTAAATCCTGCAAAATAAACCCAAGCAAAACACAAAACAGTGCGATGGCCGTGGTTAACACACACATCAAGGTTAATTTTGCACTGATATTTAAACGGCGTATCGCAATAAACACTCTATTTACACTCTTCACAACTCGCGTATTCGATTTGCCGTTTCTGAACCTGAAGCGGGCGCATCTCAGGCGCTGAAAAATCTCTGTAGATTCATCAAATGAAGTTTTTGGTTATCTCTACGAGGCAATTTAGGAGACAGTAGACCACCGCAGGCCATTCAGCACAATCGTATTTTGGTTAAATTTTGTACATGCGCGTTGGCGCACACTCGCGGTGTTATAGAGGTTTGTTTTTAGCCTGTGCGGATTAAATTGGGTTTTTTGTTTTTCAAAAAACGCCCCTGCCGTTGCAACGTTATTAGGTTAAAACAACGCGCCCAACCTTGAACCTAAAAACCTCAGTTGGATCACAAAAGTCTGCGCAACCCCTTGATTCGCCTAGAAAATGTTAAAAAAACGAACAACCAATAAGGTTGCCCTTCATTTTTAACATTCACCATTCGATACCCGTGACTTACACAGCTTTTGGGCGCTCAACTGAGGTTTATAGGTTGAAACCTTTAGTTTTAGGTTGAGCGCAAAGCCAACACGAACAGCTTAAGATTGCGGCACTGCCAGTATTTGCTCTTGGATTTTAGCCTGCCAAAATTTTGGCCCGGTGATATGTACCGATTCACCCGTAGTATCAACGGCCACTGTCACCGGCATATCCTGCACGCCAAATTCATAAATAGCTTCCATACCTAAATCAGCGAAGGCCACAACCTTGGCCGATTTAATCGCCTTAGATACCAAATAAGCGGCGCCGCCCACCGCCATAAGGTAGACCGCTTTATTGTCTGCAATCGCTGAAATGGCTGTTGGGCCGCGCTCGGACTTACCAATCATGCCCATCAGGCCGGTTTTTTCCAGCACGGTGCGGGTAAATTTATCCATACGCGTGGCGGTTGTGGGGCCTGCTGGGCCAACAATTTCATCGCGCACTGGGTCCACAGGGCCTACGTAATAAATAAACCGGTTGGTTAAATCCACCGGTAAAGGCGCGCCTTGGGCAATCATATCGGTGAGGCGTTTATGGGCAGCGTCGCGCCCGGTGAGAATATTGCCGGATAACAAAATGGTTTCGCCGGTTTTCCAGGTGGCAATATCGGCGCGGGTTACGGTATCCACATTGACGCGGCGAACCGTATCACCGATTTCCCAGCTCACCTCGGGCCAATCCTCAAGGCGGGGCGGCTCTTGTAACGCCGGGCCACTGCCGTCCAGTGTGAAATGGGTGTGCCGGGTGGCGGCGCAGTTGGGGATAATAGCCACCGCCTTGTTGGCCGCATGGGTGGGGTAATCTTTAACTTTGATGTCCAAAACAGTGGTAAGGCCGCCTAAACCTTGGGCGCCAATGCCCAGGGCATTTACTTTATCGAATAATTCCAACCTTAATACTTCAGCGCGGTTAGAGGCACCACGCTTGCGCAATTCTTGAATATCTACAGGCTCAAGCAGGGATTCCTTTGCTAATAACATGGCTTTTTCCGCCGTGCCGCCAATACCAATGCCCAACATACCCGGCGGGCACCAACCAGCGCCCATCTGCGGCACCACATTTAACACCCAATCCACCACCGAATCGCTGGGGTTTAGCATGGCGAATTTGGTCTTGGCTTCAGAGCCGCCGCCCTTGGCCGCCACATGAATATCAATGGTATTACCCTGCACAATTTTGTAGTGAATAACCGCAGGGGTGTTGTCCCCGGTATTTTTACGTGCGCCGTCCGGGTCGGCCAAAATGGATGCGCGCAGAATATTATCCGGCTGCATATAAGCGCGGCGCACACCTTCATTAATGATGTCATCAAAACTCATATCGCCTTCAATATGTACATCCATGCCCATTTCCACAAATACAGTAACGATACCGGTGTCCTGACAAATAGGCCGGTGGCCCTGGGCGCACATACGCGAGTTAATCAGAATTTGCGCCATTGCATCTTTTGCGGCGGGGTTTTCTTCGCGCAGATACGCTTGGTGAAGGGCTTGAATAAAATCGATGGGATGGTAATAAGAGATAAACTGTAATGCATCAGCAACGCTTGTGATGATGTCGTCTTGACGAATAATAGTAGGCATTGTGGTTTCTCATCAGGGCAAAAATGCCCGGAATTCTACACCCACAGACGCTGGGCTAAAAGTTAATTGCATGTAACTATTCAGCGTATTAAAGAATGTCCGCACCATCTCACCCTGTTCATCGCGCCTGGTTGATGATTGCCCCAGCTTTAATTGGGCGCAATGAATTGCGCCCCTACACAAGAATGAGACACTAAAATAGAAAATATGATGAATAGTTAAGTAGATTCAATGACATGATGGACGTCCTGGACGGCTTTTTCGTGGCAAGGCTGCGTAATTAAGCGGTGCGATAATGCGCCAAGCCATTTACAACACGTTGGTATTCGGTTTTTGCCTCCTCCAACAAATCCGCCACATTGTGCGCATTGTGTTCGCGCCCTAAGAGTTCCAGCTTATCTAAAATATTAGCCAATGGATTAGCGCCCATATTGCGGCTGCTGCCTTTAATTCCATGCGCCTCATAATTGATTGCTTTAAAATCCATTTCTATTACTGCCTGTTGCAGTAAATTGAATCTTGATTGGGTATCTGTTATATACCGATCAATTAATTCATCAAAATTATCTGCCAATAATTCGCGCAATTCTCCGAGAATTTCCTCACTCAATGAAGGCTCTTCACGCATATTTTAATCCTCCGCCACCCATCGAAACGTTGCCTCAACACAATTACCAGGTGGGTGTACCGTAATGGATTCACACATACTGCGCAATAGAGTAAAACCTCTTCCATGATAAATAGGAACACCGCCTGGTGTAGCTTCGGTTTCATCAGGGCAAAACCCCGCGCCACTATCGCGCACTCGAATACCTAAAATACCCCCATCGGGTTCAATTTTATGGGTGAACTCCAAAACAATAAAACAGTTTTTTGGTAGGTTTTCCAGCCCTTCTTTACGCTGGCGATAATATTCAGCAAACCCCTGAGGGGATTTTTTTACGCTGGATTGTAAATTTAATATGCCGTGTTCAATGGCATTATTAAAAAGCTCAGAAATTACGGTAAATAAAGAAGAGTTACTTTTGCGCAGCCCCGGCACCTCAGAGGTAATGTGCAGCAACAAAGGCATGGGGTCAAAAACCCGCAGGGAGCTGGCCTCAAGGCGAAAATCCAACGACCAATCCTGCAAACAACCACGCCCGCGCGAACCTTGTTTTTCTACTTCAGCGGCTTCTTGCTCACTGGGAAACCGAACATCCACTAGGGATACATCATCATCGCGCTCACCTTCGCCAATATGGTGTTGTACTTTTTGCAAAATATCATCAAAAATATGCGCCGCATCAAGCTCTTGCTCTAGCAGCGCATTTAATCGCTCCTCACCAAACATCACACCGTCCGCGTTGCGTGACTCCTGTATTCCATCCGACCAAAGCAAAACTCGATCACCAGGCTCCAAGGCATAACGAACGGCTTCAGCTTTGAAACTTTGGCCAGATAAAATAGCCAGTGGCAAATTACGCGAGGAAAGCCGTTCAAATTTTTTACCGCCAGAGCGATAAATAGCGCCATCCGGCAAACCACCACTCCACACCAAAAGACGTTTTTTGCGGAAATTAATATCCAAAAAAGTGGCGCAGCAAAATAACCCCATCGGCAGGGTTTTATTCAGTTTGGAATTTATTTCACGCAGGATTTCCGACATGCCAAAACCCTTATTGACCATGCCATAAAAAATAGATGCCATTGGCATTGAGCCTATGGCGGCAGGCAAACCATGCCCCGTAAAATCCCCCAACAACACCATTAAACTGCCGGTGGGGCTAACATCTGCCAGTAATATATCGCCATTAAATACCGCCATAGGCGACATGTAATAACGAATGATGGACAAGTTTAATGAGCTGGTATTGGCAATTTTATCAAACACCTGTTTGGCAATGGTTTGCTCTTGCAACAGGTGTTTATTATTGCGCTCAATCAAGTCTTTTTGCAGGCTGAGGGTTTTATTCATTACCCGCATACGGCTAAAAGCTTTTATTTTGGCTTCGATAATTATTTGGTTATAGGGTTTAGATAAAAAATCATCGCCGCCCGCGTCCAAACAGCGTGCCAGTGAAGGTGCATCAACGAGGGAGGTTAAAAATATGACAGGAATAAAATCATCGCCCGCCGCTTCTTTAATGTGGGAAGCAGCTTCTACACCGTCCATGTTGGGCATCAGCACATCTAAAAAAACTAAATCAGGTTTTTCACGCACAAAACTATCGAATGCCTGCTGACCATCCTCGGCCAATACAACCTTGTAACCTAAGCGTTCGAGCATGGTTTGCAGGATGAACCGATCAACCGGCGAATCGTCAGCGATAAGCACTTTTATCGGCGATGGTGAAATATTATTGCTCACAGCAGCCCCGCACAATTCCAGTCGAGCCAAATCGAACTATACGTTATCCATGTTAACCACACATTTTTAACGATGTGATTTATTTACCCCAGAAACTTCAGTTGAGCGCCAAAAAGCTGTGTAAGCAATTAGTGAAAACAGTGGTAGTTAAAAATGAAGAGCAACCTTATCGTTTGTTCAAAATTTTCAACCTCCACTCGACGCATCAAGAACTTGCGCAGACGCGGGTGTTCAACTGAGATTTCTAGGTTTACTGAATGGTAAATAATTTTTCAAAACTAGAAATGGCAAATATTTTTTTAACTTCGGGTGAGCAGTTAGAAATGGTAATAGATGCGTTTTCGCCGCCCGCATAGTCACGCAGCACTAACAACATTCCCAACGCCGAACTATCAAGGTATTCGGCCCGTTTTAAATCTACATTAAAATGCAAAGGGCCATCTCTAACAACGCTTTCATAACACGAGCGAAATTCATCTAGCAAACCTGCATCAAATCGGCCATCAACGGCAATGGTGAGTATGCGTCCGTCCGACGATATTGACGAGTTAATTGACATATTTAGTCCTCCAACAGATATTTAACCAAACACCCAGCACTGCCAGATGTCTAAAATACGACTTACCTTACAAATCCGGTCCAATTCAACTGTGCTTTTTCATTCAGCTATATACACCTATAAAAAACCATAGATTTAATAGTGGGCACAATTGAGCAGCGGGAATCTTATATAACTTTAGGCGATCCGTCGCGATAATGCACCACAGCCTAACCCTAAACATCAACGGCTCAGGCTACAGCGCTCTGAGACTTCAAAAAACGTTAAGCAACCCGTCAAAATTGAGCATAGACCATAGTTACATTCACTGCCCTACCCCTTTGAGTTTATGCCCTAGAACAGGCGGCAGCCGTGGTGCTTATGGCTTATTGGTGACGTCAATGCGGGCAACTGCAATGTACACATTTCCCTTCTCGTCAGCGACCAAGGGAACATCATTGGGGCCCAGACTTAACGAGGCGGGTACATTCATTTCTAGTGTTTTAACACCCACCAGCAATTGGTGCGGCACACCAGAAACAGCCAGCGTACCGCTAAAGCCTGCGTTATCAGAATTGGCTTTAAGCTGAAGCCCTAACTGTTTAAATAAATTATTTTCCACTTTATCAATTGCCGAGTAGTGCGCAGGGCCTTCACCCATAAATACTAAACGGCCACCTTCTGCGGCAAATTGTTTCAGCGCGGCCACTTTGGCCTCGGTAAATATACTGCGCGGCTCCCATAAAAAAATCACTTTTACATCTTCGGGTATCGCTTTATAAAAAGCAGTGGTAACAGCAGCGGAGCCTGATTCGGTTTCAAATACCGTAAGCTTCCAATCATTGGCTTGGTAGAGCTTGCCTAAAGCGTGGTAATTATCACCCGCCGTACCGTATTCCGCATCAAATACAATTTGCTTTGCATTGGAGCGCGGTTTTCCGGGTGTTTTAAAGTTCACTAGGTTTAATGCAAACTGAATATTGTTAGCCGAATTAATTTTCGAATAAAAAGGATCCAAATCGTTGATAACGACTAAATCACCACCGGGGACATGTGTTGAAATAGGAAAATAGGTAAATGAATGCGTGGTTTTGTTTTCAGCGACAGAAGAGGTGGCCGCCAAGGTTAACCGTACGGTTTTGCCCTCTGGCGAAGGCAGTGTGGCGCCTAATAATTCGGACGGCTTCATGACAACTGAAAAATGTTCTTCTTTAATATTCGCTAAAATATTTTTGCTGGTTTGATTGCTGGTATTTAACACCACCGAATTTAGCGTTGTGGCCGAATAGACCATACCCGTTACCCGTACATCTCCGCTTGCGTAGGTGTCATGCGCGGGTGTTAACAATAAAGTAGCCAGGCTAGGTTTTTCATAGGTGAAAACAGTTTTTACTTTATCGGATAACCCTTGGCTGTTCGTAATGGTGACAACCAGGGAGTTATCACCATTATTAAGCTGGCTAGGCGATAAATAATAGCTAAATTGATTGCCGGTTAGGGATTCCACAAGGCTAATTGCGGGGGCTGAATTAATACTGACTTCAATGTTTTTTAAGCTTT
>JBEGTZ010000114.1:0-6556 GCA_041179125.1 Pseudomonadota bacterium | reverse complement strand
ATTGGCATTTTCAGAGGAGCAGTAGCATAACTGGCTAGTGTTTTGTGTATACAACGCATTAGCAATAAGAATGGGCGCAAATGCGGCTCCAACATCGCCGATACAATCAGCCGGGTGTTCTGTTTTTGCCTGGGCTGCGAATGCCGATTTATTTCGTATAAAAGCCACACCCAACTCTTTGGCGCCAAAACTTTCGCCATTTAAACTGGAAAATATCGACTCTATTAAATTTGCTTGGCCATTCTGGATGGCCTGAGTAAAGGCCTGTGCTAGGCCATCCCCTCTGTAGGCTTCGTCACTGTATCGGTGGCCGGATTCAGAGGCAATCCCAGGTGGGTAGATAATGGCTTTGGGCGGATGTGGCAGGTAATTTTTAGCCTGTTCACTGACTAATAATAAAAAACCGGCGGCCTCGCCGGGTACAAATGCATCGGAGATATTGTCTGCAAGAATACGGTTGGCGCTATCCAGTACACCTAACAATAACAGATCGGCGTAGGTATCTACTCCCCCCACCAGTGCCACCGCACTACCGCTGTCAGACAAAAAATCTATCGCAGCCTTTATCGCCTCAATTCCCCCGGCGCGGCCTGAAGAAAAAATTTTGCTGACGGCCTTGTTGAGTGTCACCCCAGATTGAGTTTCCAGAGCTACTAAAAAGTTGTCGGGGGCGATAAACGGGCAGCCGGGAATAGATTCGGGCAAGGCTAAAAACAGTGCCGGTGGGCTAGCCGGTGGTAATTGACTAATTGTTTCAATTAAAGCGGGCGTGGCAATTCGCAACAGGCGCTTTTGGCGAGGGCTAAGGCCGACTGAATCTAACAGTGGATTTAATGGGGGCAAGGCCTGTTCTGGAATTAATGCCATGCGCATGGGTGAATAATTTTTGTTGTAGTGAATTGAAATGGCGCTGGCACTGATTCCCGCTGCAATGGCGGCTTGGGTGTTGGCGGTGTTTTGGCCTACCGGTGTAATCATGCCGGTTGCAGCAATATAAATAGTGGGCATGGTTATTGGGCTTGTGTGGGTTGATGAATAAAAAAACTAATGCTGGGCATTGGTTCGTCTCGTAGGGTTAACCTGCACAAGATTATTGAGTCGATTAGTTTAAACATTTAGCCACTGTGCTATGCGCTGATACCTCATTGCTGAAAACGCCTCACCAAGTGCTCTATTTAATAATTGCGCTTTAAAGTGGGTGGTGATTGTTAGGTTGCCGCTGCTGCATAACGCTGAACAGGCGATTGAATCGGCCCAGGGTAAATTATTATCTTCAAGGTTGGTATCGTCCGATTCGTCTTGTTCTGGTGTTGATGCGCGCGGTGGTTGTTGGCCGGTAATCAGATAAAAAGCTTCCCCCGCAAGGCGGTTTAATTCGGGGTTAGCCATTTCTTCTGTCAGCCAGGGCAGCGCCACGGCGTCACCTAAAAACCCGCAGGCTTGCACTGCGGTGCGCAATAAGCCCTGTTCTACCCATTCGCCAATCCAACTGCGAGCGGTATCAAGGGGTAAATGACACATGGTCATAAATAAGGCGCGTGGGGCGAGGTGGATTAGATTTTCATCTTCAGCGGTGCAATAGGACTTTAGCATTTCGACTGGAGATAAATGCCCCAGCCGCAAACCGGCATAAACCGCCCAAAACACAACCTGTGGGTCTGCGTGGGTTAAAAAAGTTGTTGCGCGGGTGGCTAAGTCTGCGCGTTTAAAAAAACCAACAGCGCGCAGGGCTTCCGCCAATAAAGGCGCGTGGCTTAAACAATCCTCGCGCTCAAGAATTTGCGTTAAAAACCCGGCGGGGTCTTCTTGTCTGATTCTACAAGCCGCAAGTGCGAGGCGTTTGTGGTCGAGGTTTTTGCTTTGGAAGAATTGGGTAAGCCAGGGGTGAACTTTGATTCCTGGTAGCCAGGCTAAGCAGCTGGCTAGGCCTTTAAAGGTGTCGGGGTTTTGTAGGCCGAATTCGGTGGCGTATTGGATTTTATTTACATCTTCACCGCTAAACGCCAACACACCTAAACAAAACGCCTCTCCACCCTGGGGGAATTCGCCGTTGGCTTGCGCTATGGCCCAGGCTTCTTCCCCATAAAGCAATAAGCCGTCTAAATTGGCCTGAATACGCCCGTCGAGTTCTGCAATGTGCTCCGGGTAGACGTGTGGTTCGCGCCGTTGGCGATTGCGCAGCACCCAGAGGAAACTCGCGTTATCGGCCATTTGTTGGGTGATGTGGTTAAAGGCTGCGCTCACGTTTAACCCATGATGTTTTTGTTGTTGTGGAATAACGGGTCGCCCATGCGGCAGACGTTTTTGCCTTCGAATTTCACGTCGAAGGAATACAGCATAAATTCACATTCGCCTTTAATTTTATTGCTGATGACGCCCATAGCGCTGCCCGCTTCGTCGCCGGTGCTCATGATGTACACGGCGCCTTTTACCATCGGCATTTGTTTATCGGTTTTCACCGAGGTGGGGCCTTTCATGGTGTCGGAGGCTTTGCCAATGTTGGGGTAGGGGATGGGCACGGGGCCTGCGGGGGTGGGGGTTTTGCAAACGTCCGGGAATACAGCACTCATGCCGCCTGAGCCTTTGTGGACGATACCGCGCATATTGGCAAATGTAGTTTGTGGCATAAGAATCCTGACTGATTTTTTTACACTAGCGCTGGAGGTGCAGCGTCACTTGGCGAATGTTAAGCGCCTGTTTATCACAGATTAAGCGGGTTTTATAGGTTAGGCTGAAGCGTAACTGGTTAGGCTCTAGCAAGATGCTCTCCAATTGGAACTCCGGCGTGTGGGTGGTGGCGCCCATAATTATTTCCGCCCGCAGGGTGAGTTTGGGGATTTGAAACTGCAATTCGCCCAATGGGTGCATGCCGATGATTTTGGCTTCTTCGCCGCCGCTCAAAAAGCCATCGGCTATTAAGTTTGGGTGGGCGGAATTCATAAAGCGGGGCGAATAATCCAGTGGCAAAAATGGCGCGCGGTTCTGCTGCCAGGCTTCGTCGTAGGTGCCTGCAAAGGCGCGGCGCGGCAGCCAGGCCGGGGCTTTGGGGCCGAAGCTGGCTGGCTCCGGGGTGTCGCCTAGTTGGCGCAGCGGGTTGTGTGGGTCGTCCAGATTGGGCGCGGCTTGGCCGTCAAACAAGGCGGCATCTTGGCGGCCTAAAAACCCGCGCCCGATAGGGTTGCGTTCTTCGCCTGCGATCACTTCAGCTTTTTTGCCTTGCGCGTCGCCCTCTTTAATATGCTGCCCGCCGTAGGCGTTTTCGTAAATGAGGGGGATGTGGGTGAACGGCTGGGGTTGGCTTAGTGCGCCGCTTTGCCAGGTGCGCGGCCCCCAAACACGCACGGTTTTATTGACTGCGCCGAGTGTTAGGCTGGCATCCAAATAATAAACCTGTTGTTTATTTGGCGAGCAGGCGTGGCCGAGCATAAAAATGTCGGTGGCGGCTTTGCCGGGGTGGAAGTCGCTGGGGTATTTAAGGCTTGAAAGGCCTGGCTCGCCGTAATAAATATCTTCCATTAACGGGGGCGTTTGTTCATCGCACAGGCTTAAAGGATTGGCCATGTTAAAGTGCGCCTTGGCCACCACATACAGGGTATCCAGCCCGTCTTCATTGGGGAATAATGCCAATTGGGCGGCGAAGGGGGTATGGTTGAGCAGTTGTAACATAGGCACCATCCGAACAAATAGGCGCCGATTATGCGGGCTATAAAAGCACCTGTCATCCGTTCAGGGTGCGCGTAAGAGTCTTTTTTCAGAACAGGGGAAACTAAGTATGCCAGCACGCTTGATCGAAGATGTTTTTAATCAGCCTGAGTTGTTAACCGGTTATTTTGATGCCTGTATTTTGGACCAGTCCGGCTTGCATGTGCAGGCGCTGCAAGGTGTTGTTAATGCCCTGGCCGAACTGCCTGCCGATAGGTTTAACGCGCAACATCATGCCATTTTTGTACAGCTGTTAACGCACCCAGCCTGGGGCGGCAAAGGCCTGGCTTATAACCATAGTGCCGAGCGTGCAGGCAAGCCTATTCGCCCCTTGGCGGATTTAAAAGAAGCCTGGTTTTTGCAATTACAGCAACAGTACATGGGCGGCGGCGGGCAGTTTTTAGCGGGCAGCCGCGCTTTATTTGGCCAATCGCTGCTGGTGCAGGCTTGTTGTAAAAGTATGAAAAAAACGGTATTAACCCTGCGCCAAGCGGGGCGGCCATACGCCTTGATTAGCTCTGAAGCCCGCGAGTTTTTATCCAGCCCAGAGGCATTAGGATTAGAAAAAAACGGCAATCGCCAGCAGGCCGGGTATATTTTTGCCGATGGCAGTTTGGTGATAGAACATAAAGACGACCGCGCGCCGCGTATTTTTGACCGTTTTATTATTTCGGCCAGCACCTCCGCTGTCGGCAATCAATTGATGACACGCTGGAAATTATTCGGCCAGTATGTGTTTGGGTTGCCAGAGCAGGCTTCGGCCCATTGTGAGTTGTTATTAAATGACACGATGCGCGTGCAAATACCGATGAGTTTGGTGGCGCGGGCGCAGGAGTTGGGGTTGGCAAAGGGATTTTATTATGGTGCAGATTGGATGGAGACTTGGGCGCTCAACTGAGGTTTCTAGGTTAAATGGAAGACGACGAAGAAAGAGATTTTGAGCAGGCTTCAGATGAGGAGTCGCTTAACATTAGGCGCTTGGAGCGTGAACTCCACGCGGTGGGCGCCTTTGAAAACAAGCATTTATTTGTTGGTTTGGGCGCGGGGTTGGTGTTTATTCTGCTGCATACACTTAGGCCGAGTTATTTCACGCAAATAGCGGTATTGGTGTTTGTTCCTGTATCGGTTTTGGGCGGTTTAGCGTTAACCTTTTTTCGCAGCGCGCGGAAAAAGAAAAACATCCTCATTCAATATGGTTTGCGCTGTAAACATTGCGGCTTTATCCCAAGCACGTTAAATGCTTCGGGTGTTTTATGTCATAAGACATGCCTTAAGTGCCATTTGAAATTAGATGGGTAGTTTCCTAAAAATCTCAGATGGAGCACAAAAATCATCGCAACCGGTAGCTATTCAGCACGTTTGCACGCAGCAAGGTTGGGCAGTAATGCCCAACACAACATATCCCTCTCCAGTACGCCGATATTTCAAGGCGCCGCATTGCGACCATTTTTTATCGAAGACACTGCTGCTGCGTTGGGCATTACTGCCCAACCTACACCATAGCGGTATTTTTACTTAAATTAATCTACCGCACGGATGTAGGCTGAATAGTTACAAATGTTAAAGCTTCGAACGGCTGCCCTGCATGTTTAACTTTCACTATTCGATATCCGTGGCTTACACAGCTTTTGGGCACTCAACTGGAGTCTGGTGGAATTCGGGGCAAAAAAAAGCCGGTGTTTCCACCGGCTTTTAGTGTGTTTTACAACTTAGTTTTCTTCTGTTGGGCCAGTGTCAACAGCAGCGGCTTTTACTTGTACTTCGCTGAGTACTTTGCTGGCAAGATCAACTTCATAGATTGAATCGCTTACAGTGTCGCCAATGTAAAGCTTCTTCTTGTTGTTATCCATGCGGATGTCCGAGTAGTGGGCGATGGTGATGCCATTTTTGGATTCGCCCAAGTCGGTTACAGCACCAGTGTTGATGTTAATTGCCTTCAGCTTGCTGGCCATCATTGAGCTTCTGTTCTCTGCGACATACACAATACCGTCATTGTTATTGATGGCGATGTTAGAGATGTCTGGGCCTACTTCAGCTTCGAATTTCTTCTGGCCAGTTCCTTCGGTAAAGCCTTGGATCACGGTACGCTTAACACCACTTACTTGACGTTCGTCAGCGATAACATAGGTTTTGCTTACGCGGTGGAAGTTAAACTGTTTGAAATCGCCTTGAACGGTGCCTTCTGGCGCTTCCCAAGCCTTAGTACCAGTTTCTTCGCCTGCCTTTTCTGCGGCTTTAGCATTCACAAAAGCAGTGTTATCTTTTGCTTCCCTTGTATCGGTGGCAACGGCTGTGGCGATATATTTACCCCCTTCGTTGGACAAGGTAAGAACACGTTTGTTAGTGCCGTCAAAAGTGATGCCAATAGGTTTTGGAACGGCGCCAGCGTAATAAACAGCAGGCACTGAGGAGCCTACGGCCGCGCCCACTAATTGGTTGTTGTTGATAATGGTATAGGCGTGTTGGTTGCTGGAGTTGAAGTCAAACAATATTTCCGTGCCTTTCAACTGGTCATTTTTGACGTATTCACTCCAAAGGTTATTGGCGAGATTCACTTTCGCAATTTGGTGGGCAAATGGGTCGTAAATCAAGATGTAAGTGCCTGGGTTAATACCCATCACCAAAGGTTTTAACGCGTCTTTTTTGTTTAAAAGCTTGGCGCTTTCTCTGAGTGAGATTTTTTTGTCTGCGGTTTCCGCGACCACTTCAGCAGTCATACCACCGGCCGGAACGGTAACTTTGCCTTTCCACAATGTGGAGTCGTTGCTGTCTACGGTCAGTGACTGGTTGTTCACCATTACCATGCCGCCATTAACACCGCCGTTTGATTCTTCATCATAAAACTTTACTACCG